>DATAXU010000167.1:0-32447 GCA_036272955.1 Verrucomicrobiia bacterium
TCGCCGGCTCCTTCCATAGACGCAATTTGCACTCCCAACGCCGCTGCCATCGCCCGCGCCTTGGTTTGCGCGTCCTGCGTGGCCTGCCGGATGACCGCGGTGCGTTGCGGCGAACCGGGGCTAACGTTGAACGTAATTCCGTCCAGCCTGGTCCCGCCGGTTTTCATCACGGCATCCACCACGGTGCCGACGTGGTTCAGTTGTTCCGCCTGCAAATCCACGTCAATGCCCGCCTTCGCCCGAAATCCCGTTAGATTTAGCGCGACATCCTTACCCCCGGCATCGGTATAGATTGGCATCACGTCAATTGCCGAAGCCCGAATGGCTTCCCGGTTCACCCCGACATTTTCCAGGGCGGCGAACGCCCGGCTGACGCCATTGTTGACGGCTGACTGGCCCGCCGCGACGTCATTCGTCTCGCATTCGACGATGAACCGGACTTGTGCCCTGTCCGCCGTCGCGTCCAAAGTCGCCCTGCCGGTCGCGGTGATTTGCGGCGACTGGGCCGTTGTGTCATAAGATTGGCCAAGCCCGCTCCCGCAAAAAACCAGCGTCGCGGCGGTCATTGCCAAAATTCCAATTTGAGAGCAAAATCGCGCTTTCATCTGATTCAAATTAGGCGACCGCGATGAGGCGGCAAGAGGGGTGAAACACCCACCCTGTGCCGGAACCGTCGCCGCTATATTGTGGGAACGACCGTCAAACGTGAAATCGACCGGCCACGAAAAAGAGACAGCGCAAGGGGAGCCGCCAAAGTCCGGCCTGTGCATTTGCGGGTTGCATTGGCGGCACTGGATCCACTTCCTGGCGGTTCGGTTATCAAAAGATCGGGTGAACAACCAAGCGGCGCAGCTTGCGTACTATTTCTTCTTCGCCCTCTTTCCGCTTTTATTATGTTTGACGGCATTGCTCGGGATGTTTGTGGCGCCCGGCACCATCGTCCGCAACGCCATCTCGCACTATCTGGGCGCGGTCCTTCCATCCTCCGCCTCCACCTTCATCGAAACCGGTCTGGGCCAGGTCGCCAGGGGAAGCAGCGCGGGCAAGCTCTCTTTCGGATTGCTGGCCGCCCTGTGGTCGGCCTCCAGCGGAATGTCCGCAATCATTAACGGCCTCAATCTTGCCTACGAAGTCAAGAACGACCGCCCGTGGTGGCGCAAAAAACTCGTCTCCATCGGCCTCACCATCGTCGTGACGGCTCTCATGGTGGTGGCGTTATTGCTCGTTGTTTGCGGCGGCAACGTCGCATCGGCTCTCGCCGCCCGGTTCGGCTGGCAAAAAGAATTCACGCTGACTTGGAACTTCCTCCAGTGGCCCTTGTTGCTGTGTTTTGTGCTCGGCGCATTCGGTCTGATCTACTATTACGGCCCCCATTTGCCGAACGAACAGTTGCGCACGTTGCTGCCTGGGACCCTCACCGGCGTGGGAATTTGGTTAATCGTCTCTTTCGCGTTCCGGTACTACGTTCATCATATCAGCAATTACAATGTGACCTACGGTTCCATCGGCGCGATCATCGTTTTGATGCTCTGGTTTTATCTTTCCAGTTTTGCTATTTTGATCGGGGGCGAGATCAATTCAATTTTGGAACGCGCCCGTGAGGAAGGCCGGTTGAAGCGCTAGCCACGCTTGATTTCGTGAATCGGCCGCGAGCCTCAAGGAATACCGTCCGGCCACGGTGAAACCTGGGTCGTTTGATCTGGGGAGGGCATGAAATACCGATGTGCTCTCACATACAAAAGACCGGCAGTCGCCCCCACCAAAACCGCCACAAGTATCCAGAGAGCGATAATCACGTGTCTCTGCCATTTGTTTTCGGCGGCTTCCCGCGCGTCCAATCCACCATCATGAAGTAGATGCTGGCTTGTCATATTCCAATATCGCCCCGTCCGGAGATTTTGCAACGGCTTGTCGCCTGTGCTCAACACGCACACCCCTGTGCGTGACTCGCACATTCCGGCCCAAGCCCAAATCGGCGATGGTTCGCGCGTGAACAAATGCAAACGTCTCCTCCACATTTTGGTTCTCGCTGCATTGTGCCTGTTTTGGGCCAATTCAACGCGCGCCAATATTCATACGTGGACCGGTTCGGCCAACGGACTTTGGAGCAACCCCAGCAATTGGGTGACTAACAGCCCGCCGGAAGTCATCGAAACGCTTCCCATCCAGATTATTTTTCCGCCGGGGGTTTCGCGCACGTCGGTGACCAACGACATCTATAACGAGTTTTTTGGCGCGCTGGGCGCGGATTCCCTGGTGATTACAGGGAATAATTATCACTTTTACGGAAAGGGCGGCGGCATAAATCTCGTTTTGTCCGGGCGCAGCGGTCCCTTCCCGGGCGGGTATAACGTCAATGTTTATTGCGCGGGCACGAATGTGACCTTTGACGGCACCATGAACTTGATCCTTGACGATACGAACACCATTTCCACGAGTTCCGCCGCATCGCTGGATATCCAGGCGGCCCTGACAGGAACCGGCGGCGGATGGACATATGAGGGTTCCGGCCAAATGACCTTGGACGGCACCAACGCCAATTCTTGCACCGGCAGTTGCTGGGTCAACGGGGGCACGGTCTTTCTCGGCAAATATAGCTGCGGCATATTCAATTGCCTGGGAATTCCCGCTCTTGCCGGCCCGTTGCAGATAGGAACGTTTTTGGGACCCTCCTCGCAGGTGGTCGAGGAGTACGCCTTGTCCGGCCAATTGGCTTCGTCTGTGACAATTGCCGAAACCGGCTCGCTCGTCCTGAAAGGCTACGCATCCGAGATCATCACCAATCTGACGCTTTACGGCGGCACTGTCAGCCTTGCGGGGGCATTGGTAAACAGTGAGTCCGGTGGCGTGCCTGTGAGCGGAACTAACTATGGATCTCTGACCGTTGGAACCCTCACCAGCTATGCTTCGCCCTTCGGAGGCTCATCGCAGATCATCGGCTTCGGATCCACCTTTGGCCCTTTCTCCGCACCCCGACTGACCCTGATGTCCCCCGATTCCAGTTCCAATACTTACATTGATGTCGTTTCCGGCCTGCTGGAGTTGAATACGGATATCGAGACAGAAAACGACGTCAACGCCATTGTAAAAAATGGGATTGGATCTCTTTTGGTGACAGGAACCAATTTGTACGGTGCCAGCACGATCATTGAACAGGGGGAAGTGATCGCTCAAACCGCCGGTGCGGAACCTCTCGGCGTCCAGTACTCCGGAAGCACCAACGCGGTCGTTGTTGAAAGCGGCGCCCAACTCACCCTTACGAGCAGCAATCTGATCGAGATCCCTGTACTGATCAACGGATACGGAACCAATGGAACTGGCGGCGCGATAGTCGTCGAAGCGGACGGTTCAGTACTGGATGGCGGCGCCGTCGTGGCCAGCGACTCAGCCGTGCTGGTTAGTGACGCCAGCGCCAACCTCACCGCTGAGGGCGGGATATATCCGGCCGTGGCCGGTTCGGCCAATTTTCACAAAACAGGCCCCGGCACATTGAGCTTGGGAGGCACTTCGCTCACCAACTGTTTTACCGGCACCACTTATGTCGATGCCGGAACCTTTCTTTTGCAGGCTTATACGGATAATGGCTTTTACCCCGCCACCTTGATGCTCAACGGGCCAGTGGTCGTTGGCCCCGCTGGAACCAACTCCACAGTTGTGCTCGAGGAGCAGTATGCTTCCAACCAAATTTCCTCCAACGTCATGGTCACCATCAACGACGGCGCTCAAATCAATCTTCAGGACAATTCCCAGACCTTCGGCCCGTTGGCTCTTAATGGCGGCATTTTGGCGGACGGCGACGTTACATTGAACGGGAATGTGACCGCGCAAAATGGACCATCGGAGTCAGTGCTATTCTTTGTCGATATCTCTCTTGACGGATCCAATCGCACATTCACCGTTGCCAGCAACTCGATTCTGTCCGTATTCGCCCCGATGACCGACGGCGGCATCATCAAGGCGGGGCCAGGCGAAATGGATTTGGCGGCATCCAATACTTATGCCGGCCCTACTCTGGTTACCGCCGGAATACTTGCTATAATCGACAACGGCACCCCAGGTGCGTTGACCAGCGGCACAGTGATCTCCAACGGCGCGGAGCTTGAGTTGGAGGACGGCGTCCATGTTGGCGCACAGACTCTGACCGTCTCCGGCAGCGGAGGCGGGGTCGGCGCCATTGTCGCGACCGGCACCAATTCCTGGGCCGGCAACATTACAATGCCCACGACAACCACCCTGTTGATCGAGGGTCAGACTACTTTCAGCGGCAGCATCGGTGTGACCATCGGCGGGGTTATTCAGCAAGGCACGGGCACACTCATCCTCAACGGCACCGCTCCCAACACATTCACCACTTCATGGGAACTGGCCCAGGGAAACCTCAATTTGAGCAAAACGAACGCCGTTGCGATCCCCGGGCCGTTGACCATCGGCAACGACTTTTTCAGTCCGGACTCCGTGATCGTCCAAGTGCTCCAGGCGAATCAATTCAGCAGCAATTCAGACATATCCATTGCCAGCGATGGTTTGCTGTCTCTCTCGGCGGCATGCGTTGCGGGCTCGATTTCGGGATCCGGTCAAGTGGCGATAGCAAACGGTCCCTTATCCGTTGGTTACGACAACCTTTCCACGACCTTTAGCGGTCCGATCACCGGGTTGGCCGGCGGCTTTCTTATCAAAGCCGGTTTCGGCGCATTGACGCTTAGTGGGAGCAGCAGTTACTTCGGTCAAACACAGGTCGCCTCGGGGACAATGTATGTGGACGGGTTTTTGGGGCACAGTTCCGTTTCCGTTGACAACCAGGCCACATTGGGGGGCAACGGCACCATTGGCGCGTTGACCGCGTTGAACGGCTCCACGATTTCCCCCGGCCACAGTCCCGGAATGCTGAGGGTCGGCAGTCTTGCTCTTAATTCCGGTTCCACCTACCTCGTCGAGATAAACGGAGCCAGCCACGACCAGATCAATGCCAGCGGCGCAATCACTCTGGCCAATCCCACTCTCAAAACCGTCTTCCTTTCTCCAGCTTCCACCAACCAGCAGTACAGCATCATCAACAACAACAGCGGGAGCGCCGCCGCGGGAACCTTCACGGGTCTTTCCGAGGGCGGCGCTCTTACCGCTAACAATGGCGCAAAGTTGAAAATCACCTACAAAGGCGGCGCCACCGACAACGTCGTCCTCACATCCACCAGCGCGATGCCGCAGCCTGTATTTGACTCCGTCACCAGGTCCGGCGGCGCGATTCTGCTCAATGGCGTCGGAGTGACCAATCTCACCTATTCCGTCTGGGCCGGCACCAATTTGAATTCCACAAACTGGCTCGACATCGGTTCCGCAGCCGCCAACGGCGCGGGCACCCTGCAATTCACCGACTCCGCCGCCACCAATTTTCCCCAGCGCTTCTACATTTTGTCCTGGCCCTGAAAGAAAATGACCTAGGCCCATTGCTTTTTGAATCGCCTTTCGCGCCCGGCCTCTTATCTTAGCGCAAAGAAGCATTCAGCATGGCGTCTGCAACACGTTCCGAAATCGACGCGCAACCCGCCCCGCGCCCGTTCATCGCGCCGGAAACACGGATGCGCGAATTCACCCCGCGCGCACTCATCCTTGGCGCCATCCTCGGCATGGTCTTTGGCGCTTCCTCGCTTTACCTCGTGCTCAAGGTCGGTATCACCGTCAGCGCCTCGATTCCAGTGGCCGTCATTTCGCTGACGCTATTTCGTCTTTGGAATAAATTCGGCGGCAAGGACGCAACCGTCCTGGAAAACAACATCGTCCAAACCGCCGGTTCCGCCGGCGAATCCATCGCCTTCGGCCTTGGCGTCACGATGCCCGCGATCATGATTCTCGGCTTCGATCTGGAATTGACGCGCCCCATCGTCGTCGGTTTGCTCGGCGCTCTCCTGGGAATTTTCATGATGATCCCGTTGCGACGCGCCTTGATTGTCCAGCAGCATCACACGCTGAAATATCCCGAAGGCACCGCGTGCGCCGAAGTTCTCAAAGCCGGCGCAAACGAGGAATCTCGCGCCGCCTCACAACATGCCGGCGAAAAGCAGCGCATACAGCAGGGCGGCGCCGCGATTTTTGCCGGCTTCGGTATCGGCCTTATTTACAAGACGGCGATGTCCGCGTTCAAAGCGTGGAAGGACACCCCGGAAAAAATCTTCGGCCCGCCATTTGCCGGCGGCTCGATCTCCGCCGAAGTTTCCCCCGAGCTGTTGGGTGTCGGCTATATTATCGGCCCGCGAATTTCGTGCATCATGGCGGCGGGCGGCGTGCTCTCGTATCTCGTTTTGATTCCGATGATCAAGTTTTTCGGCGGCGCCGCGGCTGGTGCGGTCGCGCCCGGCCTCATCCCGATCAAGGACATGGCGCCCGACGACGTTCGCGGCGCTTACGTTCTTTACATTGGCGCGGGCGCCGTTGCGGCGGGCGGAATCATCAGCCTCCTCACTTCGATGCCCTTGATCTGGCGTGGCATCCGCGCCGGCTTGTCCGACTTCGGCGCCGCCGCCGCCCAAACGCGCGCGACCGCCATCCGAACGGAGCGCGATCTCTCGATGAAGGTCGTCGTCCTCGGCTGTTTGGCGCTCATGCTCGCGATTTGGGCCACCCCTTCGCTCAACATGAACACCATGGGCGCGCTGCTCATCGTTTTGTTCGGTTTTTTGTTTGTCACCGTTTCCTCGCGCCTGACCGGCGAAATCGGTTCCTCGTCCAATCCCATTTCCGGCATGACGGTCGCCACATTATTATTGACGTGCCTGATTTTTCTCCTCGCGGGCTGGACCGGCATTGGCTACTACGTTACTGCGCTCTCCGTGGGCGGCATCGTTTGTGTCGCGGCGTCCAATGGCGGCGCAACTTCGCAGGATCTCAAAACGGGATTCCTCCTCGGCGCAACGCCCAAATACCAGCAAATCGCCATCATGATCGGCGCCGCGCTGTCGGCCATCGCCCTGAGTCCAATTTTAATCGGCTTGAACGCCGCCGGCACGGTTTACGTCCCCATCGCCAAAGTCGCCCCCGGCCTCCACGCTCCCGCCGGCGCGATTTTCGGCGCTCCCGAACACCTCGTCGGCCCCCAGGCCAAAGACGATTCCCACACATATCGGGCATGGCACAAAACCGAGGATATCGGCGGACGCGCCGGAAGGTATCTCGTCAACGACGCCGGCGCGCCCGTTTATTATGTGGACGAAGGCATTAACGGCTCGTTCAAAACACGCCCCGACGGCACCGAAGTGCGAAAATATTCCGCGCCGAAAGCTGTCCTAATGTCCTACATCATCAAGGGCATTCTCAACGGCCAACTGCCCTGGGCCTTGGTCCTCCTCGGCGTGATGATTTCGATTGTCCTCGAGCTGTCCGGCATTCCGTCGCTGGCTTTTGCGGTAGGCGTTTATCTTCCGCTCTCGTCCTCCACTCCGCTGATGATCGGCGGGTTGGTGCGATGGTTCGTCGATCGCGGCCAGCGCTCCCATTTGCGCGGGTTAAATCTTTCCGAGGAGCAATTGACCGCCGAGAGCGACAAAAGTCCCGGCGTCCTGCTCGCCAGCGGTTACATTGCGGGCGGCGCGATTGCCGGGATCCTCATCGCGTTCATGGCCGGAGTTCTAAGCAATGCCGACTCCGCCGTCACCAAATGGGCCGAGGCGCACAATCCCGCCTACGCCGGTCCGCTCGCCGATTGGCTGGCGTTGATTCCGTTTGTCCTGTTGGCGGCGTTGCTCTTTTGGGTGGGACGCCGGTCAAGCGTGGAAAATTTTTCCGTTGATGCAAATACCTCCTGACAAACGCCGCGCGGTCTGGATATCCCTCGCGCTGGCGGCGGTGACGTTCGCCGTCTATGCGCAGGGTTTGCGCTGCCAATTTCTAACGTTCGACGATCAGGCCTACGTCACGGAAAACCGCCATGTACTGCCCGGCATCACCCTCGCCGGCATCAAATGGGCCTTCACCAGCGTCACCGCCGGAAATTGGCATCCCCTGACCATGCTGTCGCACATGCTCGATTGCCAGGTTTACGGCCTGCGCCCGTGGGGACATCATTTGACGAACATCCTCATCCACACCGCCAACACCGTCCTGCTGTTTCTAGTTTTGACGCAAATGACCGGCGCGATCTGGCGAAGCGCCTCCGTCGCGCTGCTTTTTGCCGTGCATCCCGCGCATGTGGAATCGGTGGAATGGATCGCGGAGCGCAAAGACGTATTGTGCGCGTTTTTCTTTCTACTCGCGATTTGGGCCTATGCGAAAGCCCAAACGTCCAACGCAAAATTTCGCTACGGCTGGGTGCTGGTTCTCTATGTGTTGGCGCTCATGTCCAAGCCGATGGCCGTGACGTTTCCGTGTGTGGTGCTGCTCCTCGATTTGTGGCCGCTTCAACGCGTGCGTGGACTCGATTGGCCGGTGTGGCTGCGATTGGTCATGGAAAAATGGCCCCTTTTTTGGTTGAGCGCGCTCTGGTGCGGCATCACAGTTTGGGCGCAAAGCAAAGGGGAAGCCGTCGCTTCGGGGTCGGTGTTGCCGGTGGGAGAGAGGATCATTCACGCAATGGTTTCCTATTTCGATTACTTGGGTGTGCTCGTTTTTCCCCGGCATCTGTCAATTTATTACCCCTACATTCACCACGAGCCGCTGATCTTGGGAATAGCGACCGGCGCCGCCCTGGTTCTGCTGACGTTCGCCGCCCTCGCGTGCGCAAAACGGCTGCCCTGGCTTCCCGTGGGCTGGCTTTGGTTTCTCGGAATGCTGATCCCGGTGATCGGCTTGGTGCAAGTGGGAGGGCAGGGGTGGGCCGACCGTTATCTTTATCTTCCGTGCATCGGTTTCTTCGTGGTCGTCGTCTGGGCCGTCGCGGAAATTGCACGGCGCCTTCCCGTTGTCAAACTATTGATTCCCGTCGCGGCCCTGGCGTTTGCCGCGGTGACTTCGGTTGAACTCAAATATTGGCGCGACACCGCTACTCTTTTCGGCCGCGCGCTCGAAGTCACCGACAACAATTATCTGGCAATGACCCTGGTCGGCAGCATGAAAGCCGAAAAGGGCCAGTTGGACGACGCCATCACGCTCTATCGCAAGGCCCTGTCAATCAAACCCACCTATCCCGAGGGCCATTTTTTCCTCGGCCGCGCGCTGGAGCAAAAAGGGCAAACCGCCGAGGCTCTTGACGAATTCAAAAAAGCGTTGCGGTTGCGCCCCGAGTTCGATGCCGCGAACATCATGGTCGGCCTCGCCCTGGCCAAAGAAGGAAAGTTCGACGACGCCGTCGCGCACTACAAGGTCGCCCTGAAGGACAATCCCGATTCCGCCGCCGCCGAGAGCGATTGGGGCATGGCGATGATGAAGGAGGGCCAATGGAAGGAGAGCATCGCGCACTACGAGCAAGCCTTGCGCCTGGACCCCGATCTCGCCGAAGCGCACAACAACCTCGCGATCGGTTATTTGCAGGCGGGCCGTGTCGCCGATGGTATCGCGCAGCTTCGCGCCGCCCTCAAACTGAACCCCGCGGATACCGAGACGCAGTACAATCTCGCCCAGGCGCTCAACCAGGAGCAACAATGGCCCGCCGCCGCCGAAATTTTAAAGCCCCTCGCCGCCGCGCGTCCCGCCGATTCCAAAGTGCAATTCCAGTTCGGTCTCGCATTGGAACATTTGGGGCAAACGCGCGATGCCATGAGCCATTACGCCGCGGCGCTCTTAAAAAATCCGGATTACGTGGACGCGTTGCAGCACTTGGCGTGGATAGCCGCCACCGATTCCCGCCCGGAACTGCGCAATGGCAACGAAGCCGTCGAATTGGCATCCCACGCCTGTGATCTCACGGAGCAAAAACGTCCCGCCATATTGTTGACGCTCTCCGCCGCCTACGCCGAGGCCGGCCGCTATCTCGACGCACTCTCAACAGCGACCCGCGCCGAAGAATTGGCCAAGGCTCAGGGCCAGAGGGAACTGGAAGCCGAAGCCGTGCAATTCCGCGGTTTGTTTAAAGCAGGCAAGACTTATCACGGCCATGCGGATTGAATTGAGTCAGTACCCGATATAAACCCTGTGCGCCGGATTCCACATGATATCCGGCAGTGGCAATTCAATGTCGCCTCCATTCCACGCCCCATTCGTTTGGAGTACATACTGTCTGGTGTAAAATTTTGAATGCCCGTCAAAGAAATTAATCACCGACCCCTGGTTGTGACGGCTCGAAAGAGACACAAAGCGCACCGAGGGATTAATGGAATTATAGCCCGGGCTGCCATTGACCACCTCGCTTACAGGATCAAACGCAGCGTCAAAAAATAAAACCAAACTGGACGGCGAAAGCGGCCTTATCAGGTCGCTCGTTTTTAGTGTTGTCGGATAGCCGGTGACCAGGTCGGTCTCGGAATAGTCTTCCCCAAGGTCGGTGTCGCTCTTGGCTGACCCTATCACGCGCCGAAGGTCCAGGTTCTGCGCCATGCTGAAATATCCGCCTTCTCCCATCACGGCCGGCGACGTTTGTTGGGCGCTTTCGGTGGACATGTAGGCCTCGGGACACTGCCAGATCGGGCTGCCAACGCCTCCGGGAAACGGATATTTCTCATAATTCTTGGACGCCCCTGGAGGCGGGTTTTGGTAATACCAACTCAGCGGCTTTTCACTCATGTAGGGGGGGAGAAGATTGAACCAGGCCAATGGATCATTGGGGCTTCCCCATCCCAACGCTTGCGAGAAATTCGGATAGCCGGATACGCCATTACCCGTGCTCGCGTTACCCCAGCCATCCGCGGCGATGTGGTCATGATTATCCTGCATGTACATCTGTTCGGCCAGGCCCCATTGCTTGTTCTGGGCCAGGCATTTCGCTTTCTTCGCTTCAACTTTCGCTTTTGCCAGTGCCGGCAAAAGAAGGGAGGCCAGTATCGCGATGATCGCTATGACTACCAGAAGCTCGATTAGGGTGAACGCCTCGGCTGGGGACAGTTCGGGTTGGCGACCTTGGTCGTCTGACAATGCCATTAAGCCATTATTCGATCGCGATCTTTTTCTCATAAAGGAAATGCATGGCGCGCCGTCGGCTCGAATCGGCGGCGCGCGTTGCAATTATCGCTGCTGCAACAGTTTACGGGCTTACGATCTCGTAAAACTTTGTTGCCGCGGGCGCATTTGTATCCGTAAACATCCCCGTGCCATTCGTAAATACCAGTGCCGGACTTATCTGATAGCCTCCGATCGGCTCATATGGACCGGTGAGGGTCGGCGACTCCAGCACAGTGTATGCATAATTATATGGGACGACCGGCCACGTCAAGACCGGATAACCGCCCACCAGCGATGCCGTGAACGCATTATAGGGTATCGGCGGCGGCGGATTCGTAACGATCTGCGCAATACTCGTCAGTTCCATCTCCCAGCCCGTATTGTGTCGGATGAGCGGTCCGGTGATCGTGCATGCGCCGGTCGGAATGGTCAGTCCATAGAGGTTGGTGACTTGTGTGTCCAGGAATAGGGTCAGGGTGCCCAGATTGTTTCCGACCGGATAATCCTCCACCGTGTTTGTAAAGATCGGAGAGCCAACCGATTGGAATGTGACATTGGTCAGCATGATCACCGAACCATCAACGTTGCTAACCAAAGAATACTGGTTCGCGTCAAGATTCAGGTAATCCAAGGGCATCACTATCGCCGCAGGCAGATTATTGATGATATTGCTGCCGTTCGTGTAGGTATTTATAAAATAGATATCGCTGCCGCTAAATGCACTCACCTCCAGCTCCAGTTCATTGTCAAAGACATCCAAAGTCCCCGCCGCAATGACATCCGACCCAATCAACGGTCGAAATGTGTCGTCGCCCGTGACGAACAGGTCGATGCCGCCCGTGGCGTCTTGCAGATAATAGCTGGCTGTGTTCCCGGACGTGACGTTCGTGTAAGTCGTCACGGTTCCTTCGACTGCATAGAAGCTGGTGTCTGTCACAGTAAATGTATTCGGATCCATGAGACCCCTCAGGTAGGCGATGGTCTTAAACGGAGGCGTCGAAACCGTCAGCAGAGCGGCGCTGCTCTGTACAGAGCCGTCGCCTCCAGTCACTATAACGTAATAACTCTGTTGGTCGTTGGTCGTGAGATGGTTCAGGAAAAGTCTCGCCGTATAGGCTCCGATAACGGTAATGCCGTTGTCGCCAAGCGACCCTGAATTCCCATCAGTGTTGGTGAAATACCATTGATACGAAAGCGGGCCAGTCCCATTGGCCACCACTGTGAACGTGGCCTGGCTGCCCAAAATATTCGTCGTATTCGTGGGTTGCGTTGTGATGTACGGCGGCGTGGACACGTCACTCACCGAGACGATCGCGTTCGAGCTGGTTACGCTGCCCGCGTCCGTCGTGCAGACCACCGTGTATGTCCCCGAGTCCGTGCTGTTCTCATTCGGCAGCGGATACAGCGCGTTGGTTCCCGTGTTCCCGACGCTGCTATCGTCCTTAAACCATTGATAAGTGACGCCCTTTCCCGTCGCGGCCACTTCCAGGAACGTCGGATTTCCGGCGAAGTTCGTGAATCCCGTTGGTTGCATCCCGATAATCGGAAAAGCCGCGATATTTGTCGTCACATCCGGAAAATCCTGCGCAACGCGCAAGTTGTCGATGTACATCACCCCTTCGCCCCCGTTCTGTCGGAAGTCAAAGTACATCAAGGGCGCGGTGTAATTGGTCTCTGTTGGAGCGTCCTGGGCGGTCACGCTCAGGCCATTCGTAGTTTCCGGGTTAATCCATAACGTGGAATGCATGCCGAAGTTATCGTAAAGGAATTCCACAACGACCTGATAAGGAATCCCTAACGCCAAATCCTGCGGGATTACTTGGGCTGGACCGGACGGAAGTGAACTCGTCGTCGAATAATCGCCTTGGCCGTTCGCAATGCCCAAACGATACGTGCCCGGAACTGCCGTATTTGTTGTCAGCGCGAATATCCGTGAAAAGAACCCTTCCGGTCCCGTGTTGAACTCGTTGGTATCGCAGAAATGGGCGAAATAGGTGCCCCCTTGGTTGGCGGGAAGCTGGGTCATATCGATGCTGAAACTGGCGTAAACGGGACCCGTGGGAATGTTGGCCCCATACGGCCCGCCGATTGGTAGCGGAGCGCTGAACTCGCGCTGGATGTCATCCTCCTGGTTCTGGTTGATATAGTAAACGCCATTGCTGCCGGTATTCCCAAAGATGTCAGTGACGACCACGTTTGTCGCAAAGGAATCGTTCGCGGAGCCGCTATGTCTGCCCCACGGTGATTGCGGCGTGATGTTTCCATTGGCGTAATTGAAATCATCGGAGATTAGGTAAGGGTTGACGTCAAAGATCACGGGCGCTCCGGTCCCGCCCGAGTTCGTGCCGGCGCTGCTGACCCATGCGCCATAGACGTTGGAAACAACGACCGTGACCAGCGTGTACTGCGACCCGGCATTGGTAATCGTGAATGTACTGGAACTCGGGCTGATTTGCGTGTCTTGAACGCCGTTGGTCAGCCACGCGTAAGTCAGAGGTGTGCTGCCCAGGGCCGTTACCGTGAACGTATAGGTCGAGCCTGGCAGGTTTGTTGTTCCCATCGGAGGCACAAGGATTATGGGGTCAGTGACTGTCAGCGTCACCACGCTGCTGGTCGCGGTGCTGAACGAATTGCTGACAATGACCAGGTAGCTGCCGGAATTGGGCTCCAACGCGTCACTAATTTGTAGCGTCGCGCTATTGGCTCCGCTGATATTCCCGCCGTTGGCCAGCGGTGCGCCGTCAAAATACCAGAAGTAAGCCGCCGCGTTGTCGGCATTGACCGTAAAGCTGGCATTCGATGTGGCATTCACGGTTTGGCTGCTCGGCATCACGGAGGTGATTGTCGGCGCAAGGTAACCGTTGATGCTGATGGTGGCGCTGGCGCTCGTGGCGCTCCCATACTGGCTGCTGACGACCGCATATACTTGCATGCCATTATCCGGTCCTTGAATATCGGACAGCGTAAATGTCGAGCTTGTCGCGCCGGCCACTGCGACAAAGTTGGTGTACCATTGATAGGCGAGTGTTGGGCTTCCGGTCGCTCCAACCGTAAAGCTCGCGTTGTCCCCGATGTTGACCGTAACGCTCGCCGGGTTGGTCGTTATCACCGGCGCTATCCCCGGAATTAACCGCACACCGCGGAATGTATTGGTCATGCCGCCGGCGCCGGCAACATTGACATTGGACGCCAGGTTAATGATCGTCGGCAACGCTCCGGTATCCTGGAACATCACCAGTCGATTCGTGATCGTCTCGGCCGTTGTCGCATAAACCACAGCCGGTGTCTGGGTAAAATCGGCCGTTACGCTGAGCGCGTGGGAACTGCCGGACGCTGAGGCGTACCCCGTATTTGTAGGAATGATCGTATAGTTTGAAACCCAACCGGAGCCACCGTTTGAGAATTTGATGATTCCCAATGAACTATCCGCCACATAGGCAATAGTGCCCGCCGAATTCATCACAAAGTCCGAAGGCGTGCTCGCGGCCGCTGTTCCAGTCGAAATCGCCAGGCTCGCCGTGGTCGTGTTGGTGGGAAGCGCCCCGCCGCTATTTGCCAGCAAAAACGCCCCCGCGCTGGGATAGGTTGACGTATTGCTCGGATAAGCGGTGACATATAAACCGCCGTTGTAAATATTGAGGCTGCGGCTCCCGCTGCTGTAAATCCCAGCTAATATCTGATTCGTCGCCGGGGCTGTCGCTGTCCCGCAATAAATCACTTCACAGGCCGAGGCGGTTCCCCCCGTGCCCGTCGCCCAATAATTGCTGCCATCAGACGTGCCGCTCGTAATCGAAAAGGTATTGTACATGTTCGAATTAACAATCGGCAGCGCGTAGTTTCCATAACCATCGACCGTCGCTATCGCGCGCGGAACATTTGTCGAGGATGCGAAAGCGAAGTTCGCCGGAATGCCGTTTGAAATATAGGGCATGCCCGTGTTAAATCCGGCTATCACCAGATGCGTCCCATCCGGCGTCATCGACATAAGTCCGTCATAAGGCTCCCCATCCATAATAAGGGCATTGGGCCCGTTGGACGGGAGGAGGTACGAACTTACCAGCGTTCCGCCCGGCGTGTACTGATCAATCTCCACCGAATTACCGTTGTCACTCGTTGTCACAGACTCGCCGGCGCCGCCGATCCTTAGCACCGCGATGTTGCCAGTGGTGAAATTGTAAGGCGTGATCGTCAGGCCCGCGGATTGGCTGGTCGCGGTCCCGAACGGCCCCGTCACCACCACATCGACTGATGTCCCATTCATCGCTGTCGTTAAATCGTTCAACGTGAAAGAAGTGCTTGTAGCCCCGCTCACCGCGACACCGTTGGTGTACCACTGAAACGTGAGCGGTCCAGTCCCGGTGGCGGAAGTGGTAAACGTTGCCGTGGAGACTCCGCCCGCGCTCGTGACGACGCTCAACGGCGGGCTGCTGATCACCGGATAGGATCCCGGCGCAAAACGGACGCCCCGGAATGTATTGGTCATGCCGCCCACCCCGGAGACGTTAACATTGGACGCAAGGTTAATGACCGTCGCCGTCGCTCCCGTATCCTGGAACATCACAAGACGATTCGTAATGGTCTCGGCCGTCGTCGCATAAACCACAGGAGGCGTCTGGGTGAAGTCGGCCGTGACGCTGAGCGCGTGGGAGCTGCCGGACGCCGAGGCGTATCCCGTATTGGTGGGAATGATCGTATAGTTGGAAACCCAACCGGAGCCACCGTTTGAGAATTTGATGATTCCCAATGAACTATCCGCCACATAGGCAATAGTGCCCGCCGGGTTGATTACAAAGTCCGAAGGAGTGCTGGCCGCTGCTGTCCCCGTTGTGATTGCCACGCTCATAGTCGTGGCGTTGGTGGGAAGCGCCCCACCGGCAGTTCCAATCAAAAACGCGCCGGCGTTGGGATAAGTAGTTGTATTGCTCGGGTAAGCGGTAAGATACAATCCGCCATTGTAAATATTGAGGCTGCGGCTCCCGCTGCTGTAGGCGGCCCCGATCAACTGGTTGGTTGCCGGTGCTGTCGCTGTTCCGCAATAGACCAGACCCGAGGTCCCACCGGTTGATCCTGTGCCGGTTGCCCAAAAATTGCTTCCATCCGACGCCGCGCTCGTAATTGAATAAGTGTTAAACATGTTCGAATTAACGACGGGCAAAGCGTAATTGCCGTAACCATCAACCGTCGCTATCGCACGCGGAACATTGGTCGAGGCCGTGAAAGCGAAGTTCGCCGGAATGCCGTTTGAGATGTAGGGCGTGGCGGTATTGAATCCGGCGATCACCAAATGCGTCCCGTCCGGCGTCAGCGACATAAGCCCATCATAAGGCTCCCCATCCATGATAAGGGCATTCGGCCCGTTGGAAGGGATCAGAAACGAATTGACCAATGTTCCGTTGGTCGAGTATTGGTCGATCCACACTGAATTGCCATTATCCGACGTGGTGACGGACTGTCCTGGCCCGCCAATCCGCAGCACCGCCAGGTTTCCGTTGGTGAAAAACTGCGCCTGCGCCGAAAGGACGCAAGCCGCCAAAGTCACTACAGGGAGTAATATTTTCTTCATAGTTTTGTGCGGTTTTATCGCTGATGTCAAATATATTTATGCGCGTCCTAAAAATAAAAGAAACAGGAAATCCAAGCCCCTTTAGGGCTGCAATTTTGGGAGCCTTGGTTACAGGTTCTTGTTCCTAATGGGACCGAAGTTTCGCAGAACCGCAATGGAGTGTCAACGGCAATTATGTCACAAACTCGTGAACTGTCGCTTTTTATTTCCTTGCACTGTGAGGGCGTTGTCAAACCAGGGGTCAAAACTGCAACTCTTTCCACCCGTAAAATCCGTGCAATGCGCGGCCGGCCTCACGGTAGGGTGATAAGCCGGTAGAAGCGCGCCGGGAATGTGCCGGTGTTGGTGTCTGTGAATTGCCAGCTCGTATTCCCACCCGCGATGACGTTTGTATAAATCGGCGTCCAGCTTGAGGGCGCGCCCACATTGGTGGTCGCCTCTACGACGTTGACGGTATTAGTGACGCCGGTGAAGCTGAGCTGGATGCTTCCGTTGGCGTTGCGCGAGATGCCGCTCACATAAATAGGGTTGGGCGCAAGAAAGATCCCAATATCGGTGGAGTTGTCGAACGTGAACCATTGCCCTGTGCCCGGCACGGAAATCTTCGCGAGGCTGCCCAACGACCCGGAAAATTTCAACAATGTGAAGGCCTCCGCCGGTATCGGCAAAAAGTCATTGGTCAAATAAGCCTGCACGCTCCCCGCCGACGGCAGGTAGAAGGTGCCCGGCAGGATCACCTGGCCGTTCAAATTCGGTCCGCTGATGGCAAAGCTGAGCACCCCGTTATTGCCATCGTAACTGGACGTCAAATCCGCCGTTCCACTTTCGACAGCGATA
Organism: Verrucomicrobiia bacterium; assembly: GCA_036272955.1. Classification (GTDB taxonomy): domain Bacteria; phylum Verrucomicrobiota; class Verrucomicrobiia; order Limisphaerales; family Palsa-1400; genus DATAUD01. Next base: position 17,420 of record DATAXU010000167.1, read on the forward strand.
GTGCCGGAGTTGGCGAACGCGCTCGCGATAACGGTCGTTCCGATGGTCGGCCCCTTGACGAAACGGCCCTCGTTGAGGAAGGAACTCCCGGACAATGTTTGGTCGTTTTGCGCGTTAAACACCGCTCCCGGCAAATTGACGAACGGTGCCGCAAGGGACAGGCCCGCCGCGCCGCTCCAATTCACCGTCCCGGCATTGGTGAAATTCCCGTCCACCGCGGTGAGGCCGATCCCCTCGATGTTCAAAACGCCATTGGTGGCCACAGTGAAGGGGCCGGTATTTGTGGCGTTGTTCAAAGTCATCACCCCGCTCATCACAAGGTTCCCCGCGACCTGGCTTGACTCTATCAGCAGGTTGGAAATCGTCGCGGCCCCGCTGTAGGTGATGACTCCGTCGGTCAGTTCCGCCACGCCCTCTCCAATGGCCGTGAACGACCCGCCGGTGACGTTGCTGGAAACGGTGAACTGCGATCCATACGCCACCGTGGCATTGCCCGCCAACGTGCCTCCATCGGGGCAGAACAGCGTTCCGGTATCCACTTCAACGGTCCCTGTATTGTCGAACGGGCAATCGATGCTGGTGACCCCGATGGTGGGCGACTTCACGACGGTTCCGCTATTATTGAAATACCCGGTGAATATGCCGTCATTTTGCGCATTAAAGACTGCCCCGGCCTCGTTATAGAAGTTGCTGGCGTCGATGGATCCGGTCCCGCCCCAATTCACCGTTCCGTAGTTCGTCACCTGCCCGTCGAAACTTGCCGTCCCGCTGCCGAGGATGTTCAAGACTGCGTTGGTGTCGATAGTCAGGCTGCCCTGAAGGGTGGCGTTGCTCCAGGAGATCGTCCCGTCAAAGTACCCCTCGCCGGAAAGGGTGCCTCCCGAGATTAAAAAATTGGAAACGGTAAAAGCATTGGCAAATTTCAGGACGCCGTTGGTGTATTGCGTCACTCCCGGCCCACTGGCAACGAAGGATTGGAACATGTAGTTGCCGCTAAAATTCAACTGCGCGCCAGACGCGACTGTGGATCCGCCGGCCAAAGCGGCAATCTCTCCTCCCCCCGCCGGCGGCGCCTTGCAGTGCAGCGTTCCCGTTTCCACCACCAGAGCCCCGCTGTTCTTAAGAGAGCACGCAATGGTGGTTGTTCCGGTCGTGGGCGATTTGACGAACAAGCCCGCGTTATTGATCCCCTCGCCACCCAGCGTTTCGTCATTTTGGGCGTTGAACACCCCTCCGCGCAGGTTGTTGAGGACCACATTTGCGGTGATGGAGGCAGTCCCATTCCAATTGATCGTTCCCGCGTTGTTGAGGGTGCCGTAAAGGGTAAAGCCTTCGCTCCCGCCCATGTCCAGAACGCCGTTGGTGGCCACGGTGAGAGTGCTGTTGGCCTCCAGGGTGCCGCTGGTCCAGGAAGCTGATCCACTAATCGAACCGGTCCCGAAAATAATCGCCTCCGATAGGACCATATTCGAACAGGACACGGCGCCGTTAAATGTAAGCTCCGTTTGGTCAAACTGGAGTGACCCGTCTCCTGTCACAGTGAATGCACCACAGGTCGTGAGATACGCCCCTACGGTCAACGCCGTTCCATCCGCCAGGAACGCACTGCCGGTCAGAAGCGCGTTGGCTTTCACTCCCACGGTTCCGCTCTCCACCTCGATGGCGCCCGTATTTGTGAAGAAACAGTTCAGGACGGTCATGCCGGACGTAGGCGATTTGACGAACAAGCCCGCATTGACGAACGGCCCGCCTCCGGTCATAGCCTCATCATTCTGCGCGTTGAATACCGCCCCGGCTTGATTATAAATCGCTCCCGTGCTGATAGTTGCATTCCCGCTCCAATTGATCGTTCCCGCGTTCGTCAGCGGGCCTGAGATTACCAGGCTGCTGCTGCCGCCGATATTCAAGACCGCATTGGACAGGATCGTCAACGGGGCCGAAATGGTGCCACCGGTCCAATAAGAATCGTCGCCAACGCTCAGAGTTCCGTTGATAAGCTCCCCGGCGCTCATTCTCAACGAACCGACGCCAACAATACTGTTAGACAAATCAATCTGCGTGCTGACGGACAGGACAGCCGTATCCGAGGGACCGGGAACCTGGTTGGGACTCCAGCAGGACGCCACGCCCCATCCTCCGGAAGTCGCATTGGTCCACGTTAGGATCGCCCCGCGCGCCGTGACGGAGAAGAGCGTAAAGGTCAAAACCCAAATAAGCCCTTGGATATAAACACGATGGACATGTAAAGGGGGTTCTCTCATGCGACTAAGAGCGTGGAGAAAAACACGCCCGGTGTCAAACGCAACATTTGACAGCAAAAAATCCAACCATTGGAGTTTTAGACGTATTTTGCCGTATTTTTCAGTTACCGGGACCCCACCGCCCTCCATCTTGACTCATCCGGATCATACGCCTGCATCTTCATCGCAATTGACGCCGTCTTCTCTCCCAGGTTCGCCTCATACACTTTCCCCTCCTGATTAACGATGAACGTCATCACTCCCGAGTTCCCCCATTCCGCCGGCCACGCCACGAGTCCAAACCCCGCCACCATATGCCCGTTGATGATGTAATTATATTTCCCCCCCGGCGCTTGCGGCCCCTGCTTCGTCAATACTTTAAAATAATATCCGTTATACGGGACCTGCGCCTCGGTCATGATTTTGGATTGGTGCGTGTATCCCTCGCCATGCGCCTGCGCAATCAGCGGCCCCAGCGGACTCATTTCATCCCCAGGCTCCACATGCCAATACAATCCATCCTTCTGTCCTGTCGTGCTGCGAAGCCGTTGCGCATATTGAATAATTCCGTCCCCCTCACGGTCCGCGCTCGCGTATTCCCGTTGCGCGTCAACATATGCGCGGCAAACCCGGATCGTCGCCAATTCATCCCGGCCCACCCGCCGATTCAGAATTTCCTCCTCTCCCGCCTCGGTATCAAAATGCCACTGCCCGCCGTCCTTGACCAAAGGAATTGGAAATGGCCACCGATCACTGCCGATGTTGAGTTCAATCCTGGAATCGGATGTTGTGATGGGCGAAACCTTCTCGCTCATCCGCCGCGAAAAAGTGGCCAGCCCATTGCTGGCTTGCACCGGGTCCGGCGAGCGCAACACGTGCAGCGTCGGCCCAAAAATTTTCTCGAGCGCGTCGGCGTCTTTATTCTCCGCCGCCGTGGTGAGAGCCTTGATCGCGTCGTCGGAACTGTCAAAAGTCTGCTCCGGCGCCGCGAGAACCACGGACGGAACAAGGCAACAGGAAAACAGCAGTGCGAATATTTTTTTCATATGGCCCTTTCAACGTTTGTTCGAACCGCCTCCACCTCGCGACGGCGACATCGTGGCGCGGCTTTCCATCCCGCGAGAACTCGATTCGCGCGCTTCCGACCCGCTCTGGAAACCACCGAAAACGCCCCCGGACGGCTCGCGCGAATGGAACGCCGGCGCCGGCTCGGGGCGGGCAAAGTTGCGGGGAAGTTCCGCGGAGGGCGCTCTGAAAGCAGGCCGTGTTGCCTCGCGAGCCGACTCGATATTTTCGCGCGGCGTTCTCGGAACAACTGGGGCAGGGCGGGAAACCGTTTCCGGCGCATACCCGCGGTCCCGTCCGCCGCGAACGACAGCACCCCCGCCGCCCCCATGCCACGCGGCAACGCGATTCCCTGAAATATAACTGCGGCGTGCTCCCGGCGATTCGTGGAACCAATTTCCCGGTCGCGGATGACCCGGACCCCATTGAATCATCCGGCGCCCGTGCCAGTCCCAATCGTATCCCAGCCATAGACCAATGGGCAGCCCAATTCCGAATGTGCAATAAACTCCCGCCTGATCGAAGATGACATCCGGTTGATAAGTTGGAACGTACATTTCGTCCGGGTCCGTCGGTTCTATTTCAATGTCACCGTCATCGCTGGTCACCGTTTCCTGGGGTGTGCTCGGCAAGTTCCCGAGGTTCTCGGCTTGCGCGCGCAACCGTTGGACGGAATCCATGACATCGGATTGCTGGGTCGTGAAGGCTTGTCCCAATTGCGTCGTCCACGCCAGATTATCGTCCAGCCATTTCAGCACGGCCGGATAGTGGACCAGCGCTTGAACGCTGGGGTCCCACGGCTGTTGGTCCGCCTGATTCGGATCACCGCCCTCGCTGACGTAACGGTCCGCCTCGACGATTTGGCTTGGGAATGTCGAAGCGGAAAGAATTTCGGCAATCAAAGGATCGGGGTACAGCGCGATAGGGCCGAGCATCTGGTCCAATTCAGCCGCCGAGCGTTCCTGGGCAAATCCGGGAATTGCAAAAGTGAAGACCACGAGGAAACCCGCCGCGACCGCCGCAATTTTCTTCATAGCTCAACTTGACCCAGCCGTGCCGGGAGTCAAGTGAGGAAAAGCCGTCGCTTACCTCAACGTCAATTTCCCGTGAAAGAAATCCGTTTCGTAACCAACCAGTTGTTTGTTCAACTTTTTGAGATCCACCCCCGGCGGCACGATGTAAGCGGCCCACGCGGGCTTATGCTGCATCTGATCAAACGCTTCAAAAAGTGCGCGCGGCCCGTCGGTGGCAAGGGCGCAATTAAGGGCATCCGCGGCGCCGGCTTTGACAGAGACGTTCCATTCGCCCGCTGTCAGATAATTATTGATCGGAACAATGCTTCCGCCCGGGCCGATCATGCGGTCGGAATATTTCGCATAATGGCCAAGGTAATGATGGGAAAGATTAATTGCCGTCAGAAGGCCGATCACCTGGTTAAAATAACTGCTCTGGTCGTTCATGACATCGTCACTCCAAAAGGCCGGGTTGGCGATGCTGGGGGGGGAGGCCACCGGATTCGTCGCATACAAATCCGACAGAGTTTTCACGTATTTATCGAAGAACCCCGGCTCAATGCGATCGGCAGCCTTTGCGTGACAGATGTGGTTGACGACGTCAATGAAACCGGCTGAAAGGCACACTTGGCGGAGCACGTGGTTATCGTCCGTAGTCGAGATGGGCGCCACGACGGGCAATTCCTGCGGTTGCAGCGCCACGGTTTGCGCATCCAACTGCTCGCCATACTTTGCTGGAAGCGCGGTGTAAAGTTCGCCGGCAAGTTTGATGACGATGCTGAAGCCGTTGGGATAAACATGAGAATCAGAAGCAACATCGGCCAGGCCCGATACGCTCAAGGCCAGGAGGAAGAAGACTATTCTAATGAGTATTCGCACTGTTTAAGGGACTTCCAACGGCTCAATACACAAATACCAGCATTGGAATGTCCCGCTGAGTATCGGAATTCTACAGGCGAAACTTAAGAGCGAACTCTGGAACGGCCGCCCCCGGCGGGCGTCTTACTCGTGGTGGCCGGTACCGATGTGATGGGCGTATTGAGGATAGAGCCGTTTCATGCACTCCGGGCAAATCGAGTGCGAAAATTCCGCGCCGGAATGTTCCCGCACGAATGTCTCCAATTGCTGCCAATATCCTTTGTCATCACGGATTTTCTTGCACGACGCGCAAATCGGAAGCAAACCGCTCAACGTCTTCACCTTCGAGAGCATCTCGTTAAGGTGCGCAATCAGGTGCGTCCGCTCCTCCTCCATTCGTTTGCGCTCGGTGACATCGTAGGCAATCGAGGACGCGCCAATGATCTTCCCCGCGCCGTCTCGAATGGCGGAAAGCGTCAGTGAAACATCCAGCGAAACGCCGTCCTTGCGAAGGCGCAACGATTCAAATGGTTCCACTCCTTCCCCGCGTTGGAGCTTGGAAAACAGTGCGGCTGCCTGCTCGCGTTCCGCCTCCGGCACAATGATCGAGGCCGGCTTTCCCACTGCTTCCGCCTCAGTATAGCCGTAAAGCCGCTCCGCGCCCGAGTTCCAAGTGGTGATGATCCCCTCCATCGTTTGCCCAATGATCGCCTCTTCCGCGGAATCGACAATCGCCGCTAGGTAGGAAAGTTTCTCGCGTGACAAGGCACGCTCCCGGCGAAGTTCGGCCTCTCGCAGTTCTCGCTCAATTGCAGGAATCAGCCGGGACAGCCGCCCCTTGACAATAAAATCATGAGCGCCCGCCTTCATCAGGTCCACCGCCAATTCTTCGCCGATCGCGCCAGAAACAACAATAAACGGCAAATCCAAACCTCGTTCGCGGAGAAGCTCCAAGGCGGGCATGACTCCAAAACCGGGAATCTGATAATCGCAAAGCACGACGTCCCATTCGCGGCGGTCCAGCGCCTGCTCCATGGTCGTTCGGCTCGACACGCGTGAATGAGTTGCCGCCCAGTCGTGGCTGTCCAGGTAACGGACTAACAACTCCGCGTCGAATTCAGAATCCTCAACAAGCAAAACCCGAAGGGATCGCTTCTGGCCCGGTTGAGGGATGTCACCCAACTCCCGTTTCATTAAATTCTCCTCTCTAACACCAAGCAGCGATTATGCCACGACATTGACAACCCGTCAATCGCAACGAACCTTATATTAAAATTTGCAAGACTTTTGGAAAAATGCAACCCTCCGAACAAATTCGTTGCCCGTTTTGTGGACAGAGCTTCGAGCTTGCCATTGACACTTCCCAGCCGTCGCAACGTTTCATCGTGGATTGTGAGGTTTGTTGCAGACCGATGGAAATTGCGGTTGAATGCGAGGACGGGGACGTTCTGAGCATTGACGTGCTCGCAAATTGAGGAAATCGTAAAGAAAGATATGACAGTAAATTTACCAATCGTTGTGTTGTGGGTTTACATCGTGCTGTTGCTGGCTGGCGGTACAATGGGATTCGTCAAGGCAGGGAGCAAAATTTCGCTTGTCACTTCCGCCGTATTCGCGGTGTTGCTGGCCCTGTGCGCGCTCGGAATCATCCGGCCTTTCTATATTGCGGAGATGCTGATCGGTGTCCTGCTGGTCGTTTTTGGCATGCGCTTTGCGAGGGGGCGCAAATTCATGCCGTCCGGGCTCATGCTGGGATTATCGGCGGTTGCTCTGGCGGTGATGCTCCTCGCAAGATAAGTGCAAACGTCCCTTCCGATCTGGCAAATTCACGAACCAATCGTGAAGGCGATGCGGGATGGCAACCGCCTGGTTTTGGTGGCGCCCACCGGCTCCGGCAAAACCACCCAGGTCCCCCAAATGCTTCTCGACAGCGGCCTTTTTCAGGGGCGCATCGTGGTGCTGCAACCCCGCCGTGTGGCCGCCCGCACCGTTGCCGCGCGCGTGGCCTGGGAGCGCCACGTCAATCTTGGCGCGGAAGTCGGTTACCAGATTCGCTTCGAGGACCGCACCAGTCTGGGCACGCGCATTTGCTATATTACAGAAGGCATTTTGTTGCGCTGGCTCCAGGACGATTCCGATCTCCGGGGCATCGACGCCGTCCTCTTTGATGAATTTCACGAGCGAAATCTCTTAAGCGACGTCGCGCTCGCCCTTGTCCGGCGATTGCAGGAAACTCGCCGTGCCGAACTTCGCCTGATTGTCATGTCAGCGACTCTGGAAGCCGAACCTGTCGCGAAATACCTCGGAGATTGTCCCGTTTTGATTTCCGAAGGCAAAGCGTTTCCGGTCGATATTCGTCACATCGCGATGAACGACGAACGGCCCGTTTCCGACCAGGCTGCCGACATCGTTGCCCAGATTGTTCGCTCCGGCGATCCGGGCGACATCTTGATTTTTATGCCCGGCATGGGAGAGATCAATTCCACGATAAACGCCACGCGCGCCGCCGCCGGGTCAGAACGCCTGGCGCTGATTCCGTTGCATGGCGAATTGCCCCCCGAAGAGCAGGACCTTGCGTTTGCCCCCAATCCACGCCGCAAAGTCGTCGTCGCCACCAACGTGGCCGAAACTTCCGTGACAATCGATGGCATCATTCACGTTATTGACAGCGGCCAGGCGCGGATCGCCCGCTACGATCCGGAACGCGGCATTGGAACATTATTCATCGAGCCGATCAGCCGCGCTTCGGCGGACCAGCGCGCAGGCAGGGCAGGACGTACGGCACCAGGCGTCTGCCATCGGCTTTGGACAGAAAGCGGCCATTTGAACCGTCCTGAGCGCAACACGCCGGAAATTCAGCGCAGCGACCTGGCGGAAGTTGTCCTGCTCCTTCACTCCTTCGGCATCAGGGATGCCGCGCATTTCGATTGGCTGGATCGTCCCGATCCCCAAGCCGTCGAACGCGCCGAGCAATTGCTGCGCACCCTTGGCGCGCTTCGTTCCAGCCCCAGTGCGGATGAGCGTTCGGATATGACGCCCGTCGGCTGGGAAATGCTTCGGCTGCCGATGCACCCGCGCTACTCGCGGATGCTCGTGGAGGCCGCGAGGCGCAACTGCGTTCCGGCTGCGGCCCTATGCGCTGCGCTCGTCAGCGGTCGCGATCTTTTGGTAAGACTTGGCCGAGACGACAAGCATATTGCCGAGGCCCGCGAATTATTCGAGGCGAGCGCCGAATCGGATTTTTACACCTTGCTCCGCGCCCATCAATTCGCCCGCAACAACCATTTTAGTCCGGAGCAATGCCGCCGTTACGGCGTTCATGCCCAGATAGCGCGGCAGGTCCAGCAAACCTTCGAGCAAATTCTTCAGGTCGCTGGCTGCGAAAAAAATGCGCCCGCGCCGGCAGACGACGCTCTGGCACGTTGCCTCACCGCCGGATTCATCGACCAGCTTTGCCGGCGCCGCGACCAGGGAACTCTGGACTGCGATGTCGCCGGCGGCCGAACCGGGACCTTGGTGCGTGAAAGCGTCGTGCAAACCGCCCCATTATTTGTGGCCGCGAGCATCCGGGAAGTGATGGGCCGCACGGGAAATATGACATTGCTGGGCCTGGCGACCGCGGTAAAGCGGGAATGGATCCAAGAGATGTTTCCCGATCAGATTTCCATCACGACCGAGCATCTTTTTGATCGGACGCATAAAAGGGTCAGTGCCGTCAAATTGGAAAGGTTCCACGACTTGCTTCTTCATCACGAACATCAGCGCGAAGTGGATCCGGCGGCGTCCGGCCTTTGCCTGGCTGAAGCTTACGCCCGGGAATACTTCGAATTGCCCTTGTTCAATCACGAATTGAAACAAACCATTGCGCGCATCAACCTCGTTTGTGCCGTCATGCCGGAGTTGGATTTGACGCCGGCGGACCGTCCTTACGTCACGGGCTTTCTCGCGCGCGCATTTGCCGGCCTTACGTTGGCCAAAGAAGCGCAGGCAACTCCCTTGCTCGATTTATTTGTCCAACACTACGGCAAGGACCGCATCGAGTGGTTAAGCGAACTCGCGCCTGTGATCGTGACGTGGCCCGATGGGCGAAAGCTCAAACTGCTTTATCCCGAGGAAACGCGCGACGATGATGGCGAACCCAACTCGCCGGAGTTGCAGGCCAAACTGCACGAGTGTTTTGGTTTGAAAGAGCACCCGCACATTTGCGAAGGAAAACTGCCCGTCAAGCTCTGGCTGGCGACACCTGACGGCAAACGTATTGACTCCACTTTCAACTGGCCCGCCTTTAAAACAAACACCTATCCCCGGCTCAAGCCCGCCTTGCAGAAAAAATTCCCCGCTTTCCTTTGGGTCTAGTTTATTTGGCCGTCATTTCCCGTGGCGGCGGCATTTTCGGCGGAAAGATGGAGACCCAGATTTGTTGGAAGACAAACAAGGGAAGGCGCAGCCAGTTGATAGGATCGGGATCTTCGCGTATCACCGTTTTCATTGTTGTCAATAATAATTTAGGATCGCGCGCGCGCACCGCCGCCAGCCCGTTCAACAACGCCCGGCACGAACAAAAATGCAAACTGTCCCGAACGGTCTTTTTCCATTCGTCACGAAACATCTCCCGCACAGATTTATTGTCCAGCGCCTTGCGCGTGACGTAATAAAACACGCTCACGTTCAAACCCGTCTGATGCAGGCTTGCCGTGTGGCACACCGTCATAAATCGCCAGGACGAAAGCACTTCATCGACGTAATAAAAATCCCACGTCGCGCCCAATCTCATGCACATGTCAAGATCGCCCGCGAATTCCGCCTCCTCGGTAAACTCCCCCGCCGCGCGAAACGCCTCCGTTCGGAACATGATGCCGCTGGGAACAGTGCATGGATAATCTCGCGTCAAAAAATCCTTCATCGCCCGCCGCCGATCCACCAACCCGTCGCCCAATTGATAGCGATAGCGGTAATGCATCGTACGAAAAACGTAAAACCGCGGAAAAATCCGCGTGTCATTTTCGTCGATCAAATCCATCGGCGCCATCGCAACCGCCGCGGACGGATTTGCCTCCATTCCCCGGACCATCAACTCCAGACAGCGCGGCTTCAGCAAATCGTCATCCATCAAAAACTTGATGTATTTCCCTTGCGCGAGAGCGACCCCGCGGTTGCAACTGCCGACCGGCCCGATGTTCCCCTCGTTCTTATAATAGCGGATTCGCGGATCAGGCCACCTCCCTGCCATTTTTGCGGTGCGGTCATCGGTGCTGTTATCGGTGATGACGATCTCAAAATTGGAATAAGTTTGCGCCAGGCACGAATCCACCGCGCGGCGGAGGTACTCGGGCCGGTTATACGTCGGAATGCAAATGGATACCAGACAGTCGATTATTCCATGATAAGGGCACGCTTAAAAACCACAAGGCGTGTGTGAATCCAATGGTATTGGAGTGTCGGGCGGATTCATTCTTAAGGCCATGACAGGGAGCCGCCAACCTTTATTTACCTTGATTAGCCTTTACTGGCCGAGGCCCGGCGGGTCAAACCTTGACGTTTTTTGCTTATGGAAGACGCTGCAAGATAATCCTTTGCCACGCGAGGTTTGACTGGGTTTGACTCACTTTGACCGCAGCGACCGCTTGAAGGACTCCGAGCAAGCAAACAGCCTGAACCTTGATTAGCCTTGATTAGCCTTAAGTTCGCGTCGCGGAACAGGGTCAAACTGGTTTGACTGCGTTTAGCCGCAGCTTTGACTGGCGCAGGGCATAAGCATCGACCCGTAAAACTTTCAAAGAACAAGCCCTGCGGGCAATTGCCTTTGGACGGCGGTGAGGCCGTTTGTATTCAGATGAATTCGTGGGGTCCCATATTAGAGGGGGATAAAAGACATGCCTGAACATCTTTCGCGGAAGAATCATCCCTGGATTCGACTCATGATGTGGAAACAATCGACATGCCTCGGGATGCCTTTGTATAGTGCGCAAACTTGAACGTTGAACTTGACCTGGTTCGCGCCGCTTTGCGCGAGGATATGGGCGATGGCGATGTGACCACTCTGGCCACTGTGCCCGCGGATGTCGTTGCCTCCGCGGTCATGGTCGCACGCGAACCGCTGGTCGTTTGCGGCCTGGACATGGCGGAAGCGGTTTTCCATGAGCTTTCCCTTCAGATCGAGATCAAACGCGCCGCGATCGACGGTCAGCGCGTGGAACGGGGCCAGCCGCTTCTCCATTTGCGCGGACCGGCGCGCGCCATTTTGACAGCCGAACGCGTGGCCCTCAATTTCGTTCAGCGCCTCTCCGGCATCGCCACGCTGACGGCTCGTTTTGTGGAGGCGGTCGCCGGGACTCGCGCGCGCATTTTGGATACGCGCAAAACCACTCCCGGTTTGCGGCGCCTTGAAAAATACGCGGTGATGCAGGGTGGGGGAACCAATCACCGTTTCGGGCTGTTTGACCGCGTTTTGATCAAGGACAATCACCTCGCCGCCTTGCGCCTGGAACCGCCCAACGCCATCGAATCCGCTGTGCGCCGGGCGCGCGAGCAATACCCGCGATTGGAAATCGAAGTGGAGGCCGACACGCTCGATCAAGTCGAACAGGCGTTGCTGGCGCGGGCGGATTTCATTTTGCTTGACAACATGTCAACTGAAGACCTGCGCGCCGCCGTCTGGCTGGTCAATGGCCGCGCCAAAACCGAGGCCAGCGGCGGCGTGACCCTCGCCACCGTCCGCGCGATTGCCGAAACGGGAGTCGATTTCATATCCGTGGGCGGCTTGACGCACTCGGCCCGGGCGTCGGATGTCGCGCTGGATTTTGAAGTGCTTCCGTCATGACGACCGACGCGAAAATCCTGTCGGCGCTACGGGCCGCGCCCTGGGGTGTTTCCGGCGCGGAATTGGCCCGAATGCTTCGGATGACCCGCGCCGGTGTCTGGGGCCACATCGAGCAGCTTCGCGCAAGCGGCTACGACATTGAGGCCGCTCCGCATAGCGGCTACCGGCTTTTCGGCACGCCTGACGCGCTCCATGCCGACGATCTTTATTCGCGCCTCGGACCCACCCGTGTGATTGGCCGCGAAATTCACGTGTTTCGGGAAACCACTTCCACCAACGACATTGCCGCCCGGCTGGCGCGCGGCCGCGCGGCCGAAGGCGCCGTGGTTTTTGCCGAGGCCCAAACCAAGGGCCGCGGCCGCATGGGCCGGACATGGCTTTCACCGGCCGGCAAGGGGCTTTGGTTCACGGTCCTGCTTCGTCCGAACTTTCCGCCGCAACAAGCGACGCAATTAACCGTTGCCGCTGCGACGGCCCTCACTCGCGCGATTACGCTCCAAACCGGAATCGTGCCTGAAATCAAATGGCCGAACGACATCATGATTCGCGGCCGGAAGCTTTGCGGCATTCTTACCGAAATGAGCGCCGAAATGGATGATTTGAAGGAGGTGCTTCTCGGGATCGGCATGGATGTCAACCTGGACGCCGCCGATTTCCCGCCGCCGTTGCGCAAGATTGCCACCTCGCTTCAAATAGAAACCGGCCAAATGATCAACCGCGCGGAACTGGCCGTGGTCATTCTCCGGGAATTGGACCACGATTACCATCTTGTCAAGAATGGAGAGTTTGACATCGTCGCGGATCAGTGGCGCGAACATTGCAGCACATTGGGACGCCAGGTGGCTATCCGTGTCGGAGGCCGGCTCGTTCGCGGACGGGCCGATTCGCTGGATGAGGACGGCGCTTTGCTGGTCCGATGCGCGCACGGACATTTGGAACGGGTCGTCGGGGGCGACGTCAGTATCGTGTAATTATGCTTTACGCGCCTTCCGGGGTCGCGCGGCGGTCTTTGCCGGCGGCGCAGGGGCAGGAGCGGGGGAGGGGGCCGGCGCCTGCGCAGGTTTCTCCGGCGACCCCACGGGAGTCTCGCGCGTGCCAATCAAGTAACCCGCCAGCGCAATTCCAACTCCAAAAGCGCAAAGCGTGATGTAAAGAGTCTTCAGCGGCGGCCTGTATCGGAATTCAATCGTATGCTTGCCCGCCGGAAGAAAAACGCCGCGCATGATGTAGTTGCATCGCAAAATCTCCGCCGGCTGGCGATCAATCCGCACATGCCAATCCGGCGCAACGCGATCGTTGAAAAGCAGGACCGACGGCACATTGGCATCCGCCTGGATTTGGACAAATTTCGGATGATAATCCGTGATCGTCGCGGTTCCGGGATCCGCTTCCGGCGTCGCCGGCTTTTCCGGCAAAGGCGTTTCTTTGGAAATGAGCACCGTTTTCTTGGGGTCAAACTGCCGGGAGACGAGGGTGGCGAGGGTGGATTGGTCGTTGGTTTCGACTTGCCAATTGGAATAGAGTTTTACGCGCGGGAGAGCGTTGGTGAAATCAATAAGCGCATAAGCCCCGCGTTCGCCTTCTTGGACCGTGATGTCACCCACGTCGTCAACTTCAGAAATGCCGTACTTTTTGACCATGTTGAAAAGGGAGCGAATCTGAAAGCTATTATGGTCCAACGCCCGATCATTCAACAAATCCACGCCGCTGGCCGTTGCGAGAAGGTAACGGGTATTGGTAAGTTGCCACAGCCGGATTGCGGGAAATATGTCCGTCTGATGTATATCGGTACCCTTCAATTCAAAAGTTTTCAGGTACGTGCGATCCAGGTCCGGAATGTGCGGCATTTGCGAAAAATCCAGACTCTGGATGTTGTGGTACGGGAAATCGTTCTGGATCCAAAAGAAATACAATTCACCAAAGCCCGGAGTGATGCCGCTGCCCGGCCCTCTCGGTTCGAGCTTGCCGATTACGCGATGCTCATAGGGATCCTGTTGCAAAAAATCCACCACTGGGTTTGGCGCGTATTTTTCAGTGTAATCGAAATAGCGCACCCACGGTTGATCGGCCCTCGCGAGGTCCGCCACCAGTAGCAGCGCCAGAAACGTCCACGCCCATTTGATCCGCGGGCCTGCCCACACGCCGCTCATGATCCCGAAGACCACCAGCACCGCGAGCGCGAGGTACACGACAAACCACACCGCTTCCACGAGCGAAAAACCGGCTATTGTAGCCGCCTCCGTTGACGCGAATGATTGGTCTTCCAAATAAAGGATAATCGCATTGCGCGACGAATACATAAAGCAAAGCCCCGCAACCGACACCCCCAGTAATGCCAGCGCAAAAATCGCCCATTTCCGGTCAAACCCGGCGACTTTGTCCCACCACTTCTTCAAATGTTCGGGAAAAAATTCCACCCGGTTGGGTGCTGTGCGCAAATACGTTCGATATAACGCCTCCATTCCGTATGCGGCGAGAATCACCCACGCCACGTGAAACGGATGCAGGAATTTGATCGGGTTACGAATCGTCGAGAAATACGGCAAATGGTAAAGAATTTGATAGACAAACCCGTACCGTCCCCACGCGGCCATCAGCGAGAACAGTGCCGCGGCGAGCCAAAAAAAGACCGTGATACGTTCGCCTTTGCTGAAGGGCGACTGTCCCCGAAATGCGCTGGCACACCCAAAAAGCGCCAAGACTAATACAGTTATGCCCGCGAATTCTCCGGTGCCGGAATACCGCCAATAGATGCCGCTTTTCTTCGTGATGTTATGCATCGGGTCGGTTCGCTCGTGGCGGGTCGGTGTATTGAGGGCCTCTCTCATTTCGTCCGTCACATTGAATCCGGCCGCCGTGGCCTTCCGCACAGCCGCGTCGTCGCTGCCCAAACTCGCGATGCGCGGGTCTTGTCCGATAGTGCCCCAATAAGCGCTCGAATGGTCCGGTTTAAGAATGTGCTGGGCCATGCGATAGCCGAACAGACCGGGAACAAAAATCTGGAGCGTTTCGGCTTTAGGCAGGCTCCATTG
>DATAXU010000168.1:0-26411 GCA_036272955.1 Verrucomicrobiia bacterium
GGTTCGCCGAATAATTCGCGCCCGGTGCTCTTCGGCGGTCGCCTGTGAAAATAATCGTGTTTAAGCCAGCGGTGCAAAACCTTCTCGTCCGGTTTTCCGCGCGCGGCCCAGCGGCCATCCTTGTCCATCGAAAGTTTTCCCTTCGTAAAAAAACGCATCGCCAAATCAATCAGCACATTGCCCGGACCAGTGTCGAAAGCCATCACTCGCGGCCTCGCCCCTTTCCGCCAATCCAGCGACGTGACATTGCTGATCCCTCCCAGATTGTTGACGCAGATGTGCTCGCCGCGCCGGGCGAAAATGAACTCGTGAAAAATCGTCGCCAGCGGCGCGCCCTGTCCGCCGACCGCCATGTCCGCCGCGCGGAAATTGCTGATGACAGGCGCCCGCAACCGCGCCGCCAAATACGCCGGCTCGCCCAGTTGGAGCGTCGCCGGGTTGCCGGCACTGGGATTGTGAAAAATGGTTTGCCCGTGCAACCCCGCCAGATCCGGCCGCCTGCCACGAGTCGGAAGAGCGTGTGCGGCGTAGAATCGTCCCAGGTCGTGATGTGCCTGGGCGAGTTGATGGCTCGGCAATTCGCCGCGCGCCGCCTCATGCAACGTCTGATGAAGTTTTGCGGGGAAACTCGCCGACCAAAACGCGCGCAAAGTGACTTTGCGTTCGTCAATCTCGCACAGCGCGTAATCGACGCCGTCAAGACTGGTTCCCGACATGATTCCGAGGACGAGGCGTTTTTTCATTTTACGAGTGCAGGCGCCGTTGTATTTTCTAACTCATAACTGCCAACTCACAACTCATAACTATTTTTAGTTCCGCCATCCTGCTGGCCGCCGGCTGTGCTCCGCTGGCCAGCCCGCCGCCTCACGAGCGAACCGCGACAGACCGGTTGATCGACGCGGAAACGGATTCGCTGTACCCCTACGAACGTTTGGCCCGCCTCTGCGACACTTTCGGGCCGCGCTTCAGCGGCACGACAAACCTGGAGGCCGCCATCGATTGGGTCCTGGCGGAAATGAAACTGGACGGCCTGGAAAATGTCCACGGCGAGGAAGTCATGGTCCCGCATTGGGTGCGCGGAGCGGAATCCGCCGAGATGCTTTTGCCCCGCCCGCATCGTCTGCCAATGCTTGGTTTGGGCGGCAGCATCGCGACGCCGGCCGAGGGCATCACCGCCGAGGCTCTGGTCGTCAAAAGTTTCGCAGATCTAAAAGAGCACCAAAGCGAAGCGGCGGGAAAAATAGTCGTCTTCAACGCGCCTTTTGTCGCGTACCACGAAACCGTTGTGTATCGAGTCCATGGCGCTGTCGAAGCGGCGCGCGTCGGAGCCTTGGCGGCGTTGGTGCGGTCCATCACGCCGTTCTCGATTCAATCGCCGCACACGGGCGGAATGTCTTACGCCACCAACGTCGCCAAAATCCCCGCCGCCGCCATCACAGTCGAAGATGCCGAAATGATGCAGCGGATGCAGGACCGCGGCGAAAGAATCGTCGTCCGCCTGAAAATGAGCGCCACCCAACTGCCGGATGCCCCTTCCCGCAACGTCATGGCGCAAATTACCGGAAGTGAGAAGCCGGATGAAACCGTGATCGTCAGCGGGCATATTGATTCCTGGGATGTTGGCCAGGGCGCAATGGACGATGGCGGCGGCGCGATGGCGGCCTGGGAAGCGGTTCGCATCATGCACAAGCTGGGGTTGCGGCCTCGCCGCACAATTCGCGTGGTTCTCTGGGTCAATGAAGAAAACGGACTGGCCGGCGCGCGCGCCTACGAACGGTCGCACAAGGCCGAATTGCCACGCCACGTCCTCGCCATCGAATCCGATCGTGGAACATTTCAGCCGTTGGGCTTCTCTTTTGTCGGAACCGATGCCGCCCGGCGCGAGGTCAAAAAATTCGCCGAATCGCTGGCGCGCATTGGCGCCGGCAAAATTTTTTCCGAAGGCAGCGAAGCAGACGTCGGCGAACTGGAGCCTGACGGCGTGCCGACAATGGCGCTTGTGGATGACGCGCCCAGGTATTTCTGGTTTCACCACACGGAAGCCGACACCATGGACAAATTGACTCCAGGCGAACTGGCTGCCTGTTCCACCGCGATGGCGGTCATGGCGTGGGAAGCCGCGAACGCGCCGCTTCCTCTCCCGCGATAGCTTCAATTCACTGAATTGGATCCGCGGAATCCTCCGCTGATCATTTTGCTTCCATCTTTTCTTGAAGCGATTGGACCGCGGCTTTTAATTCACCCAATTGTTGCGCAAGCGAATCGTTCTTTTGCCGCAAGTCTTGAATTTGCGCGTTTTTCTCGGCTAATTTCTGGTTCAAACCCTGGATGGCCGCCAGCGCCACCCCGCCTTCATCCACCTCAGTAATATGCCGGTCATCCTCGCCCACTCCGAATGCCGCGTGAAAATCCTGCGCCATCGGCCCAATGTGCCGCACCCCCGGCTCGCTCCGATAACTCCATGTCGTCAACGGCATGGACGCAACCCGCGCTAATACCGATTCCGAATTCACCGACATGAAATCTTTCTTGGCATTCCGGTCACTCATCGAAGACCACGACCCGCTCCCCGGCGCCACCGAAACGCCGACTGAATTGGTGCCGCTATAAAAGAAATAGCCGCCGCTGGCCCGCGCAACGAATTCATTCGTGCTTGTGTCATAAGTGGGCATGCTGCCGTCGCTCCAAACAAATGAATTATTGTTGCTGGCCGCGGCATTAAAGCCCGCCGCGAATGAATAATCGCCCAAGGCCATGTTGTTCACCCCGCCTGGGACGCAGGAGGCGAAACCGCCGCTCACATTATTTGATCCGCCGCCGACTTCCGTCGCGGTGTTGGTGGCTGTATTATTTACGCCGCCCCCAATGGTTGCGAAAATGTCGCTGACACTATTGTCGGAGCCGCCGCCAATGAACGCGCCGGAGCCGGACGACGTATTGCCACTGCCGCCGGCAATGGTCGAATTATTGCCGCCGCCGGAGTTATTATTGAATCCACCAATGAGCGTGTCCCCCGCCCCGAAGCCAACGTTCCCTGTGCCCCCACCCACAAAGCTATTGTCGCCCAAGGCCCCATTCCCGCCGCCGCCCGCAACTGTGCTGGTATTGCCGCCCGCGGTGTTATTTTCTCCGCCGCCGACTGAAGACGTGTTGCCTCCGGCTACATTACCCTGGTAATTATTCCCGTCAGAACCGCCCCCGCCGACAAATGATCCAATGCCATTGGCCTGATTCCCGTAGCCGCCGCTAACCGTTGAATAGGCGCCGCTGGCAGAGTTGCCAAGACCGCCCCCTACAGTTCCAAAAGAGCCGGTAACACTGTTTGTGTAAGCCGAACCCAACCAATAAGTCGTGCCGCCCCCGCTGATTGTCGCCCCGATTACGCCGTTCGAAACGAAATTCACGGACGACCCCCCAATCAGATTCGGCGCATCGTTGGTGTTAGATTGCGACACCAAGCCCACTATCCCTCCCGCCGTTTCCGCGTAAATTCCGTATGGCGCGGGCGTCAATTCCTGGCGCGGATTTAGCAGGATAAACGCCCCGGAATTATTGCTGCGCACCCCGATTTCGAGCCAATAGCTTGATCCATTAAAAACCCCCGGTCCAAAATCCAGTTCAGCCGTAAACAGGCCGTTATTGACTGCCGTTGCCGAATTGGTGAGCGGGCCTGCCGCAGCGCTGCCGTTGGCGTTGGCAGGGTAAAGCGCAAATGTGAAATCGTAGCTCCCGTTGGCGGGACTGCCACTCGAAACCAATTGCCCTTGATAAGTAATGGCCGTTCCTTGCCCTCGCAATATGTGAGGACCAAAGACAAAAGTAGCTACGACTGCCGCCAGAAGGTAACGAATTTGGGTTTTCATAGACTGTTTTGAAGTGAAGTTCCTGGGCCGATAATCGGAGCGAGCGGAAGGATTCCGATCTTCCTGGCAAAAACCCGCATCCAGTTAACGGTCCATCGGTTTAGCTTTTCCTGGCGCCCAGCGTATACAAATACACGTTTGGAATCCAGAAGAATCCGAGCGTCTCTACTCTACTCGACTCAACGCATCCAGTACGAAAATGCTTTGTCGCCGAGAAAATTCGCCTTGTTAAAATTTTTCGAGCCGGTAAAGATGCCGCCATCAAAGAGAAAGCATGAGCCGGCCCATTCAACTCACCGGCATTGCGTGGGACCATAGCCGGGCTTTTCCTCCGCTGGTCGCAACCGCGCAACGTTACGAAGAGACGCATCCCGGCGTGCGGATTCGCTGGGAAAAACGAACGCTTGACGAATTCGGCCACATGTCGATTGATCTGCTGGCCCCCAAATACGACCTGATTGTAATCGATCATCCCTGGGCTGGGTTTGTATTTGAAAGAAATCTCGTTCGCGACCTCAAGCCGCTTGTCCCCTCCCCTGCGTTGACTGAACTCGCGCGTGATTCCATCGGCTCAACATTCGAAAGTTACTGCTACGCGGGACGATTGCTCGCATTGCCGATTGACGCGGCCACACCGGCGCCAAGCTGGCGGCCAGATTTGCTGGAACGCGCTGGAACCCCTGCGCCTGCCACCTGGAAGGAAGCAGTTGCGCTCGCCCGCCGCAAACTTGCGGTCATTCCAGCCTTCGATGCCGATCTCTTCCTGCATTTTCTTATGCTCGTGAAAGCCCTCGGTTCAGACCCGTGCGCCGACGCCGGGCAGATCGCGCCGCGCGATGTCATGCGCGCCGCGCTGGATTTGCTGCGTGAACTGACCGAACCGATGCCCCGCGCGATTTTTGATTGGAATCCAATTCAAATTGCCGAACGAATGTCCGCCACCGACGACTTTGCGTGGAACGCCTTTGCCTACACCTACAATAATTATGCCCGGGACGGGTTTGCACGCGGCCGCCTTTGTTTTGGACATCTGCTTTCACTCGACGGGAAAAAAGCGCCGCTGCGCAGCGTGCTCGGTGGAACCGGTCTGGCTATTTCCAGCAATTGCGCCAACGTGGAAACAGCGATGGACTACGCCCTTTTCGTTTCCAGCGGCGCAATTCAAAAAAATATCTACTTTCCCGCCGGCGGGCAGCCTTCCCATCGCGCCGCTTGGGATGACCCGCGGTTGGACAGTTTGTGCGGCGGTTTTTTTAGCGGCACGCGAGTCGCACAGGAACAGGCTTTCGTACGCCCCCGTTATAGCGGTTATGTGCCGCTGCAAACCTCCGGCGGAAGCGCGTTGCAGGAAACACTGCGCGACGGCCATAGCGCGGAAGCCGTCCTGGAAAAGCTTGACGGTCTTTATCGCGAATCCCGCCAAGGCGCCTCGCCCGCTTTTCAGGCCAATTAGCTCTTATGAAAACCAAACTGAGTTGCGCGGATTTTAGTTTTCCGCTGCTTTCGCACGATGCCGCGCTAAAGGTCATCGCGCTGCTTGGGTTGCGCGGAGTGGACATCGGGCTGTTTGCCAATCGGAGCCATTTGCGCCCTGAAATCGAATTGCGCAATCCGGAAAAGTCCGGCGCCAACCTTGGCCGCCGGCTTTCCGGGCAAGGCCTGGTCGCGGCGGATATTTTCCTCCAGGTTCACGACAACTTCACTGATTACGCCGTTAACCATCCCGACCCGACCCGCCGCACATTCGCACGCCGGCAGTTTTTGCGCGCACTGGATTACGCCGCTGCCGCTGGTTCCAAACACATTACGATTCTACCCGGCGTGATTTTCAAAACAGAATCGCGCTCCCAATCCCTTGCCCGCGCCGCCGATGAGTTGTTGTGGCGCGTCGAGCGTGCCGCCCGCGTGAAACTGACCGTGGCAATCGAGCCGCACCTTGGTTCACTCACCGACACCCCGGAACGCGCGCTCCGACTCGCGGCGCTGGCGCCGGGTTTCGGCTTCACGCTGGATTACGCGCATTTCACCCGCGCCGGAATTCCCGATTCCCGCATCGAACCGCTTGCGGCGCGGGCGACGCACTTTCACGCTCGTTGCGCGCGCAAAGGCCGGCTGCAATGCCAGATCAAAGAAAATACAATTGATTTCGAACGCGCTTTGGCGGCGCTAAACCGGCATCGTTTTAGCGGCTGGATTGCGTTGGAATACGTCTGGATCGATTGGGAACATTGCAACGAAGTGGACGTTCTTTCCGAAACGATTCAACTTGCCCGGCATTTGACGGCGGCCGGGAAAAACACGGCGGCTGACTTCTTACAAAAAAGGTAATGAAAAAAAACTGGAACAAACAACAAGCGCTTATCACCGGCGGCGCCTCCGGAATCGGTCTCGCAATCGCCAAAAAACTTCGTGCCCTCGGCGTCAGGGTCGTTCTTTGCGATGCTAATTCGAAGGCGTTGGACGCCGCGCAAAAAGCCGTTGGTGAAAAGAGCAGAATCCTCTGCGTCGATGTAACAGACCTAAAGGCCGTGGAGACTGCCGTCGGCGGACTTATCAACCAAGCGGGTCCGTTGGATATTTTGATCAATAGCGCCGGCATTACCGGTATCACCAACGTCAAGAGCCACGAAGTGGACCCGGCGAATGTGGACCTCGTTTTTCGCGTCAACTTTTTTGGTTCATACCACACCGCGCGCGCCGTGCTGCCGGGAATGCTGCGGCAGAATTACGGGCGCATCCTGCACATCGCCTCGATCGCCGGCAAGGAAGGCAACGCGGGTATGATGGCCTATTCCGCTTCCAAGGCGGCGGTCATCGGCATGACAAAATCGCAGGGCAAGGAATTGGCCGAGACCGGCATAACGGTCAACGCGCTGGCGCCCGCGGTCATCCGCACCGCAATGGTGGAAGCCATGCCGCCCGCGCAAGTGACCTATATGACGGACAAAATCCCGATGAAACGCTGCGGCACACTTGAGGAAATTGCGGACATGGCGGCTTTCATTGTCTCGCCCGACGCCAGCTTCACGACCGGTTTTACTTTCGATCTTTCCGGTGGACGCGCCACGAGTTGAAATAAGGCGCCGGCCCTCTGGCGTGAAGCGGACGATTATGCCAGAACGGCCTTCTTCTCCTTTAGATAATCCTCAATTGTTTTTATGCAATTGCAGGAGTGGGGGACGCGGACGGCGGCGGGCTTGCCCAATTTGTAATGCACGAGCAATTTGCCAACCATTACCACTTGAAGATGCGCTTCCGCCATGTGCCAAAGTTGGCCGGCTTTCAAGGGTTGTTGGCGACTGCGGCGCGAAGATGGGCGTTTATTCATGGCCAAGCCTGCGCCTTGACTTTCGAAAATGCGAGCTAAATCGCGAGATTGAAACGATTGGACAAAACTGCAATCGCCAATGCGAAGCAATCAAAAGGGAGGAGAGCGGCCCCGTTCGTTTGGAGGGCAAAAAATTAGGCCGATTGGGCAATGGTCTGCGGGAGTGTGGCATGGCATGCTGTCGTGGCAATTCCGGGAAGTCTTGCGCTCCATTACATGAGCCTTGGTTGAACTCAACAATGACTGACGAATATGGGCCAATCACAACAAGCAAGGAACAAGGCGCTGGTGCTCGAGGCGTTCGACACACTCTTTAATAAGCGCGACTATGCGAAGGCGGAACGGTATTGGTCGCCCAAGTACATTCAACATAGTGCGCATATCGCACCTGGCCGAGAAGGGCTGTTTAACCTCGTCAAGGGGATTCCGCCCACCCTGAAGTATGAACCGGGGGTGATTGCGGCCGAGGGGGATTTCGTCATCGTCCACGGGCGATTTTCCGGCATTGGTGCCCCGGTGAACTGGATTGCGGCGGACATCGTGCGCATCAAGGACGAGGTGCTGGCCGAACACTGGGATGTCATTCAGGACGAGGCCACAAAAGAGCAATCCAAAAGCGGTAATCCCATGTTCGGAGATACATTTCCCGAAAAAAACAAAAACGATTAAAACACGAATCTTTATGATGGCGAAACTCAATCATCTCACTACTCAATTACGATGAGACTACCAATTCTTGCCGCCATGGGTTGCCTCGCGATTGAATTCGCCCTGGCGCAGCCCGCCGCGTCGGCGGCAACCAACACGCCCCCCCAGGCTGTTTCACCGGACCTTGCGGGGGATTCCATCGTCCTTCCCGAAGGATTCAACGACCCCATTGAGCCTTTTAATCGCGACATGTGGGCGGTCAACAAGGGCTTCTTGACCTACGCGGTGAGGCCGTTCTCGACGGGGTATCGGCACGTCGTGGTCAAACCCGTGCGAACGGGGATCGGAAGGATGGGCAAAAACATGACGTGGCCCGACCGACTTGTCAATAATATGTTGCAGGGAAACTGGCTGGGGGCCGGCCAGGAAACGGAACGCTGCCTTTGCAACACGGTGCTTGGCCTGGGCGGGTTCTTCGATGTGGCGACGAAATGGGGCATCCCCAAAAACGACGCGGATTTTGGCCAGACTTTCAGAAAATGGGGCTGGCGGCCGGGGTTTTATCTGATGCTGCCTATCTTCGGACCGAGCGATGAGCGGGATGGCGTTGGTTTGGTCGGCGATGCCGCCGCCAACCCGATGTTCTACTTTTTCCCCTTCGAGTTCATCAGTCCCTTCATCACGGCCAACAATTTCAGTGACACCGTGGAGGGGGCTGTTTGCTTCAGCCAGGCCGAGGCGGATCCCTATTCCATCCTTCAATATGGCTGGAGTTTTGGGCACGAACTCAGGAAGGTCGATATGAGTGTCATTGGAGACCAGGATCAGGCATCACTGGAAACGCTCCAATCCGTCCTTTTCAGTTCCACCAACGAAGAATTTACGGCCTGGGGCAAGACGCGATCGGTTTTAATTCCCACCACCGGGAGGAAACTGCCCTTCACGTACTGGCTGCAAGCCGGGCAGGCCCCTGTCGTATATCTTGTCCCTGGTTTTGGCGCGCATCGATTGGCGGGGAACGAATTGGGACTTGCCGAACTCCTCTACGAGAACGGCTACTCCGTCGTCTGCATCAGCAGCACGTTTCACCCTGAGTTCATGGACCGTGCCTCGACAACGGATCTGCCGTCCTATCCGCCCACCGACGTAAGCGACCTGAATGTTGCTCTGACGGAAATCGACCGGCGCCTGGACCGGGTGTATCGGCATCGCTTGGGCACCAGGGCGCTGATGGGTTACTCCATGGGGGCTTTCCAGTCATTGTTTCTGGCGGGGCAAGCCGCAACAAACGCGAATTCATCGCTCAAGTTTGAGCGTTATGTCGCAATCGATTTGCCCGTTGATTTGCGATATAGCGTGACCAATTTGGACGCATTTTACCGGGGGCCATTGGCGTGGCCCGCCGCGGAGCGCACCGCCGACATCGAAAACACGCTTATGAAGGTGGTCGCCTTGAGCGAGCACCCTCCAAAGGCAGGCGACGTTCTGCCTTTCAACGCAATCGAAAGCAGGTTCCTGATCGCCTTGGGCCTGCGTCTGACATTGCGCGACATCATATTTGACAGCCAGTTGCGGCACAACCAGGGCGTGTTGCAACATCCGCTCGACAAATCAAGACGGCGCGCCGCGTACGACGAAATCCTGCAGTACTCCTTTTTGGATTATATCAACAAGTTTGCCATTCCTTACGATATGGCGAGAGGCATCGACATGGCGGATCCGGAGGTTGAGAAGAGGGCGACCAATCTGCGTACCTATACTTCCGAGCTGCAAGCCAATCGCAATATCCGCATCATCGCGAACCGGAACGATATTCTTTTGTCGGCCGACGACCTTGCGTGGATCGAGACGACATTCGACCGATCTGAGGTAACGCTTTTTGACCACGGCGGCCATTTGGGCAACCTCTCTCAGCCAGCGGTGCAAAAGGCCATTCTGGATGCGCTTGGCGGGTTGGGAGAACGCCAGACGGCCCAAAACTCTCGCGAACCATGAAATTGCCGTGAGGCGCAGGGCGCCCGGTCTCTTGAGGAAAAATGGTCGGGGCGGTGGGATTTGAACCCAAAATAACACCTTCGCCAATCTTCGCAAAAACGTCCTTAACCTTTGTATTCGTTAGGGATACTTCGCTTCTGGCGATTTTTCGAATATTCGCTTTTGCGAAGAAAACCGAAGAATATTTATCCCTAATTGTCCCTAAAAAACGGAGTCATGGGCCGGACGACAGGCTTTTAAACGTCGTGGGTAGTTTTCGGAACTCTTGACAAAAACCGGTCATAACACTGTGGTAATTCGCCTAGACGGATTGCCGTTAATCATTTCCGGAGAGAGCAAATAGAAGCGGTTTTTGGGTTCGGCGACAAGGCTTTTGAGGGCGGCGCAGAGGCGCTCGGTTAGTTGGTCTGGAGTGCGGGCGATAAAATCCCAGAACCAATCGGCTTTAAGCCGCAGCCACAATCGTTCAATGGGATTAAAATCCGGCGAAAAGGCGGGCATGTAAACGGCCGCGGATCGCCTTCAATGCCCGTTTCGTCGCTAAACCAAAGTTGGATCGTTGGATCAGCCGTCCAAAGCCGAAGTTTTTCCAGGAATTGTTGACGCTGCTCCTCATTCTGCCGTTCCGGTTTTCCCCACTGGGATGAACTTCCGGCGCACGCACCGACCCTGTTCAACCATAAAACCTTGTAAAGTACAAGGGTAGATTTTGCCGCTTTTCTATCCGAAAATTTATTTCGTCAATCGCCCGCGACTTTAATCGCCGCGCGTTCCGCTCGGATGACTTACGGCGAGCGCACGCTGTAGAACCTGGCTGGCGTTCCCGGCGCGGGTGTTGCCCCTAACCTACTTGAGACTCCATAACCGCTCTAAACTCACCGACATTTCACCCCTCGCGGATTGCAAGAAACTCCAAACCGTCACCCTTCCGCCAAACGCGACGAACGTCGAATGTCTGCGCACCCTCCGCAGTCTCGAACGCATTAGCTTCGTGGAAGATCAAACAAGTTATCAGCCCGATAAGACGGTCGCCGAGTTCTGGAGGGGATACGACACGAAGAAAAAGGCCGTGAATCAGCATCCCTGAACCAGCACCGAGAAGATCTCTCATTGCCTCGGGGCTGGAGGAGGTCGGCAAATGCCGCTGCATTGTCGCGTCTGCTGACTCAGTCGGTAAAAGAAAGGACGAAGTGTCGGTCGAGGTATCAGCAAAAAGGTCAGCCCAGGTATTGGGAAAGTAGTGGCGGTGTAGTGTTTGACTCAATTGCAAAATCGGTCATTTTTAAACTCGCGTTTCAAGGTTTTGCAAACGGTCACCTAACTTCATGCGCAAATACCGTCAATGATCCGTCCATGCACATCCGTCAGCCGAAAATCGCGGCCTTGATAGCGGACCGTTAGCCGCGTGTGGTCAATGCCGCAGAGTTTCAACATTGTCGCGTGCAGGTCGTGAACGTCCATGTCCTGGCCATCTTCGAGGTAGCTGTAGCCAAGTTCGTCGGTGCTTCCGTAAGTTATGCCGGGCTTTATGCCGCCGCCGGCCATCCAGATGCTGAAGGCCTTGATGTGATGATCGCGGCCCGAACCCTGGCCCATGGGCGTGCGGCCGAATTCACCGCCCCAAATCACAAGCGTGTCTTCGAGCATTCCGCGCTGCTTGAGGTCCTGGACCAGTGCGGCGCTTGCCTGGTCCACGTCCCGCGCCGCTCCCGTCATTCCCGAGACGATGTCGCTGTGATGATCCCATGCGCGATGGTATAATTGGATGAAACGCACGCCGCGTTCGGCTAGCCGCCTCGCCATCAGGCAGTTCGACGCAAATGTCCCCTCGCCGACGTGGTTGATGCCGTACATGTCGAGGATATGCTGCGGCTCGCTCGCAAAATTCGTCAACTCCGGTATGGAACTCTGCATCCGAAACGCCAGCTCGTATTGCGCAATGCGCGTCTGGATTTCGGGATCAAGGTTTTCGTCCGCGAGAATGCCGTTCATGCGGTTGACTTCGTCGATGACCTGCCGTTGCGTGCTTTGGCAGACGCCATCGGGATTGCCTACGTAGTGAACGGCGTTGCCGCGCGACTGAAATTGAATCCCCTGATAGCGGCTTGGCAGGAAGCCCGCCGACCATTGCCGGGAGGAAACCGGTTGTGCGCCGCTTTTTCCTTGCGTGGTGAAGACCACGAAGCCCGGCAGATTGTCCGTCTCCGCGCCGAGACCGTAAAACAGCCACGAACCCATGCTGGGCCGCCCTTTGATGATCGAGCCGGTGTTCATGAACGCGTGCGCAGGGTCGTGGTTGATCTGTTCCGTGTGCATGGAACGAACGATGCAAATGTCGTCCGCCATGGCTGCGATATGCGGAAACAGGCCCGAAATCTCCTGGCCGGACTTGCCGTATTTCGCGAAGTCCACGAAAGGCCCGCGCGCCCTGAGGGTCGCGAGTTGCAATTGAGCGAGCTGCTGGCCCTTGGTCAACGATTCGGGAAACGGTTTGCCGTCCAGCTCTTTCAGCCTGGGTTTATTATCGAATGATTCCAAATGCGATGGCCCGCCTGCCATGCACAAATGGATCACGCGTTTGGCCTTGGGAGGAAAGTGCAGCGGATGGATTGCGCCGGGGATTCCATGCCGCGCCGGGGCTTCGCCCGCGAACAATTTGGGATTGAACAGGGTCGCCAGCGCGAGTCCGCCCAGTCCGTACGCCGAGCGCGTGAGAAACGTGCGACGGTTGATGCTTAGCCGGAACGCTTCTTCGTTGAATGGAATATTCGAGTTCATGTTCAATAGCGGGTGATGGTCTCGTGCAAGTTTAGAATGACGCGCGCGAGCGTCGTCCACGCGGCGTCTTCGGACGGATTCAAGGCAGCGTCTGGCGGATGCCGGCCGATACGCAAAAGTTTTTTTGCCGCGTCCGGATTCGCCTCGTAATAACTTCGCTGCTCGGCGAGAAATACCAGCAACGATTCCTGCTCCGTTGTATTCGCCGGGCGCAGCAAGGCCGTTTCCATTGCGAGGTTCACCCGCGCCGCATCGTCTTTTGCGTTTGGCACGGTGAGGATTTTTTCCGCGAGCACGCGCGCCGCCTCGACGAATGATGGGTCGTTTAAGAGCGTCAGGGCCTGTTGCGGCGTGGTGGAGACCGGGCGGTCCACCGTGCATTCGTCATGCGCAGGCGCGTCGAAATTCGCGAGCATGGGGTGCAGGAAGGTCCGCTGCCAGTGCGTATAAATGCCGCGCCGATACTGGTCCGGGCCGGTGCTTGCCAAATAATCGCGGCTGGGAAACTGCAGGTTTGCGTAGTAACCCTCGGGCTGGTACGGATACACGCTCGGGCCGCCGACTTCAGGATCGAGCAAGCCGGAGACGAACAGGGCGTTGTCGCGCACGAACTCCGCGTCCAGCCGGCGCGGATTCTGCCGTGCCAGGAGGCGGTTGTTCGGGTCGATTTCGTGCAGTTCCGGGCGGATTTTTGAGTCTTGTTGGTACGTGGCGGACAAAACCATCAGCCGCACCATATGTTTCACGTCCCAGCCACTGTCGCGGAATTCCACCGCGAGCCAGTTAATCAATTCGGGATGGGTGGGATATTCTCCCTGGGTGCCGAGTTCCTCGGGCTGGTTGGAAAGGCCGTTGCCGAACAATTGTTTCCAGAGCCGGTTCACAAATGCACGCGGCGTCAGCGGATTTTCCCGCGACACAAGCCAGCGCGCGAGATCAAGCCGGGTCAGGATATTCGTGCCATTGTGCGGGGGCTGCGGGAGGAATTGCGGCACGGCGGGCTGGACGATTTCGCCGGACTCATCCTGCCAATTGCCGCGCGGCAGGACGCGCGAGACGAGCCGGTTGGTCACCGCGACCGTCACAAGCGTCGGCGTCAGGCCGTGGTTGCACTGGACAATTTCAGACTCCAAAGAATTCACGCGTCGATACCCGGCTGGGTCATTCGTCGTGCTGCGAATCCATGCGCCAACGAGTGTTTCCGTTTTAGCTTTCGTGGCGATTCCCTGAACTGCCCGTCGCAAGTCTTCGTCGGCACCCGATTGCAACGGCGCGGCGCCGGCCAGGGCCGTGGTGGCGATGCGGAACCTGGCGAGGTTGCCGGACATGAGTTTGAGCATGAGCGTCTCACCCCCGCCACAGAAAACCGGCGGGTCGAGCAGATAAACGGCGCTCTGCAAATTCGTCCCGGCGCGGGCGCTCAATTTCCACACGGAAGACATCTGGAGAATTTCATGGCCGTTGGAATAGGACGGCAGATGGCTCGTCGCAGCGGCCGCCCCGAACGCGAGGCGAACGGGTTTGTCGTCCTTCGGCTGCAATTCTGCCGAGAGTTTGATCTCCGCCTGGCCGGTGCGAGGGCGGCGCGATGGATATTTATTCGTGGCGATGGACGGCAACTCCAGCCGGATGGCCGCAAGCCACCCCCGCGGCGGCGTGAAGCGGACTTCATACCCATCACTCTTGGCGGCTTTGCCGGTCGCAATTACAATTCCGTCCGGCTGCACCGTGATCTCCGTCTTTGAATTGGTGCCCATCATCCGAACTTCCAGCGGGGCGGCGGTGTTCCAACCGTCCGGTGACTTTTTTAACAATGCCCTGAGATTCTTTTTCCAGTCGTTGAAATTCTTTTTTTGGTCCCCGGAAAGTTTTCCGGCGGATTCCGCCACAATTTGTTTCAACCCGGCCTGCGCCTGTGCCTCCCGCCGCAGCAGGAACTGATTGGTCACGACTATTTCCGGCGGGAATGGATGATCGTTGTCCCAGCCGGCAAGCTCGGGATTTGGCGAGTAACTGTAATCCATATAGACGCCCCATTGCTTAACGTCGTCAAAAAACGCGCCGAGCGAATAAAAATCCTTGGACGTGAACGGATCATATTTGTGGTCGTGGCACTGGCAGCACGCCATCGTGGAGCCGAGCCACGCCGTTGAAACCGTGCGGACGCGGTCGGCTGCGTATTTCGCGAGGTATTCCTTCGGCTGCGCCCCGCCTTCGCGTGTCACCATGTTCAAGCGGTTGAAGCCGGTGGCAATTTTTTGCTCCGCCGTCGGGTGGGGCAGCAGGTCGCCCGCGATCTGCTCAATGGTGAACTGATCGAAGGGTTTGTCGCGGTTAAACGAATCAATGACGTAATCGCGATACGGAAAAACATTTTGATCCTGGTCGCCATGATAACCCACGGTGTCCGCAAACCGCACCGCATCCAGCCAGGGCACGGCCATGCGCTCGCCAAAATGCGGCGAGGCCAGCAGGCGCTCGACTTGGTTCGCGTAAGCGTCGGCGGAATGATCGTTCACAAACTGGTCCACCTCGTTCGGCGTGGGCGGGAGGCCGGTCAAATCGAGGGAAAGCCGCCGCAGCAACATGTGCCGATTCGCCGGTGGCGACGGTGCGATGTTGGATTCTTCCAGCCGGGCGAGAATGAACTTGTCAATCGCGCCTTGCGGCCAACTGGCGTTGGAAACTTCTGGCACCGCCGGGCGAACCAGCGGCGCATAAGACCAGTGCGGCTCGTATTTTGCGCCGTCGGCAATCCAGCGGCGCAACAAATCAATCTGCGCGGGCGATACAATTTTGTGCATGGTCGCGGGCGGCATGTGATCGTCGGCATTCGTGGTGATAAGGCGGCGGATCATTTCGCTTTCGTCCGGTTTGCCGGGCACAAACGCCTCCTTTTGCAGGGCAACCTCGCGCACATCCAGCCTCAACTTTGCCTTGCGGCTTTTCAATTCCGGCCCGTGGCAACGAAAACAATTGTCTGAGAGAATCGGGCGGATGTCGCGGTCGTAGCGCAATTCCTGCATTTGGCCTGGCTTGGCGCAGAAAGTCGCCGTCGGCAACAGGATGAATATTGCTGCCGCAAGAAAGTGGAATCTCATGCTAATCCGCGTACAGAGTCCAAGGAACAAAAGCGCGATATTGCGATGGCCGACATTTCGGCAGGCTGCCTGGTACTCATTATTGGAATTAAAGCATAATCGCGACTCGGCGGCAATTTTTTCGTTTGCTGTTGCACGGATGCCCTGAGGACGTGGTGTTGTATAAGACACGACATTCTCACTGGCTGGGGGAAACCCTCGCCTCCCGTCGAGCGAAACGCCCCATTGCGCGCCCGCGCGCTCTCGTCGATTTTGCCCCATGAAAATGCAGACGCTGATCATGTTACTTGTGTGCAGCGCTATTTCCGCTGGCGCGGCAGAAAAATGGGAGTTGGACAACCGCATTCGCTCGTTAAGCGCGAAATTTGACGTATTGGAGCACAAATCCGACAAAATGGTACCTCCGGAGGTGCTGCGTCAGGCTCGCGGCATTGTTCTATTGGATCGAACCAAGGCCGGTGTCGTTTTCGCCTATCAGGGCGGCGCCGGGGTTTCGATGGCCAGGGATCCGCGGACGGGCGGCTGGAGTCCAGTTGCGTTCGTCAGCGCCAATGAAGCCAGCTTCGGAGCCCAAATCGGCGCTGAGCAGGATTTCGTCGTCATCCTGCTGATGACCACCAATGCCGACCATTACTTGACGGAGCCGAGTTTCAATTTTGGCGGGGAAGCGCGGGGGACGGCCGGGGACACCACAGCCGGGGCAGGCAGCACGGTTTACACACAGGAGCACCCTATCCTGGTGTACGACGACCGCACAGGGCTCTATGGGGGCGCGGCGATCAAGGGCGGCGCGGTCACCCCGGACGACGACGCCAACCGCACTTATTACGGCCGATTCGTCACGATGAAGGACATATTATTCGGGCGGGTAGTCAAGCCGAGTCAAAGCGCGTTGGACCTTGCGGCTACCCTTGATGCTTATTCGAGGCCGCCTCCAACTGCGGCGCGATAAACGAGTGGCCTTGTCGATTTCTGCAAAGTGCGTGAGAACCAAAGATGGATATTCGTCCAAGCGCGGGTCCATAACCAGCGAACCCGGCGACGAATAGCCACCCTCAGCACTGGGGCGAGTTGGTTCGACTTCCTCATTATCTGATTACTCGAATCGGGGGTTTTCCCTTCTGAGCGGAAAACGGACACCGCCCAATCCCTTGTCAATTGTATCATTTGCGGAAAAAAAGGGGGCGTTCTTGGGACTTTCCAAAATGGAAAGATTTGGTACTTTGACGCGCCGCCAATGCGGCAGCTATGAGCGCCTACGATCATTTGAAATTTAACTCGGATGGGCTGATCCCAGCCATCGTTCAGGATCACAAGAATGGACGGGTCCTGATGATGGCCTGGATGAACCGCGCTTCCCTGGAAGCTACCATCGCGACGGGCAAAACCCACTTCTGGAGCCGGTCGCGGCAGAAATTCTGGGTGAAGGGGGAGTCGAGCGGACATACACAGGCGGTCAAAGATATTTCGTTTGATTGCGACGGGGACACGCTGCTCATCCAGGTGGACCAAATTGGGGCGGCCTGCCACGAAGGGTATCGGTCTTGCTTTTTCCGTTCGATCGCCGCGGGCGGTGAGGGGACGCATGTGACGGAAGCGCAACTCCAGACGCCGGAGGAAATGTACGGCAAGAAATGACCGGGGACTATCTTCCTTTTGGCCACCGCGGGTATCTCATCATGTTCTCGCTGCTGCTCTTTGCGCGCGGAATGGATTTTCTGAGCACTTACCTGGCAACGCCGAACCTGGTGCTGGAGGGGAATCCGCTGGCAAAAAAACTGGGATGGAAATGGGGCGCGATCGTCAATGTAATCCTTTGCGTCGCCTTCGCGTTCTGGCCGTTGACGGCGATCATTGTCATTACGGCGGGGTTGCTGGTGGCGGCGCACAATTTTCATTGGGCGTGGCTGATGCGGTCGATGGGTGAAGACGCGTACCGGCAATGGTTTTCCGAACGGCTCGAACAAACGCGGCTGCCGTTCTTTGTGGCGTGCCTGTTGGGAGAGACGGTCCTGACGGGAATCATCGGCGGGGCGCTGATTCTGTTCGCGGAAATGGATTCGGTTGCGTTTGCGATCGGGTTCGGGATTGTGGCGTATGCGGCCATTGTGCTGTTTTACACCGTACTTTCATTGTGGCGCATGCGGCGTCGAATAGAGTAAAAAAGTGTTGTGTATTATCCGTCACAAACGGAATTTTTGAAGCTCGCGACCCAGGGGAACCTGGTGCCGGTGACGCGCCGGGTATTGGCTGATCTGGAAACGCCCCTCTCGGCTTACCGGAAGATTCGCGGGCAGGGGGAGTCTTTTCTCTTTGAATCCGTGGAGGGCGGCGAGCATATCGGACGCTATTCCTTTGTGGGATGCAACCCGCGGGCGATCATCCGGCAGATTGGGGCGAAGGTCGAACTGATCGAGAACGGGAAGGTGACGGAAAGTTTTACGGTTGGACAAGGGGTGAAGGACGGGCTGGAAGTGATCGAGCAAGTGATGCGGCGGTTCCAACCGGTGCCGATAGCGGGGCTGCCGCGGTTCAGCGGCGGGGCGGTGGGGTTCATCGGGTATGAATTTATACATGACATCGAGCCGGTGGTGCCGCGCCCGCCGCGGGACGAGCTGAATACGCCGGTGCTTTACTTTTTGATTGCCGACGAGTTGCTGGTGTTTGACCGCGTTGAGCAAACAATCACGATCCTGGTCAACGCGGTGTTGAACGGCACCACGCCGGCGGAGTCTTACGAGGAAGCGACTGGCGAAATCGACCGTCTTCTTTCGCTCCTGGAGCAGCCGTCGGAACATTTGCCGGTGGATGTGCCGCGGACGGTGCCGGAAATCCCGTTTTCCTCGAACATGACCAAAGAGGTGTTTCTTGAGAACGTGGCGCTGGCAAAGAAATACATCACGGCGGGGGACATTATCCAGGTCGTCGGATCGCAGCGGTTTTCCATTCCGGTGAAGGCGACGCCGGTGGATATTTACCGGGCGGCGCGGTCGATCAACCCGTCGCCGTATATGTTCCTGCTGGAGTTGGAAGGTTTTTCGCTGGTGGGGGCGTCGCCTGAGATTCATGTGCGTTGCGAAGACCGGCGGGTGGAGATTCGGCCGATTGCGGGGACAAGCCGACGCGGGCAGACGCCGGAGGAGGACAAGGCGCTGGAGAAGGAGCTGCTGGCAAACCCAAAAGAGCGGGCCGAACACGTGATGCTCGTGGACTTGGCGCGCAATGACATCGGGCGGGTGTGCGATTACGGGAGCGTGCAGGTCAAGGACCTGATGGTCATCGAGAGCTACAGCCACGTGATGCACATTGTCTCGGAAGTGGAAGGGACGCTTTCAGCGGGGCGCACGACGTATGATTTGATGCGGGCGACGTTTCCGGCGGGGACGCTGAGCGGGGCGCCGAAAATCCGCGCGATGCAGCTTATCGCGGAAATGGAACAAACGGCGCGGGGGCCTTACGGCGGTTGCGTGGGATATTTTTCCTTCAACGGAAACCTGGATTGCTGCATCACGATTCGCACGGCGCTGATCAAGGACGGGACCGCGTATGTTCAGGCGGGCGGCGGCTGGGTCTATGATTCGGACGCTGAGGCGGAATTCCAGGAAACCGTGAACAAATCCAAGGCGATGCTGAAGGCGGTCGCGATGGCGGAGAATTTTTCCCGGACGGCGGAGTAAGGCCGCTCACTTGAATTTCCGCGCCACGATGCAGGCGTTGTGGCCGCCAAAACCGAAGGAATTATTGACGATGGCATTGACGGGCATTTCCCGGGCGGTTTTGGGAACGTAGTCGAGGTCGCACTCTGGATCGGGATTGTCCAAGTTGATTGTCGGCGGGACGATGTCGCATTCAATAGCTTTGACACACAAGGCCATTTCCACGGCGCCCGCCGCCCCTAACATGTGGCCGGTGGCGCCTTTGGTGGAACTGACGGCGAGCTTTTTGGCGTGTTCGCCGAAGACGGTCTTGATTGCCTGGGTTTCGGCGATGTCGCCCTGGGGCGTGGAAGTGCCGTGGGCGTTGATGTAGGAGATGTCCGAAGGATTCAAACCGGCCGAACGCAACGCCATGTTCATGCACCGGGCGGCGCCTTCGCCTCCGGGTGAAGGGGAGGTCAAATGGTGGGCGTCGGCAGTGTTTCCGTAACCGAGGATTTCGGCGTAAATCCGGGCGCTCCGCGCTTTGGCGTGTTCGAGTTCCTCCAGCACGACAACGCCGCCGCCTTCGCCCATGACGAAGCCGTCTCGATCAATATCAAAAGGGCGTGAGGCGTGCTGGGGATCATCATTGCGGGTGCTTAAGGCCCGCATGGCGCAAAATCCGCCGAGGCCCAATGGCACAATGGCGGCCTCGCTGCCGCCGGCGAACATGACATTTGCGTCCCCCATTTTAATGGTGCGCCAAGCCTCGCCGACAGCATTGGTGGACGTGGCGCAGGCGGAGCAGGTGGCGACATTAGGCCCGCGCAAATCATGGAACATGGAAAAGAGGCCGGAGCCCATGTTGAGGATCAGCATCGGGATCATGAATGGAGAAAGGCGGTCCGGCCCTTTGGACAGGTAAATCTTGTGCTGCTCTTCGATGGTGTGGAGGCCGCCGATACCGGAACCGATAAACGCGCCGACTTGCTCGTGATCGACGGCGCGAAGGTCCAAACCGGAATCGATCAAGGCCTGGTGCGCGGCAAAAACGGCGAATTGAGAGAAACGATCGGCGCGTCGGGCATCCTTGGGCGATGGGAAGGCGGAAGTAGGATCGAAGTCGGAGACCTCGGAGGCGATGCGGGTGGTAAAGGCCGAGACATCAAAGGCGTGAATGGGGCCGATGCCGCATTTGCCGGCCAGAATATTCTCCCAAAAGACAGAAGGGCTCTTGCCGAGGGAGGAGACGACTCCAATCCCCGTGACAACCACCCTTCGATCTGTGGAATTGTGGGCCATAAAAAAAGGGCAGCGAGCTTTAGTAACCGCTGCCCTGAGAATACCTTTGGACGGCTATTTCTTCTGGCTGTCCTCGATGTATTTAATGACGTCGCCGACGCTTTGCAGCTTTTCGGCCTGTTCATCGGGGATTTCGTTGCCGAACTCCTCCTCCAACGCCATCACCAGTTCAACCGTGTCCAGTGAGTCCGCGCCGAGGTCCTCAATAAACTTGGCTTCAGGGGTCACCTGATCGGGGTTGACGCCCAGTTGTTCCACAATGATTTCTTTGACTCTTTGTTCAATTGATTTTTCGGCCATCGGTAACTCCATTTTCTATTTGGTGAGTGTCTATGCCCGACGCTGCAAGGAGCGTCAAGCCCTGTTTTTAAAATATTTTACATAACCATGCCGCCATCGACTGTCAGAACCTGGCCCGTGATATAACGGGCGCCCTGGCCAGCCAGAAAGAGCGCCGCCGCCGCAATGTCCTCCGCCTGGCCCAGCGCGTTGAGCGGTATCCGCTTAAGCAAATCCGCTTTCAATTCCGGCGTCAACACCGCTGTCATATCCGTTTCAATAAAACCGGGCGCCAGCGCATTAACCGTCACGCCGCGCGAGGCGAATTCCCTGGCCACCGCCTTGGTGAAACCGAGTAACGCCGCTTTGCTCGCCGCATAATTGCACTGCCCGGCGTTGCCAATCAGCCCGATCACGGACGAGATATTAATGACGCGCCCGGAACGCTGCTTGAGGAAAGCGCGACTGAACGCCTTTGTAAAGGAAAAGGCGCCTTTTAGATTTGTGTCCAGCACGGCATCCCAGTCCTGTTCGCTCAATCTCATCAATAAACCGTCGCGGGTGATCCCGGCGTTGTTGACCAGGATGTCCACCTTACCGGTGTCGGCGAGGATTTTTTCGGCGGCCGCGGCGACGGCGGAAGAGTCGGCGACATCGACGGAGTAAGCCCAGGCTTTTCGGCCGAGGGCGCGAATTTCGCCGGCGACTTTTTCCGCGTTTTCGGCGGTGCGGGAAACCGCGGCGATATTGGCGCCTTCGGCGGCGAATTTGAGGGCGATGGCGCGCCCGATTCCCCGGCCCGCGCCGGTGACGACAGCAATTTGGTTGTCCAATTGAGGCATTGTTTTTTTGGGGTTAAGGGTTGGTGGCCAGCGCCTGGAGGGTTGTTTGAAGGCTCGGGACGTCGGCCACGTTGAGGGCCTGGGCGGTTTTATCGATGCGTTTCAAAAAGCCGCACAGCGTTGTTCCGGGGCCTAATTCGATAAACCGGCGAAATCCCTGCGCCAGCAAATAACGGATCGAATCCTCCCACCGGACCGGGGAAATGACTTGCTCGACCAATCGGCGGCGGATCTCATCCGGCCCGCCGTGGGGAAGCGCGGTGACGTTGGAAATGACGGCGACCGCGGGCGATTGGATAGCGCTGAGCGCCAGCATCTTATGAACTTTCGCTTGTGCTCCGGCCATTAGACGGGAATGGTACGCGCCCGCCACCGGCAGCGGCACGGCGCGCCTGGCCCCTTTCGCGATGGCCAGCTCGCAAGCCTTGCCGATATTTGCTGCTTCTCCCGATATAACGATCTGGCCCGGGCAATTCAAATTCGCCATCTCCACGTCCGCCTCGGCGCAAATCCCGCGCAGAACTTCGGCGTCAATGCCCAGCACGGCGGCCATCGTGCCGGTGGTGGCTTCGCACGCTTCCTGCATGAACCGACCCCGCTGGCGCGCGATGTTGAGGCCGTCCTCGAACGAAAAAACGCCCGCCGCCGCCAGCGCGGTCAATTCGCCCAGGGAAAGGCCGGCGGTGGCTTGATATTCCAACTTGGGCGCCTGTTCCTTCAAAAGCTGGAAGGCGGCCCAACTGGTCACAAAGATCGCCGGCTGGGCGTTTTGTGTGCGGGTCAGTTCAGCCTCGGGGCCGTTGAAGCAGAGGGCGGGCAAATCGAACTCCAGCGTTTTGCGGCTGCGTTCAAACCACGCGTTGGCCTGGGGAAATTGAGCTGCCAGGTCGCGGCCCATGCCAACGTATTGGGCGCCTTGCCCGGCAAATAGTAACGCGGTTTTTTCCATTTCGCCGGTCAACTAAACACGAAGAGACGGTTTGGGAAAAGAGATTTCTGATCGGATATGCTTTATCAAATTCGGCGCGTGACTATACTGTAAAGCGCGTAATGAAACACATTGTCATCGTTGGCGGCGGATTCAGCGGGACGGTCACCGCGATCAACCTGGCCCGGTTGATCTCCATGCCGGTCCAAATCACCGTCATCAATAAAGCCGCGTCGCCGTGCCGCGGGATTGCCTACAGCACGCGAAACGCCAGCCACTTGCTCAACGTGGTGGCGCGAAACATGTCCGCGTTGGCGGACCAGCCGCAGCATTTTGTCGAATGGCTTGGGACCCGTTGCGAGTACTTGGATGAACCAGTCGCCGCCCTGCGGGAACGATTCGTGCCGCGCAAACTTTATGGGGATTACATCCACGGCCTCTTCCAGTGGTATTCCGGGGAACTTGCGGGGCAAAAACGGACGCGGCTGGAATTCATCCGGGACGAAGCTGAGGACATTTCCATTGAGGACGAAAGTGCGAGCGTCACCCTGGCGGGCGGGGAAACCCTCGAGGCGGACAAAGTCGTTTTGGCCGTGGGGAACCAGGCGCCGCCGACGTTTCGGCTGCAAGGGTTGAACGTCGAAAGCCCGCGATACATCGCGAACCCGTGGATTGGGTGGGAGGAAAAATTGCCGGCCCGGAGTGAGGCCCTGCTGCTCATCGGCACCGGGTTGACCATGGTCGATACTTTTCTGAGCGTGCGGGACCTTGGGTGGCGGGGGAAACTTTTCGCCGTCTCGCGCAATGGTTTGCTGCCGCTGTCGCATTTCAAGGGTTTTGAATATCCGGACTACATGGATGACCAAAGGCCTCCCGTTGCATTGAGGAAAGCATTTTCGATTTTCAAACAGCACTATCGGGCCACCAAGGCCCGGAACCTGAACCCGGCAATATTAGTCGATAAGCTGCGGCCGGTAACGCAACGGCTCTGGCAGGGATTTTCATTGTTCGAGAAACGGCAGTTCAACCGGCATTTCCGGACGCGTTGGAGCGTGACGCGGCACCGGATCGCGCCGGAAATTCACCGACAATTGCGCGATGCCATTGCGAGCGGACAATTGGAAATTGTTAAAGGGCGCCTGGCGGAATGCGAGGAGTCCTCGGACAAAATGAAGATTTGGATTGAAAGCAACAAGGGCAGGCGCGCGATTGAAACGGGAGCGGTGATCAATTGCACCGGGCCGAAGGAGAGTTACATTCCGGGGGACTCAGCGTTGTTCAGCAATCTTTCTTTCCGGGGATTGATCCAGCGGGATGCGATGAACATGGGGATCAAAGTGGCGCCGAATTTTTCCGTGGTGGACCGCGACGGGAACAGTTCGGAGATTTTGTTTGCGTTGGGTTCGCTGCTGAAAGGGACGTTGTGGGAAAGCACGGCGGTGCCGGAACTTCGTTCCCAGACTTTCCGGCTGGCGGAAACGATTGCCGGGCAACTGGCAAAGAACGCGACCGAAAAAAGCCAGATCGCGGAAGTCATGCAGGACGTGGTCGAATATTCGATTTGACGCGGCGGGAGACAAAGGGGCTTTTCTCCAGCAGAAATCTCAAGGGCAAATGGGCGGCGCGCGTGATGCCAACCCGCGTGGCAATGACCACCGGGCCGCGTTGCCGTCGAAATCGGGCGACGCCCGGGTTTCTTGCGATGAAGAGCGGCGCGTCGGGGTCGCACAAGTCGTCGCCGTCGAGTTTGCGGTCAATGGCAAGGGCGGCGCAAAGTTTTCCGGGTCCGCTGGTCAAGCCGATGGCGGTGGAAAACGGCCTGTTCTTCCGCATCAAACCCTCGCCAAACTCCGCTTCGATGGCGCGAATCAACACGGCTTCGGGGCGTCCGGGCCGGTGACAAACGGCATTGACGCAGAAGTGAAATCCGTAAATGTGATAAACGTAAGTGCGGCCAGGAGGTCCGAACATGACCCGATTGCGGGGCGTTTCCCCGGCGTAAGCGTGGGAAGCTGGATCGCCCACCAAATAGGCCTCCGTCTCGACAATCGGCCCGCCGCAGAAGCCTTCGGGCGTTTGGCGGATGAGCCAGTGGCCGAGCAACCGCGGCGCGACCCATTCTGCCGAGGGTTGAAAAAATGACCGCCGCAAGGGCGTAAACGTCATCGAAAAGGATTTGACTCAGG
This sequence comes from Verrucomicrobiia bacterium, assembly GCA_036272955.1. Taxonomy (GTDB): domain Bacteria; phylum Verrucomicrobiota; class Verrucomicrobiia; order Limisphaerales; family Palsa-1400; genus DATAUD01. The sequence continues at coordinate 24,889 of DATAXU010000168.1, forward strand.
CGAAGTGATAGTCAAACGGTTTACGCATCTCGCGGACGAGCCATTTGTTGTTTTCGTGAGCGCCTTCGCCAGTGAATCTGAGGCGGGCGGGGTCCCAACTCAAGTTGCGGCCCGTGCGCAACGCGATGTTCCCCAGATGACAAAGCGTGGCGGAGAGGTGGCCGGTTTCAACATCGGCCACGGGCAATTCGCGGGAGCGGACGCAATCGAAAAAGTTCTGCATGTGATCGTTGCTGACGCGAAGACGCTGGGAGGCGGCGGGAAGCGGAGTGCTAAGCAGGGAATCGTCACTGGCTTCGAGATCGCCGCGATTGACCCAAATCCAGCCGTTGGAGCCTTCAAATTTCACTCCGTTGCGCTGGCCGTTTTCTTTGACTATTCCTCCGTAAATGGTGTCGTCCGGAGTGGTTTTGACGGTCTGGCGAACGCCGTTGGCGTAGGTGAAATTCACGACGTAGTCGCTGTAGGCGGTGTAGCCGCCGGGGATGGGGTCCGTCAGGTGCTGGCCTTCGATCGAGACAGGGCCATCGAGGCCGACCGCCCAGCGGGCAATGTCATTGTGGTGCGCGCCCCAGTCCGTCATCGTTCCGCCCGCGTAATCATACCAATAACGAAATGTTTGGTGACAGCGTTGAGGAACGTAATCGACATTGCGGGTCTGGCCCTGCCAGAAATCCCAATTCAAGCCGTCTGGAACGGGTTTGGTGGAAAAAGGTCCCTGGCGCAACCCAGCCGGCAGCCAGACGGTGATCTGTTTGAGTTTGCCGATGCGCTCGTTGCGGACGAGTTCGCACGCAAGGCGGAACCTGGCGCTGCTGCGCTGCTGGGTGCCGGTCTGAAAAACGATTTTGTTTTTGCGCACGGCGCTGACGACGTGATGGCCTTCGTCGATCGTGAGGGTGAGCGGTTTTTCGCCATAGACATCCTTGTGCGCTTTTGCGGCGGCGATATTGACGAGGGTGTGCCAATGATCCGGGGTCCCATTGATGATGGCATGAATGTCGCCGCGCTCCATGACTTTTCTCAAATCGTTGTACTTGGCGGGATTTTTGCCGCCCGAAGCGAATTGATCGGCGGCGCCGGCGGCGTGCGAATCATCGACATCACAGACGGCGACGATTTCAGCGCCTTTTTGGTGAGCCCAATTGGCGTCGTTGCGCCCCTGGCCGCCGCAACCGACGAGGGCAATGGAAATGCGGTCGTTGGCGGAGATGGCGGGAGCGGAGGCTGCGAAGGAGGAATCGCGCTCGATAAACCAGGCAGGCAGGCCAGTGGCGGCAGCGGCCAGCGAACATCGTTTGAGGAAAGAACGGCGTGAGACGAAAAATGTTTTTGTGTTCACAATTTAATTAAAGGGTCAATGAGAGGGCAAGCAAGCCATAAGAGGGGGGTGTGATTAAAAGTGTCGGTCAATACCAGGCAAAATTTGCCTGGTACTTTTGGAAAAGATGTATAAATAGATCAGTTCATGAATAATGAACTGCCATCTTCATCGCCGAAAGAACAACGAAGTTTAGACGAGG
>DATAXU010000169.1:0-5484 GCA_036272955.1 Verrucomicrobiia bacterium
CTTCGATCAGGTCACCTTCAACGGCGGTACTGTTGAATCCGGCACCGGTCAGTTCGGCATTCTGCAACCCCTCACGGTCAATACGGCCGACACCACTGCCTACATCAACGGCAATCTTGGTCTTATATCGGCCGGCCCGGCGATATTGAATGTGCCAGGGGGCTTCACGATTTCGGGCATTGATCTTCAGGTCAACGCGGCGGTCATCGGCTCCGCGCCGCAATTGGTCATACAAGGCGGAGGCACGGTGTCCCTGGCCGGCCCAAACACGTCGGCGGCGACAACGCTCCTGGAAGAAGGCGTTCTTGCCATGGATAATCCCACCGCTCTCGGCATCAAGCCGGTCGTGATTTCAAGCGGTGCCACCTTAAAGATGGATGTGGTTGCGACCCTGAACCAGAGTTTCGAGCTGGTCGGCGACGGTGTTCCCCTCCTAAAAGCGGCGATTGACGTTGCCCCCAATGTCTCCGAAACCTTGAACGGCCCGATGTTGCTGGACGCCGAAACCACCTTCTATATCGGCCAGGCTTCGGCGTTGCTGGTTGCGGGCGCTCTTTCGGGCACCGGCCCGGTGACCCAGAATGGCCCTGGCGAAATCGAGTTGGCTGGCACCTCGGCCAACACTTACACGGGCGGAACTTTCGTCAATCAAGGCAGTCTCGTGCTGGATAAAAACAATATTGTCGCTGCCCCAGGCAACGTGACAATCGGCACGATAACGCCCATACATACCTTCGGCACCAGCGCTAGTGTGGGTTGTACCGGAAACGGAGCCATTGGCGGCACCACTGTTACCGTTAACGGCGGTTCGCTCTATGAATTAATCGGCAACAACCAAAGTCTGGTAAATGTCACCCTCAACAGCGGGGGCAGCATCTCGACGGGCGGCGGCACGCTCACTTTGACTGGTGCGAGCAGTTCGACGGTGGTGGCAGTCAATCCGGGCAACAGCGGTGCTTCGATCATATCCGGGAATCTGAAACTTGCCAACGGCGGCAACATTTCGGTCGGGGGTCGTTCGCAATTCGTGCCCAATGCCCCGCCGGAACTGGATCTGCAAGGCATCCTCAGCGACGGATTCTCACCGAGCATTACCAAGAGCGGGGCCGGTGAAATGAGGCTGTCAGCCATCAACGCATTTTACGCACCCATGACAGTCAATGACGGCAAGCTCACACTTTCCAATAACTACGCGCTGGGCAATTCCCCGAGCGTGATGGTAAATAGCAACGGAACACTGGCCCTCGAGGGTGGCATCGCCATCCAGAATATCCCGCTCACACTCAACAGCAGTGCCACGCCCGCCTGGCAAAGCCTCAACGGCTCCAATTACTGGACTGACAACGTCACCCTCGCCCAAACCGCCGCTGTGGATATCGAGCCAGCCAACGGGTATTTGGAGAGCCAGGGCTTATTTAGTGGCCCCGGCGGCCTGACAGCCATCGGCCTGGGTACCCTCGATTTCGAAGGCAACGTCACCAACACCTATGCAGGTGTTACCACAGTTGGCAGCGGCGTCGTTGAAGGGGGGCGCGTGACCACCGTAGTCAAAACCAATCCGGCAACGGGCAGGAAATCAACCAATCAGGTCGGCGTGATATCCATTCCAGGGGATGTCGTCATCGGCAGCGACGCCACCAACAGCACCGTGGGCACGCTACGGTTTCCCGGCCTGGTGCAAAACGTTGGAACCGCCAATCTCACGGTCCATCGCAGCGGCTTGCTCGATTTGTCCTCGTTGAACGGACCATCGACTTGGGCAACCTTAACCGGCTCTGGCCTGGTAAACGTCGGTCCCACCGCAAATATAACTCTCCGCAATACGGCGCCCTTCACCTTTTATGGCGACATCGACGGCGCCGGTGGTTTCAGCAAAGACGGTTCTGGAACGATGACGACCTGGGGCAATATCAATGTCACTGGGAATATCCTGGTGTTCGACGGAGACTGGGAGCTTTTCGGCGCGCGGCACAATGGCGGAATAGGATTTTTTAACCAGAATGACTTCCCACGGCTAGGTGGCGATGGAGTCGTGGACGGTATCGTCAACGCTTCCTACGCGAGTATCGGGGTGGACTCCCATTTCCCCGATCATCAAGGCGGCACCCTGACGATGGGCGGCCTCGCCGCATCCTCTTCCGTCACCGTGCAGTTGGACATGTTCGGCCCTTCGCCCACCGGCGGCAACGACCAGATCGTCACCACCTCGGGCGGCGTCTCATTATTTAGCGACACGATACTTTCAACGAGTTTCAGCTATCCACCGCGCGAAGGCGACGTGATTGATTTAATTAGCGTCGGCGGGCAACCGTTCACGGGCAACTTCTCTAATTTTCCGGACGGCATTGTGACGATGGTGGGTACGATACCGGTCTTGCCGAGTTACGAGGGCGGCAGCGGCCATGATTTCACGTTGACGGTGACCAATCTGCCTCTGGCGTACGTCGGCTACCAACTGCGGGAAGGAAACGGCAACCAAACCGTCGAACGCAACGAGTGCAATCTCCTCTATATCACGCTGGCCAATCGCAGTCCCAACACAGTGACCATCACCAACGCCTTCCTCCGCGCCACCAACGCCACGGGCGTCGTCGTCACCACGCCCCTGGCAACCTATCCGTCGATACCCGCCGGTCAAACGCTGGCCAATCTTACGCCGTTTCAGTTCAGCACGGACACGAATCTGGCATGCGGCGGTGCGGTGGGGTTCGAGTTGGTGGTGGGCGTAGTTGACGGAGGCCAGTTCGCCATCGACTTCAGCCCGGTCAGCGGCACCGATTGTTCGCATCCCACCGGGCCGTGCGATAGTTGCACGGTTGTCTCCGGCCAGCTTTTGGGCAGTGCGACTGTGGACCCGCAGCCGCTCTACTTCGTGGGCGCGCCTTCCATTTGCTTTCCCCCCAAGGCCTATCCGGGAATCAACCCAGTCCCCAGCCCAATACCGGCGCCGTACCTGATCCACAACTTCACCAACGGCACAACCAATCTGGTGTGCATCACCGCGCAGTTGGATTACTCTTGTCCCGGCGCTCCTACCAATGCCCTGGGAGTGGCGGCGTATCTCGGCGAATTTGATCCCAACAATCCCTCGGTTGGTTACCTGGGTGACATAGGGCAGGGCGGGCCGCCTTATCCGGCATTTAGTTTCCAAGTGCCGGCTGAGACCAATTTTTCACTGGTCGTAATGGAGCAAGCGACGAACCTGAGTTGCGGCAATTACACGCTGGCGCTCTTTGGGTTGACTTGTCCGCCGCCGACACTGGCCATCACCAACGACACCGCGCCCGGGACCGTGCGGGTCAATTGGAGTACCGCCTATCCTGGATTTGCCGCCCAACAATCCCGGACTTTGGGAGGAACCTACACCAACACCACCCAAACCCCCGTCATCCTCAATAGCCGCTACTCGCTGACTAACCTGCCCGTCACTACTAATTATTTCTACAGATTGAAGAAATGAGCGGTCAGGCTTCAACTGGCTGACGTCCAGGGGCCGACGGATGCGAGTTTATAGAATCCCGTATTTTTCAAATGCGTCGCGCGCCGACATGCCCCGGTCCAGGGCCGTTCTCACAGACTTTTCACCCCGCGCTTTTTCCAACGCCCTGGAGAAGACATCGCGTTCGATCTCGCGCGGAATAGCGCAAACTCCGTCCATGTCCCCAAAAACAATGTCGCCTGGCTGCACGAGCGCCTGTCCGATTTGCAAGGGGACGCGGAAATCCACGACCTTTCCTCGCGGCGCCTGGTCCTGCGAATAACGCCCCCACGAGAATGTTGGAAAATTCATTTTTAGTATGCCGCGCGTGTCCCGCGAATAACCATTTACCACGGCGCCGGTTGAGCCGAGTTTGAGCGCGCGAGTGCTCATGAGTTCGCCCCAAAGGGCGTATGTGGGCGAAGCGCCGGAACAGATATAAATTTCATTTCGCTTCAGATCATCCAGCGCCTCCAGCATCAAACCAAAAGGCTTTTTCAACACGGGATTGCGGCTAGTCTCCTGGCTGTCCAATACATCCGCTTCCAATACAGTCATCGCGCGGCCCAGAAGCACCATGTCCTCGCGTAGGGGTTTGATTTCGGGTGGCAGGAATTGGCGGCGGCAGCCCAACTGGTCCATGATGTCCCCAACGACGGCGGTGAACAATTCCCGTCGCGCGAGCTTAAACAACTCATCGTCGTTGCGCCAAAGCGCTTTCACTGGTTTAGTCATATATAAAATGTTCGATCGGCGGGCGGAACTCGAATTCCCGGATGTTTCAACAATTCCGCTTCGTTGATCTCAAAGCCCAGCCCGGCGCGGTCCGGGAGGACAAAGAATCCATCCTCAATCGGCAGCGGATGCGAGAGACATCCGTCTCGCCACGGCACATCATTGACCATGAACTCCTGGCGAAAGAAATTTGGCACCGTGGCCATCGTATGCGCGGAGGCGATCGTGGAGATGGGGCCGTTGGGATTATGCGGGGCAATCGGCACGTGGAACGTTTCGGCAAGGTTCGCCATTTTGCGCATTTCGCTGATCCCGCCGCAACGCGTGATGTCCGGCATGACGATGTCCGCGGCCTGTTGTTCCAGAACGCCCCGCAACATAAACCGGCTGTGCAAGCGTTCTCCGACGCAGACGGGCAGGGGAATCCGCCGGCGAATGTCCGCAATCGCCGCGGGAAATTCCGGGGGCGCAGGTTCTTCGTACCACATGCAGTTGAAATCCAATTTCGCCAGCCGGTGCGCCATTTCGACCGCGGTGGGGCCATTGAGAAACGCGTGGGTTTCAATTGCCAGCGGCACTCCCTTTCCGACAGTCTCCGCGACGGCGGCAACCAAATCCAGGGCCAATTTTTTTTGGTCCTCGGTCAGGCTGTTCGTATCACTGAGGTCCTTGCCGTACGCATAATTGACATGCGCAAAAGGATCAAACTTCAGCGCCGTGAACCCCTTTGCCACGGTTTCCCGCGCCTGGCGGGCATAGTCCGAGGGCGAATGCCCCGCCCCGGTAAACCAATAGTTGGCGTAAAGCAGGATTTTTTTTCGATAAGCCCCACCGAGCAACTCGTAAATCGGCGCGTCCAAAGACTTGCCTTTAATGTCCCAGAGCGCGATGTCCACCGCGCTGATGGCGGACAGCAGAGGCCCGGCCTGGCCAAGCCAGCTCATATCGCGATATATTTTTGTCCAAAGAAAATCAATCCGCCGCGCATCCTGGCCGACAATATAATTTCCCACATGTTGGCAAGCCGCTTCCACCAGTGGGGCGCCGGGCCAATTCGTGGCTTCGCCCCAGCCGTCGATGCCGGCATCCGTTTCGATTTTAATCAAGGTCCAATTATATTTGAGGCCCTCGACCAGGAACGTTTTGACATTAATGATTTTCATTTTTACCCGGCGGAAACGTTAAATTGGTGCGCGAGAGAGGACTTGAACCTCCACCCCTTACGGGACCAGATCCTAAGTCTGGCGTGTCTGCCATTCCACCACTCGCGC
>DATAXU010000170.1:0-22154 GCA_036272955.1 Verrucomicrobiia bacterium
CGCGCGCCGTCCGTTTCCTCGACGCGCAATTCGTACTGGCCGAGCGTGAGCAAATCGCCGGGTTTGGGAAAACCCCCAAGCCGTTGAGTCACCCAGCCACTGGTCGTGGAGATACCGTCGCCGGAAAGGTCCTGGGCCACCAGTTCCCCTAATTCGTGCAGCGGCAGCGCGCCGTCGATTTCCCAATGTTCGTCGCTGTGACGCAGGAGCAGCGGCTTTTCCTGGTCGAACTCGTCCTGGATTTGCCCGACCAATTCCTCCAGCACATTTTCCAGCGTTATCATGCCGAGGGTGCCCCCATATTCATCGATCACCATGGCGAAATGAAGTTTTCGCTCCAGGAAAAGCTGGAGCAATTTTTCCAGGCGCGTCGTCTCGGGAACGTAGATCAGTTTGCGCGCCACGCGAGCAAGGTCGGCGGCGCGCGTCGTTTTGGCCGCGGCGGGGTAAAGGTCTTTGATATGCACAACGCCGATGGATTTGTCGGGGTCGCCTTCCTGGCAGAGGGGGAACCGGGAGTAGCGCGTCCTTTCGGCGATCTCAACGCACTCGCTGATTTTTGCCTCGGTATCGAACACCACAATTTCCCGCCGGGGCCGCATGATGTTCCGCACCTGATGGCGGCTTAGGTCGAGCGCGTTCAAAACAATGTTGTGTCCAAGGCTGCCGCCGCCGCGCCGCTGGCCTAGCATGAGTCGCAGTTCCTCCTCCGAATGAACCGAGCGCGTCGCGCCGGACGGTTCAATGCCCACCCGTCGCAAGAGCCACTGGGCCGATTGATTTAAAACCCAGTTGAACGGGTAGGAGACGCGATAAAACAAGTGCAACGGCGCGGCCACCCAGAGCGCCGTCGGAAGCGCTTTCTGGATGGCGAACCATTTCGGCCCCAATTCGCCGAGCACGATTTGAAGGAACGTCGCCGCCGAAAACCCAACCGCGAACGCAACTGATTTTTGAATGTGTTGCGAATACACGCCGGCCCAACTCATCAACGGCGACAGCAGGTCGATAAATACCGGCTCCGCCAGCCATCCCAGGCCGAGGCTCGCCATCGTAATGCCCAGTTGCGTCGCGCTCAGGTACGACGTCAGATTTTGCAGGATGTGCCGCGCCAGCCGCGCGCGACGGTTCCCCGCAACCACAAAGGCGTTCAACTGCGTGTCCCGAAGTTTGACGAATGCGAACTCCGCCGCGACGAAAAACCCGTTTGCCAGGACAATGGCCAGGACTCCGAGCAGGCGAAGCGCGTTGCCGGCGATGACATTGGAGTTCATAGCGCGACGTCCCCAAAAATCACCTTGAAAACATCCTGCAGGCTGATGATGCCCGTCTCGCGGTTGTCCGGGCCTGTGACGACTGCCAGGCGCGAGCCGGTGTGCTGCATCCGGCGCAAAGCCTGTTCCAGCAGCAATTCCTCGGGCAGAAACGCGGCGGCTTGAAGATACTCGCGCGCCGGTTTGTTGAGGTCCAAATCCGCCAAATAGAGAATGTGCTCGAGGTTGACGATGCCGGCGATGCGCCCGCTTCGCGCCTCGAAGGCCGGGAGGCGCGTCAGATTGCGATCGCGGCAGAGAGCGAGCACCTGGCTCATCGGCGTATCGGACAGGACGCTGGCAACGTTGGACATTGGCACCATCACGTGGCGCACCCGGCGATTGGGCAGGTCGAGGACGCGGTTGATCATCATTTTCTCTTCCCTCGTCAAATCGGGCGCCGATTCATGCATCATGAAACGCAGTTCATCGCGGACGCCGATGATTCGTCCCTTATAGGCGCGCCCGCCGGTCCAGTGGAGCAGGCCGCGTGAAAACCAGGCGGCTACGGAAACCAATGGCGCAAGAATCCGGTGAATCCAGCGGAAGGGAAACGCCAGCGAGAGCGAAAGGCGGTTGGGATACCGTTGAAACACCGTCTTGGGCGCCAGTTCGCAAATGATGTAAAACAAAAATACTCCCGTCAAAAACACCAGCACCTCCAGGACGCGATGATGCCCCAGCGTTCTTTGCAATCGAAGGAAACCAACGCTGAAAATGACAAAATTGACCGTTGTGTTTCCCACCAGGATTGTCCAAAGGAAATCCTCCGGGTTTTGCAGAAATCCTTGCAACACTGCGGCCCGGCGGTCGCCGCTGCGCATCAATTGGCGGATTCTGAAGCGATTCAACGCAAGCACGCCCGTTTCCATCCCGGAGAAAAGGAAGGAAAGCGCGACGCACAAGAGCATCGCCAGCAAAAGCAAGATGTCGATATCGCTCATCGTTTCCTGACAACCTCCACCAGCAATTCGCGAATGCGCCGTTCGTCCGTCGCCTGCACCGTCAGGCGCAGCCCGCCGACCGTCACCGATTCGCCCCGCGCGGGCACCGTTTCAAATTCATGAAGCGCAAGGCCGGCCATCGTTTCAAACCCCGGCAGGTCCGGCAGGGGCGGGTATTCGCGGCGGAAATTGTCCAGCAGAACGGAGCCGCTGACGCGCCAGCGGTTTTCACCGAGTTTTTCGAGAATGGCGCGCTCCGGCGCGTGCTCGCTGCGAATCTCGCCCAGGACTTCGGTCAGGATGTCCTCGATGGTCACAATCCCCGCCGTGCCGCCGAACTCGTCCAGCACAATCGCCATCCCGCGCTGCTGGCGCTGGAGGCTTTTCAATAATTTCAGGAGATTCATGCTCTCCGGCACGAAGGAGGGGAATTCGATGGCGGCAGCCAGGTCGGCGTCGGGGTCCAACAGCAAAATCCGGGTGTCGAGCACGCCGACGATTGTGTCCACCGAATCGTCGTAAATGGGCAGCCGGCGATGCTTGAAACGCCGGGCGGCGGCGAGCATTTCAGGGAGGGAAAGTTCATCCGAGATGCAGGCCATTTTCGGGCGCGGCTTCATCACCTGGCTCGCATTGCGGCGGTCGAGGTTGATGATTTGCAGAATGATCTCTTTTTCGCCTGCGGCCAGCGCCCCTTGCTGGTACGCCATTTCGAGCAATTCCTGGTACTCGGCGTCCGACAGGCCGGCGGACGCGCTGGGTTGGGCCGGCGCCACAGTGCGCAGACAAAGGTTGGTCAAACGCTGTGCGACGCGGCGCAATGGGCGGCTGGCGCCTTGAAGGAAAGACATCAAACGAGCCACGCGCAACGCCCAGGTTTCCGGGGCGCGGACGGCCAGGGTTTTCGGGGCGACTTCCGCGCCGAAAAGAACCAGGAAAAAGAGCACGACCAAAACCGGCCCCAGCGGCCACCCCTGTTTCAACGCGACCCACAGCGTCACCACGACGATGCCGGCGTTGGCGAAACTGTTTCCGAGCACGAGGGTTGCGAGCAAGTCCTGGGGTTCGGCGAGGAGCCGGTTAATGATGGCGCCGCGCACGGGAGTTCGCGCTTCCAACTGGCGCAGTTGCCATTTGTTGAGCGAAAAGAGAGAGGTTTCGGCCAGCGCGAAGAAAAAGCTGGCGCACGCGAATATGCCCAGGATGATGAGTGCGATGGCCGGAGTCATTCGCTGAAATTTTGAGCAAAAAGCGGCAACAGGCAAGCCATTGCGGATGCCCCGAAAAAACGTACCGTTGGATCTTTAGACGATCTTTTGCGTATTTCTCAGTTATTCCGTCATAACGAGCGCGCGCCGCCGCGTCGTTTTTGGTTTTAGGAAATCGTGCTCGCGTTCGCGGACGACGAAGACGGGGCAGGGTGCGTGTTGAACGACTTTCTCGGTGACGCTGCCGGTGAAAAGATGCTCCAATGCGCCTTTCACATGAGTCGCCATGACGATCAAATCACAATCGGTTTTGCGGGCGGCATCGACGATCTCTTCCTGGGTCGAAACTCCAACGCGGACTTGCATCCGAACCGGGACATGCACGGCCACCCGATCGCGCCATTGCCCAAGCTGCCGGACGGCGGACTCGCGGGCCTGTTCGTTCAGGACGTCGGTTTGGAGCACGGCAAATTCCGGCGCGGGCGAGACGGTCGCCAGTTTTGATATGTGCAACAGAATGATCTCGCTGTTGAAATGCTTCGCAAGAGACACCGCGTAGGTGACGGCCTTTTGCGAACACTCGGTGAAATCCACAGGCGCGAGAATCCTCTTTGGCCTCAACGTTCCGACCCGGATGGGCGGAAGCTTCCACGGGTTGATCGATTTCATAATGTAACGTGTTCCCGGTCCCATTTTACAGCAATGGGGTCGTTGCCCCGGAATGGATTGAATTTGAAGTTTGCGCGGGCGGTCTATAACGTGGCGACACCATGAGTTTAAAACTTAACGCAATTGTTGCCATCGGGGCGGCCTGCCTTTTGGGGCAGGGGACCCTTTTGATGGCGGAACCGGGATTTGAGAGCATGTTCAACGGCAAGGACCTCACCGGCTGGTCCGGCAGTCCGGACCTGTGGTCAGTGCATGACGGCGCGATCGTGGGCCAGACGACGAAGGAAAAGCCGGCGAAGGAAAACACGTTCTTGATTTGGACCAATGGGCAGCCCGCGGATTTTGAAATGCGTTGCTCCTTCAAAATTGTCGCCAATAACGCCGTGGGCTTTGCCAATTCCGGCGTGCAGTACCGCAGCAAGATCGTCAAGCCTTCGTATTGGGTCATGGCGGGTTACCAGGCGGACATGGAGGCGGGGCCGCATTACACGGGGCAATTGTACGAGGAGAAGGGGCGCGGCATCCTGGCATGGCGCGGGCAGAAGGTGGTCATTCATGAGGATGGAAAGATCGAGGTCGTCGGTTCACTGGGGAACCTGGCCGATTTGGAGAAGGACATTCACCATGACGACTGGAACGATTACGTGATCATTGCCAAAGGGAACCACATTCAGCAGTTCATCAACGGCAAACAAATGGTGGATGTTGTCGATGAGCAAACGAGCAAATCCGCCTCCTCCGGGACCATCGCCCTGCAACTGCATCACGGAGAGCCGATGACGGTGGAATTCAAGGACCTTCGGATTAAAATCGACCAATGAAAAACTTCGCACTCCTCGTTCTTTTGACCTGCGTTGCGTCGGGCGCTTATGGCGCCGACAAAAAAATCGTATTTGTCGCGGGCACGCCCAGTCATGGTCCGGGCGAGCACGAATATCGGGCCGGCTGCCTGCTCCTGCAAAAATGTCTGGACCATGTCCGGGGGATCCAGACGGTCGTCTATTCCAATGGCTGGCCCGCGGCGGCGGATGCCTTTGACGGCGCGGACGCGATTGTGCTTTCCATGGACGGCGGGGCGCAATGTGCGCTTTTGCAGGACGATCATTTGAAACAGATCGGGGTATTGATGGATCGCGGGGTCGGGCTTGGGGCGATACATTGGGCGGTCGAAGTGCAGAAAGACAAGGGCGAGGCGGAATACCTTAAGTGGCTGGGGGCGGCTTATGAAGCCAATTGGTCGGTCAATCCGGTATGGACCGCGAATTTTGCCGTCCTGCCGCAGCATCCGATCACGCAGGGCGTGCATCCCTTCGAAATCAAGGACGAGTGGTATTTTCACTTGCGGTTTGTCGATGGAATGAAAGGCGTGACGCCGATCCTCTACGCAATTCCGCCGGAGAGCACGATGAGCCGGCCCGATGGCCCGCATTCGGGAAACCCGGTGGTCCGCGCCGCGGTTGACCGTGGGGAACCCGCCATAGTCGCCTGGGCCTACGAACGGCCCAATGGCGGACGGGGATTTGGATTTACCGGGGCGCACTACCATAGCAATTACGGCAATGAAAACTTTCGCAAAGTCATACTCAACAGCATCCTTTGGATAGCAAAAGCCGATGTGCCGCCCAGGGGCGTTCAATGCAAAGTTTCGGAGGAAGATTTGCAACAGAATCTGGATGTGAAGGGGCGGCGGCGGTTTGGACGATGATTAAAATAGTCTCCTCGTTCGTCTAGGAGAATGGTAGAATGAAGTCCACATGAAGTCGAAATTTGCCGTAATCCTCGCCGCCACATGCGTTGTCGCGCTTGCGCAGGGCGCGGCGTTGACGCCCGATCAAATCAAGGCGTTGCCCCCGCCGGCCAAACATCGGGTCGATTTCGGCACGGAAGTGAAACCGATTTTTGAGGCCAGTTGCATTCGCTGTCACGGACGCGGACGGCAAAAGGGTGGATTGCGGATTGATTCGCGGGAGACGCTGCTCAAGGGGGGTGATTCGGGGCCGGCGGCCATTGCGGGCAAGAGCGCGCAGAGTTACATCATCGCGCTGGTCTCGGGCATTGATCCGGATGAGACCATGCCGAAAAAGGGGAAGAAACTGACGCCCGAAGAAGTGGGGGTTTTGCGGGCTTGGATCGACCAGGGATTGCAGTGGGACCCGGAAATCGGTTTTGGGCCGATTCCACCCAAGAACCTCGATCCCCGGACGCCGGCAATTCCCGCGGCGGGCGGTGAGGCAAATCCGGTGGACCGGTTTCTGGATGTGTATTTCGCGGCGCACAAAATCAAGGCGGCGCGGGTGGTCAGCGACCGGGTGTTTGCACGGCGGGCGTATTTGGATACGATTGGACTGTTGCCGCCGGCGAACGAGTTGGAGGCGTTTGTCTCCAGCCGCAAGGCGAACAAGCGGGCGGCTTTGGTGGAGAACCTTCTCGGGCGCGACGAGGCTTATGCGGTGAAATGGATGACGTTCTGGAATGATTTGCTCCGAAACGATTACAAGGGGACGGGATACATCGACGGCGGCCGGGAACAGATTACCAAATGGCTCTACAACGCGCTGCGAACCAATATGCCCTATGACCAATTTGTCGCCGAATTGATCGATCCGCAAAAGGAGTCCGAGGGATTCATCAAAGGGATCGTGTGGCGCGGGGTCGTCAATTCCAGCCAGACGCCGCAAATGCAGGCGGCGCAAAACGTCTCGCAGGTATTCATGGGCGTTAACTTGAAGTGCGCGTCGTGCCACGACAGTTTCATCAATGACTGGCAATTGTCCGACTCCTACGGTCTTGCCAATGTTTTCAGCGACAAGCCGCTGGAAATCTGCCGGTGCGATGTGCCGACGGGGGAAAAGGCGGCGACGAAATTCCTATTCCCGGAATTGGGGGCCATACGCGCGACAACGAACAGGACGGAACGGCTGGAGGACCTTGCGGGCGTGGTGACTTGCCCGAAGGACGGGCGGTTGACGCGCACGATTGTCAATCGTCTTTGGGAGCGGTTGATGGGCCGGGGCCTGGTGGAACCGGTGGATGACATGCAGCAAACGGCGTGGAACGCGGACATTCTGGATTGGCTCTCCGCGGATTTGGCGGCGCACCATTACGATTTGAAGGAGACGCTGGAACAAATCATGACCTCGCGCGCGTACCAATTGCCGGCGGTGGATTTGGGGGCGACGCAGACGACCAATTATGTGTTCACCGGCCCCGCGGTGCGCCGGCTCTCCGCGGAGGAATTCCGCGACGCCCTGACGTCATTGACCGGGGTGGGATACGCGAGCGCGGATGCGGATGTCGGCCTTGGCGAGATGGTCAAAAAGAAGTTCGGGCCTACGAAAACGGCCAAATGGATCTGGAACGATCCACATGCGGCGGAAGCGGCGAAAGTGGGCGACATTTACGCCCGGAAAACAATCCATTTGGCGAAGGCGCCGGAGGAGGCGACGGCGCTGGTGGTTTGCGACAACAGCTTCGAGATGTACGTCAATGGCCACAAAGCGGGCGAGGGAAACGATTACTCCAAACCGTTTATGGTGGACATGAGCCGATGGCTGAAGGCGGGCGACAATATCATTGCCGTGCGCGCGGTGAACGCCCCGGGCGCGAACGGCGAGGCCAACCCGGCGGGGTTGTACGTGTATGCGCGCGTCCGCGCGGACGGCGCGCTGGCCATGGACTTTGTCAGCGATTCCTCCTGGACCGTCACGGATCAAAAGGTTGAAGGGTGGGAGCAGCCGGAATTTGCCGGGGCGGGATGGAGTCCCGCCAGCCAGTTGGGCGGAGGAGGCATGATCCCGTGGCGCTTGAAGGGCGATTTGATTGCGATGCAATTCTCGGCGATGCACCAGGGGACGGTGCGGGCGGCATTGGTTGCGGCGGACCCGTTGATGACGGCGTTGGGGCGGCCGAACCGGGAGCAAGTGGTGACGACGCGCGCGACGGAGGCGACGACATTGCAGGCGCTGGAATTGACCAACGGAAAGACATTGGCGGAAACGCTCAAACGCGGGGCGGTGGAAATTGTCAAACAGAAGGAAAACGGGCCTGAGTTGATCCGGTCCGTATTCGAGGAGGCGGTGGGGCGAAAACCGACGGCGAAGGAATTGACGATGGCGGAGGGGTTGGTCGGGCCAAAACCGAAGGCGGAGGGTGTTGAGGATTTTCTATGGGCGATGGTGATGCTGCCGGAATTTCAACTTATTTACTAAATCAAGCGTATGAAAAAGCATAATTGGAACAGGCGGGAGTTTTTGAAAACGGCCAGCGCTGCGACGCTCGGCGCGATGGCGGCGGGGTATCCCCGGCAAATCCTGGCGGCGGAGACCGAAAAGATTGCGCCGACAGCCGATACGGTGATCGTCCTTTGGATGGCGGGCGGGATGGCGCACACGGAGACGTTCGATCCAAAGCGTTATGTGCCGTACACCAAGGGGATGCCCGCGAACGAAATGCTCAGCACGTTTCCACAGATCGACACGGCGGTGGACCATATCAAATTTTCGCAAGGGCTGGAGAACATGGCCTCGGTCATGGACCGCGGAACGCTGATGCGCTCCTATACGGCGGGAGATTTGGGGTTCATCCTCCATTCGCGGCATCAATATCAATGGCACACCGGTTATGCTCCCCCGCAAACGGTCGCCGCTCCGCATATAGGCGCGGTCATTGCGCGGACGCTGGGGCCGAAAAACCCGGCGGTGCCCGCTTTCATTGACATCGGGCAACGGTTTGACCTTGGTGAAGGGGAGGAGTTGAAGTCGTTTCATACCGCTGGATTTCTCGGCGGCGAATTCGGGCCGTTCCTCATCGCCGATCCGAACGACGCCGTCGAGAGCGTTCGGCCGCCCGAAGGGATGAGTCCGAGTCGGTTCGAGAACCGCGAAAAATTTTACAAGTCGCTGGTCGCGCAAAGTCCGGTCGGGGAATTTGGGAGCGATTATCAAAAGGAATCGCTGTTGCGCTCGATGGACAATGCGCATCGGCTGTTGAGTTCGTCGGCGGCGTCGGCGTTTGACCTTTCGCTGGAGAAAAAGGAAAGTTACGCGAAATACAACACGGGCCGTTTCGGATTGGGTTGCCTGCTGGCGCGGCGATTGACGGAAGCGGGGGCGCGGTTCATCGAAGTCACGACGGAGTACATTCCGTTTGAATATTGGGACACGCACGAAAACGGCCACACCCGCATGGTGGATTTGAAAAAAACCGTCGATGCCCCGGTTGCGCAATTGGTGCGCGACCTTGAGGAGCGGGGGTTGCTGGACCGGACATTGATCGTGATGGCGAGCGAATTCAGCCGCGACGCGCTGTTGGAAGGCAGGCCCGACAAACCTGTCAAGAACCAGGTTAACCAGCCGAAGACAGTGGAGGAATTGAAGTATTACGGAATGCACCGGCACTTCACCGATGCCGGATGCGTGCTGATGTTCGGCGGCGGCGTCAAACGCGGGCACCTGCACGGACTTACCGCCGATGAACGCCCGTGCAAAACGATCAAGGACCGGGTGGTGATCGAGGATTTGCACGCGACAATTTACCGGGCGCTGGGGATTTCGCCGCGGCTTTCGTACGACATCGAAAGACGGCCGTTCTATGTCACACGCGACGGCGTGGGCAAACCCATTACGGAAATCTTCGCGTGAACCAGTACGTCGTCCAGTGGGCCGAGGGGCTGCCGGACCTCGCGACGGGTTGGGACGACAGCGCCTGGGCCCGCGCGGAAACGGCGGAGCTGAGTCATTTTCGGACGGAGGGCAGCGCGCATCGGCCGCGCGTACGGGTGCGGCTTCTTCACAGCGTCGCGGGCATTCGCGGAATTTTCGAGGCGCAGGACCAGTACGTGCGTTCGACGCGGACGAATTACATGGAGGAAGTCTGGAAGGACAGTTGCGTGGAGTTTTTCATTCAGCCGCGATCCGACGCGGGCTACTTCAACCTGGAGATGAACGCGGGCGGGGCGCACTTGTGCTGTTACATCGAAGATCCCGAGCGCGCGCCGGATGGGTTCAAAAAGTTTACGAGGCTGCCGGCGGAAATCGGGCGGCGCATCCAGGTGAAATCGTCGCTGCCCAAAACCGTCGATCCGGAAATCAGCGAGCCGGTGCGGTGGCAGTTGAATTTCATGGTGCCGTTCAAGGTCCTTGAGCAGTACGTCGGGCCGCTGGGTGAAGTCCGGGGGCAGGAGTGGCGGGGGAATTTTTACAAATGCGCCGATGACGGGTCGCATCCGCATTGGGGGTCGTGGGCGCCGGTCGATGTGTTTAACTTCCATACGCCGCGGTGTTTTGGCACGCTGCAATTCGCATGAACATACGTCTCCGGGTTTCAGGTTGTCTGGCGCTGGCCTGTTTTCTTTTTTCCATTCTTGCCGTGCGCGCAGCGGAGCCGGGGCTGCAAATCTACTGGATCGACGTGGAGGGCGGAGGCGGAACGCTGATTGTCACCCCGGCCAGGGAAAGCATTTTGATTGACGCGGGCTGGCCGACCGGCCCGAGCGCGGAGCGGATTCGCGATGCGGCGACGAACGCCGGGTTGGCGCGGATCGACTACTTCATATTGACCCATTTTCATACCGACCATTATGGCGGAGCGGCGCCGCTTTCCCGGCTGATTCCCATCGGGACGGTGATGGACAACGGCATTCCCGATCACGACCCGGATGGCAAGAACAACGCGCATTTTCTGCAAGCCATCCAGCCTTACCGCGAATTCAAGGCGGACCGCCGGGAGATCGTCCAGCCTGGGTCGGCGCTTCAATTAAAACAGACCGACGCGGCGACGCCGCTGAGTTTTCGTTTCATGGGCGCCCGGAAACAATTTATTCATCCCGAGGGAATGGGCGGGCCAAATTCACTTTGCGGCGAGGGCACGCAAAAGGCGACGGACACCACCGACAACGCCAACAGCGTGGTGTCGCTCGTGCAATTCGGGCCGTTCAAATTTTTCGACGGGGGCGATTTGACGTGGAACATGGAAGGCGAACTGGTTTGCCCGACCAATTCCATCGGGCACGTGGATGTTTACCAGGTCGATCATCACGGTTTTGACATCAGCAACAATCCTCTGCTGGTCCGCAGCCTGGCGCCGACTGTGACGGTGATGAACAACGGCGCGCGCAAAGGCAGCGGAAAGGAAACGCTGGCGACGCTGCGCAGCGTGTCGTCGATCCAGACGATGTACCAGATGCATCGCGACACGCAGGGCGGCGCGGAGGTCAATACCGACAACGAGTTTATCGCGAATATCGACGTGCCGTGCGCCGGGAATTACATCAAGTGTTCCGTGGAGCCTTCGGGCAAGAGCTATACGATCAGCATTCCGGCGAAGGGTTATTCGAAAACATACTTGACGCGGACGGCGGAGGCCGTGGGCGGGAATTAGAGCCGCAAATGTTCCCAGAGGACCGCGGGGGGCATTCTCATATTGACAAAGAACGGGCCGAAATCGCCATAGCGCGCGCTGACTTCATCAAAGCGCATTTCATAGACGATCTCCTTGAGCGCGTCCAACTGATGCGCCATCAACGTGACGCCCCATTCCCAATCGTCGAGGCCGGTGGAGCCGGTGATCAATTGCGAGATGCGCCCGGAATATTTACGGCCGACCCGGGCGTGGCCGCTCATCAATTTTTTGCGGGTGACAAAGTCGAGCGTGTACCAATTGTAGTTGTCGGCGGCGGCGCGCCGTTTGCTCATGGGGTAAAAGGCCATCACCTCCCAGTCCGGCATTTCGGGATAGAGGCGGTATTGTTCGTATTGACGCATCCGCTCGCGCAGTTCGACCAGGCGCTTCTGGAATGCCTCGGATTCCGGGTCGAGCTTTTCCTGCTCGATCAGGATGCGGCGATTGTCCTCCTCGGTGGGCATGTATTCGGTCAGCTCGGTGACGCTCAGGTAGGAAAAAACTTTTTGCAACGCGCCGGGCGGAAAACATGCCTCGAGATCACGGTGCATTTGCGCGACTTCCGCCAGGCCGGCTGAAAGTAAAAAAAACGCGAAGTCCGCCTTGGCGCCAACGTTGGCGTAGGAGGAGAGGCGCGGGTGCGAGGGGTTGGTATTGGCGCCGCAGAGCGATTCCAGACGGGCGCGGCACCGCGCGGATTCGCCGGAGCCGAGGCGCGCCCAGCGTTCGCGATCGACGCGGTAAAAGAGGTGCATGGCGTGGATGCCACGGTCCAGCTTGATGACCGGAAGAGTTGCGCTCATTCGACTTGGAGAATTTGATCGAGCAGTTGCGGCAGTTGTTCGGCGATGGCGACACTGCCCGCGAGCAGCGCGATGCCGGATTCCTTGGCTTCCGTTTGCATTGCCGGATCATGGACGGCCGTGAAACCAAGCACGGGGATGTGGCGCGTGGCGGGGTTGCCTTTTACTTCCGCGATGGCGGCGCACGCGGCGGCGGCGGGGAGCATTTCGGCAATGACGACGAGCGGCTTTTCGGTTTCGCAGGCGGAAGGCAATTGTGCCAGGGTGTCCATCGTCTGGACGCGATAGCCCAGGTCTTTCAGCCGGTTGGACAACTGGCTGCCCGGCATCAAATTTGAATAATAAACGAGCGCCAACGGCTTGCTCATGGAAACAGAGTGGCACAGGTTGGCGCGCAGGGCAAAGTTGAAAGTGAACGGGTCATTCGCGGGCGGCTTTCAAATGGCGGTAGGGCTGGGTCCAGGGATCGAAACGGCAGATGCTCATGTAATCGCAATTATCGCAGGCGAGCTTGCCGCCTTTCTGATATGGGTTGGGGGCGATGGCGCCTTCGTAAATCTCGCGGCCCATGCGGAGCAGTTCGGCTTCGACGTGATCGAGCAATTGCTGGAAGTGGCGGGTTTTCACCAGGTCCTTGTTGCCGGCGTGCGGGGAGCCGTCCTTGTTGATCCGGAATTTGAACTGCGAGCCTTCGCTGGCTCCGCTGCTGTCAAGCATAATAAGTGCGCTCTCGTCGAAACGTCCCAAATGCTGGAAGCGCCTTCGCCGGAAGTCTTCGCGGGATTGCAGGACTTCGGAGCGCGTCTTGCCGCTTTCGGTCTGGCCGCGAAGGTTGATGTAGAAAACGCCCACCGGAACAATGCGGGAGACGCCGAAGTGTTCGCGGGCATCGGCGAGGCGGCGGAGCACACTGAGATAGGCGGCGAGTTGCAGTTGAAGGCCGTTGGCCATCAGTACCTCATCGAGCTTGAGCGCGCCGGATTTGTAATCGATGACGACGGCCATCGCCTCATCGCCACCGGCTTTGCGGCAGAGATCGACGCGGTCGATTTTCCCGCGAAAGATCAGGCGGCGGCCAGCGCCGAGGTCCAAATCCCAGGCGGGCAGTTTGGCGCCGGCGGTGCCGAAACCGAGTTCGGACTCGTGCGGGTCAAAACGATAATGCTCCATCCATTCCACGGTGGCAGCGACAAAATCCTGCAAAGAACTGGCGACGGCGCGGGCGGCGAAACGGGATTGGGCGCTGGCGGCAAGCAGGCCGTCGCGGAATTTGGGCTGCAATTGCGCCACACAATCCTTGACCCGCGCCCGCGCCTCGGCGGGGGAGATGTCGCGCCAGTTTTTATTTTGCTCGCGCAACTGAGTATGGAAGAGCGCGAGGACTTCGTGCTGGAAACTGCCACGTTCGCGGACGTCCAATTCAAAGCGCTGGCGTTCCTCGGCGCGCAAGCCCGAATGCACGAAAAACTTGAAGGAGCACGCGGCAAATTCCTCGAGGCGGCTGACGGAAGTGTGCAGGGCCGAGCCGTATAGTTTGGCGACGATTTCGGGGGGCAGGCGGCCAGGTTCGGCGGAGGCGGCGGCGATTTGTTCGCGCAAGACGGCGAATGCGGGCTGACCGAGCAAATCGGAAAGGTTCGGCCCGGGGCGGGCGGCGCGGGCCAGTTGGCCGGAGACTTCGCAGAAGTGTTCGGCTTGCTGCCAATTCGCGCCGGTGAACTTTTCAATTTCCAAAGTCGCAAAGAGAGATTTAAGATGGGAAAAAAACGGCGAGGGATTTAGCGGAGCGCCGCCGGCGTCGTGCTCGGAGCAGGCGATGACCAAACGCTGGCGCGAACGGGTGCAGGCGATGTAACCGAAGAAGCGCTCGCGTCCCAAAAATTCGCGGCGGCTGGGGCCAAGACGGATGTCGTTGCGGGCGAGTTCGTCGCGGTCGGCTTCGTTGAGAAGATTTCCAGCGTCCGGCGTGGCGGGGAAAACGGTTTCGTTGACGCCGAGCAAAATCACGAGCTTGAGGTCGGGATTGCGGGAGCGGTCGATGGTGCCGACCAAAACCTGGTCGAGCGCGGGAGGGATGACTCCGACACTGAGGTCGGCGAGGCCGGCTTCGAGGATGGGCATCCAGTCGGCGAGGGGCATCGGTTCGCCGGCGAAGGCGAGGGCAAGGTCGTCCAGCCATGTGTTGAACTGGCGCCAGACTGTGGCGTGAACGACGCCGGTTTTGCCCTCGTCGGCACTCCATTCCTCGAGCTTCTCTTCCACATTCAGGTCGCGCCACAATTGGCGGATGGCTTCGGCCAATTGCGGGCCGGTGGGGCGGGTGAGGCGGCGGAATTTTGAGAACGGCGCGATCCATTTTTCGCGGAGGCGCTCGGCCCAATCTGACTTTGCCTTGTCCGGTGGCAAGGGAGAGAACCAAGTGTCGCCGGACCAACCCCGGTAGAGGGCTTCGTTTTCAAGGCGGTCGATCTGTTCCTCGTCGGGGGAAACCAAGCCGGTTTTGAGCGCGCCAAACAAATCGTCGTGGCGCCAGCCGAACGCGGCGGCGCGCAGGACGCAACGGGTCAATTCGGCGAGGGGATGTTGGGCGACCTTTTCGCGGCGATCCATGAAAACGGGAATGCCATACCGCGAGAAGACGCGGCGCAATGTGTCGTGGTAGCCCTCCATCGCGCGCAGGAGCACGGCGACTTCGCGGAAGCGTCCGCCGGATCGGACGAAGCGGAGGATTTCCTGCGCGGCCATGACGGCTTCGGCCTGCGGCGTGGAACAAATCACGGCGCGCAGGGATTCGGACGGGAGAGGGGCGGA
This sequence comes from Verrucomicrobiia bacterium, assembly GCA_036272955.1. Lineage (GTDB taxonomy): Bacteria > Verrucomicrobiota > Verrucomicrobiia > Limisphaerales > Palsa-1400 > DATAUD01. The sequence goes on from DATAXU010000170.1 coordinate 15,147, forward strand.
AAAATCGGAGGGGTGCGTCCATTTTGATTCCAGATGACGCAACGCGGGGCTGTCTTTGAAACGGCCCAAGGGATTATCGCGGGAGAGGATTTGCGTGGTCAATTGAGCGCCGGGGACGGCGGACAATCTGTCCCAACATTGGCGGACGGTTTTTTCGATTCCGGTCCAGATGGAAAGCCATGAGGATTCCCGGACGGGAATGCCTTCGACGCAAAACGCGAGGGTCAATTTTTCGCAGCGCGCGGCGATGGCGGCGAGCAAATCCAATTCCTGGGGCGTCATTTCGGCGAAGCCGTCCAGCCAGAGTTCGCCGATGGAAGGCGGAGCGGGGGAGCGTTTGAGGGCCTCGCGTGCCAAGTCAAGTAAAGAATCGGTGTCCTGCAAATCATGTTGCCGAAGCCAGTCCAGGTATTCAGTCAATAATAAAGATAGGTCCTGCAATTTGCGCCGCAGGGCGTCGGCCAGGCCGGGGCCGGCGGCCATTGCGCGAAGGGCTTCGGGACTGAGCTGGCGGCGTTGCAATTCGCGCAGCTCGGCGCTCAATTGGCGGGCGAATCCGGCGAGTCCGGCGCTGGGATGGAAGATTTTCAAGTCCTTGCGCCTACGGGCCAGCAATGCGTGCAGCACCATCGAACGGCCATCCTCGGAGAGAAGATTGGGAGCGGCGCCACCCGATTGTTCGAGGACGTAGGCGGCGAGGCGCTGGAAAGAGAGGATTTGCAGGCGCGTGTAACCGCTGATCGAAACGCCGTTTGAATCGCACAAAAGCTGGCGTTCCAATTGAAACGTCGCCTGCCGGGGCGCGAGCAAAATCAGCGGCGGGCCTGAAAAATCGGCGCGCAATGCCTGGCGGATTTCCGCGAGGCATTGGAACGTTTTTCCAGTCCCGGCGGGGCCGAGGAGGAAGCGCACTTGGGGACGGCGGGTCACTGCGGCGTGATGGTAATGGTGTGGGTTATAGGGACGAAGGCCTGACGGATCGCGTCCATCAGCACCGCGCGGTCCTTTTCGCTCTCGCTGACGGTTTTCTCGAAGTCGGCTTTGCCTTCCTCGCCGTGGAAGCGCTTTTTGACCTGTTGGGTTTCGAAGTCCTGCTTTCTGGCGACGGCCTGGTCCACGCGGGCGAAGGCGTCGGAGAAGGGGTTGAAGTCAAAATCGGCGGCGAGGTTGACGCCTTTCCGCAGTTGTTGCGCGGAATAGGTCCGGGAGGAGGGACCCCAGGCGATTTGATAATTTGCGGCTTTACCGTTCTTGACGATCAGGATGAGGCGGTTCAACTCCTGGTTAAACGGCACGAGGGTCATGCCGGAGCGGATGCTGTTGGGATCGTTTGCGCCGCCCGTGGCACAAAAGGGATAACGCGTGCTTTGGATCGTCATTGCACCGTTGTCAAAAGAAATCAAGCGATGGCCGGCGGAGACAGTGGCTTCGTTTTTGGCCAAGTCGACTGTGAACGTTCCGATGTCGCCGGGAACGTCCAGCGCTTTCAGGAACGCATAGGCCATCACGAGGTGGCCGGCCCAGCCGGGGTGAACGGAATCCTTGCCCGCCAACGTGTAATTCGTCCCATACCACTGGCGCGCGATGTATTGGGCGACATACATGTCCCAAAAAACGTCGGCGAACCCGGTGTGTTCGACCTGGGAAATATCGATGTCGATGTCGCGCAGGGTGCAGAGGTTTATGTTCCTCTCCTTGGCGGTGCCTTGAATAAAGCCCCAGGGCGGGGTGGTAAATCCCATGCAGCCGGGCGCACCGAGGACGACGCGGGTGTCGTCGCTTTGGAAAGCCAAAACGATATCGGTGGTGTTGGAAGCGTAGGCTTCGCCGATAGAGGGTTCGTACGGGCGGTAATGGTGGTCGTTCATGCCGTAGCAGGTGGTGGCGACGGTGGGATTAAAACGGAGGACGTCATTGGTCATTCGATGGAGGAAGCCGGAGGCCTGTTCGCCGCTCCAGCCGTACTGGCGGGTGGTGACATTCAATTCCGGCAGCGCCACGGTGAGGTAAGTCTCCATGATGCGGGAGTACATTTTTTGTTCGGTGATGGAATCGCCGCAAATGGCGAGGCGATCGCCGCGGCGCAGGACGGGGCCTTTAGGCTGTGGGGCCTGCAGCACATAGAGGCCGGCAAAGTAGGGGTCATTATTGGGCGGCGGGATGGTCAGTTGGGCCGGCGCGTGACAGCAGAGGGACAAACTGATTAGGGCAATAATGGATGTGATTTTCATGGGTGCATATTTAGGGCAGGCGGTTCTGAATGGCAATGCGGGAATCGGGTGGTTTGCGAAGCTTGATTAACCTTGATTAGGCTTGATTGGCGGAGTGGCGGCTGCCCGAGTTAGACGGCCAGATTTACACAAAATGCTGAATATAAGTGGTTTGTGAATTTCCTTCACGGTCAAAGGGCAAAACCGGGAGTGGTTTGACTGGGTTTGACTGGGTTTGTCGTCAAGGACGGCGGGTTCCTGGCCGTTCGCCATTATCATTATCAAACCATATGGCTTATACATATACAGTCGTAGTCCCATATACTAATGTAATATGCAGATATTTTTTCACTTGTCAACACGCGGGCGTTTGCCAATTATTCCGATTCACGGGATTTAAGGATGAAAAAAACTATTTCTTTGTGGTTTGCACTGGCTTTTGGTGTCGCAATTATCCATCGGGCGGCCGCCGAGGATACCAATACCGTATTGACGCTTGCGCCGCCTTCCAACGAACTCTGGGCGCACGGAATTGGCGACGGGTTTAAATCCTCCGCACAGTCGTTTGGAATCGAGGCCGGGGCGAGTTATGGCTTTGCCATTCTCGGAGGATCCGAACGGCACGACCTCGCGCTTGTGAACTTGTCCTACAGCCACATGCTCGGAGGGGTGAGGGGTGAGGGGCACTTTTATCGGGGGAACCTGGAGTTTCGCGCGGAACTTTTTGGCGGCAGCCAGTTTTCGCCACGCGATGAATGGGTGGTGGGGCTAAGCCCGCACCTGCGTTACGATTTTGCGACCGGCACGCGGTTGGTGCCGTTTTTTGACCTCGGCATGGGGGTGACCGGCACGGGGATTGCCGCGCCGGACTTGAGCGGGGGGTTTCAATTTAATCTGGAATGCGGTCCCGGCGCTTACTGGTTTATCACCGATCGCCTGGCCCTGACGGGAGAAGCGCGGTTCATGCACATTTCCTGCGCGGACATTAGTTCGCCGAACCTGGGGCTTAATACCGTTCTCGGATTGGTGGGTATTTCGTACTTTTTCTAAACCAAAAGCGATCGGGCTTTTTGCAATGCTTCGTCCAACCTGGAAATGTCCTTGCCGCCGCCGCGTGCGTTGTCAGGGCGTCCGCCGCCCTTGCCGCCAACAATCGGAGCGATGGCCTGGATGATTTTGCCGGCCTGGAATTTGGCGGTCAATTCGGGAGAGATGGCGGCAACCAGTGAAACGGCATCGCCGCCAGTTCCGCCTAGCACAATCGCGCCGTTGAACTGGCTTTTTATCGCGTCCGCGACGGCTTGCAAAAAATCGCCATCGACGGCGCCGAGATTGTCGATAATAACGTTGCCGGCGGCCCTGGAAATCAGGGTGCGGGCGGTTTCGGCGGCTTGCTTTTGGCGGGCGGCGTGGAGTTGTTTTTCCAGGTCCTTTTGCTGGGCCAGGAGCGATTCGATTTTCTTTTCCAATTCGGACACGGGGGCATTGAGGCGTCCGGAAACGGTGGAAAGGAGGGCGATGTCTTCGCGTGTTTTTTCGTAGGCGCGAAGGCCAGCGAGGGCTTCGATGCGGCGAATGCCGGCGGCGACGGCGCCTTCGCTGACGATGCGGAAAAGACCGACTTCGCCCGTGGCGCGCGAGTGTGTGCCGCCGCAAAGTTCCATCGAATAGCCGTCCAGCGCGCCGCCTTTGCCGCCGATTTGGACGACGCGAACGGTGTCGCCATATTTTTCGCCGAAAAATTGCATGATCTCCTTGCGGCCCTTGACCTGGGCGTACGGAACTTCAGTCCAGGTGATGGCGGCGTTTTCCACGATTCGTTCGTTGACGCGCTTTTCAACGTCGGTGACTTGCGCGGGAGTGAGCGCGGCGCTGCTGAAATCGAACGTGAGTTTATCGGGGCCGACGTAGGAGCCTTTTTGGACGGCGTTGGGATTGACAATTTCGTGCAAGGCCCAGTGGAGCAGGTGCGTGACAGAATGGTGACGCTGAATGGCGGCGCGGCGCGGGGCGTTGACGCGCAATTCAACCTTCGCGCCCGGTTCAGGGGCATCCGTGCCGGCAAGAATATGGAGGAACGTGTTGCCGGTTTTTTGGGTGTTGGCGATGTGCCAGATTTTTCCGGCGGCATCGGCTTCGCCCGTGTCGCCGACCTGTCCGCCCATTTCGGCGTACAGCGGGGAAACGTCGAGCGTGAGGGCGAGTTTGTCCTTCAACTTGACAACCTCCTGCACGGTGGCGCCGGCCTCGAGATGGTCGAAGCCGACGAAACGGGTGCGTTTGGAGGCATCGATGTTGGATGCGGCGATGATTTCCTTTTTCTGGGCGGCCTGGGACTGGGCGCGCTGCTCGGCCATCAATTTCTCGAAGCCGGCGGTGTCCACGGAAATTCCCTGCTCGCGTGCCATCAGCTCTGTCAAGTCGAGGGGGAAGCCGTAGGTGTCATAAAGCTTGAAGGCGAAATCTCCGGAAACAGACTTGACACGTTTTGCGACGGCCTCCTCGTTGAACAGTTCGATGCCGCGATCGAGGGTTTTATTGAAGGCTTCCTCTTCGACGCGAATGACATCTTGAATGCGGGCTTTTTTGGCGCGAAGTTCAGGGAAGGCGTTTCCCATCGTTTGGGCCAGGACATCGACGAGTTTGTAAAAAAACGGTTCGTGAAAACCGAGCGTGCGGCCATAGCGGACGGCCCGGCGGAGGATGCGGCGCAAAACATAATTGCGGCCGGTGTTGCCGGGCAAAATGTCGTCGCCAATGGAAAAGCTGAGGGTGCGGATATGATCGGCAATGACGCGATAGGCGATGTCGATCTGGATTTGGCCGGGGGGAACCTTTGTGGCGGACGCGCCGGGGAGCGTTGAGGCGTATTCCTTGCCGCTCAGGCTTTCCAGCTTGTCAAATAAAGGGCGAAAGATGTCGGTTTCGTAATTGGAAATGACCCTGGTGAAATCTTTGAAACCGCCGGTGTTTTGGATGATGCTGGTGACGCGATCAAAGCCCATCCCGGTATCGACGTGGCGGGCGGGGAGGGGAGTGAAGGTGCTGTCGGCGTTGGCATTGAATTGGATGAAAACGAGGTTCCAGATCTCGATGCACTCGGCGCTTCCCTTGTTGACAAGGAGGCCTTTGGTGTCGCCGGCGGGGGTGAGATCGACGTGGATTTCAGAGCAGGGACCGCACGGGCCGGTTTCGCCCATCATCCAGAAATTGTCCTTCTTGCCGCCATGAACGATATGGACGCTGGGGTCCAGGCCGGCGGCGGAGAACTTCGCGGCCCAGAAGTCGTAGGCTTCGTTGTCGAATTCGCTGGGGTCGCCTTTCGATTTGTCGGGAGAATAGACGGTCGCGTAGAGGCGGTTGCGCGGAAATTTCCAGACCTCGGTGATGAGTTCCCAGGCCCATTCGATGGCTTCCTTTTTGAAATAATCGCCGAAACTCCAATTACCGAGCATCTCGAAAAAAGTGTGGTGATACGTGTCCATGCCGACGTCCTCGAGGTCGTTGTGTTTGCCGCCGGCGCGGATGCATTTTTGGGTGTCGGCGGCGCGGGTGGATTTGCCGGGGATTGCGCCGGGCCATTTGTCCACGTCGGGGGCGCGTTCGTTGAGGAAAATGGGGACGAACTGATTCATGCCGGCGTTGGTGAAGAGCAGGCCGGGGGAATCGGGCATCAAACTGGAGGAAGGAACAATGGTGTGGGCCCTGGACTTGAAAAAGTCCAGAAAGGATTGTCGAATTTCAGCGGAAGTCATTCCGATGCAAAATAGTGTTTGCGGGGGAAAGAGGCCAAGAAGAATCTTGTCGTGGAAGTCCGGGACTGTTGCATATTGAAAGAGGAATTATGCTTAGTGTTCATATTCAGGTTCATGTGAAGCCCGAGAGCATCGAGGCATTTAAGCAGGCGACGGCGGCCAACGCGCGGGAGAGCATTCGGGAAGCGGGGATCGCCCGGTTTGAGTGCCTTCAACAACTGGATGATCCCGCGCGGTTCGTCCTGGTGGAGGTTTATCGCGACCAGAATGCGCCGGCCCGGCACCGGGAAACCGCGCATTACCTGAAGTGGCGCGATGCGGTGGCGCCGATGATGGCCGAACCGCGGACGAAGGTCCAACTCACGGAAATATGAGCCATGCAGTTTCAATTCGCCACCGCGACTAATATTGTTTTCGGGCCGGGGACGGCGCGCGACGCGGGAAAACTGGCCGCGAATCTCGGACGGCACGCGCTGGTCGTCACCGGGCGGGACGCGGCGCGCGCGGGATTTCTGCTGGATGCGCTTCGGAAGCACGGGGCGGCCTCCACGGTTTTTTCGGTCGCGGGCGAACCTTGTCTTGCCACGATTGACGAAGGGGTCGCGTTGGCCAGGGGTGCGCAATGCGACATCGTTATCGGCGTCGGGGGCGGGAGCGCATTGGATTCGGCCAAGGCCATTGCGGCGATGCTCAGGAATCCGGGCGGCGTATTGGATTACCTGGAAATCATCGGGGCCGGCAAAACTTTAACCGAACCATCGGCGCCGTACATTGCGATTCCCACCACAGCGGGAACGGGTTCGGAAGTGACGCGCAACGCGGTGCTGGCGTCGCCGAAGCACCGGGTGAAGGTGAGTTTGCGCAGCGCGTCGATGCTGGCGAAAATCGCGGTGGTCGATCCTGAATTGACTTACGATTTGCCGCCGGCGATCACGGCGAGCACGGGGCTGGATGCGTTGACGCAGGTGATCGAACCTTACGTGAGTTGCCGCGCGAACCCGATGACGGATGGGCTGTGCATGGAGGGGATGCAGCGGGCGGCG
>DATAXU010000171.1:0-5788 GCA_036272955.1 Verrucomicrobiia bacterium
GGCATAGCGACCCGCAACCGAACCCAAATTTAAAATTGAACAACCCAAATCCTTGGGAATCAACGGCAAAGCCGCGCGGGTCACGCGCAAGACGCCGAGGACATTCGTTTGCAGCGTCGCCTCCCAATCCGCATCCTGCCCCGTCGCAACGGATTGCAGCCCATGCGCCCCGCCGGCATTATTGATCAGCACATGCACCGCGTCGGTCTTGGTGCGAACCCATTTCATAAACTCCTCAACACTAGTGGTTTTCGACACATCCAGCTCGTGAAAATGCGCCTCCGGAGCACCGGCTTTCTGAGCCTCACCCGCGCAATCTTTAAGGCGGTCAACCCGCCGTGCGCCGAGAAGCAAATTACATTTCTGCGCCCCAAAAGCCCGCGCCGCCGCCGCCCCAAACCCGCTCGAAGCGCCAGTGATTAAAACCCATTTGCCGCCAAGTGAGAATCCCATGAAATACCCTTACCACGCTTTTGGACATTTTTTAGATGATTTTTTTCCGATTTTTTCACTCACGTTGGTCTATACTCTGGAAATGACTGCGGAATCCGAAGCCCATTTGATCGCCCGCTGCCGACAAGGTGACGCCGAGGCTTGGGACGCGCTTTTCGATTCCCATTACGCCGCGACCGGCCGCTTCGTCTTTCAATTGTCACCTTCTTTTTCCGCCGAGGACGTCGAGGAAATTTGCCAGGAGGCATTTCTGGCTGTCATAAAGAATATTCATTCCTTCAACAGCGCAAGCCGGCTTCAAACATGGATATTCCGCATCGCCGCCAACAAAGCCCGTGATTACCGCGAACGCAACCAGGCCGCCAAACGCGGCGGCGGCCAAACAATCCTCCCGTTACAATCCGAAAACACAGGAGACGGCGCCCCCCTGCAAATCCCCAGTCCCCTCCCCGCGCCCGACGCGATTTTATTGCGGGCCGAGTGCGCCGCCCAATTGGGCATGGCCCTCGACCAATTGGACGCCCCGTGCCGCGAAGTGATCGACCTTCGCTATTTTGCCGATCTGAGTTACGATGAAATAGCCGCGGAACTTCAACTGAACCCAAAAACCGTCAGTTCCCGGCTAAGCAAGTGCCTGGACCGCCTTGAAAAGATCGCGGTCGAAGTCTTTCGCGGGAAGAAACCGGAGCCGTTTTCCGTCTAATAGTTATGCCCTCGCCCGAGCCAAACAAAGAAATCGACGAACTGCTGAAAGCCTACGCAAAAAAGCGCCGGGAACAGGCTCCTCCCCAATTACACGCTGCATCGCGGAAGTTGTTGCAGGACAGCGTGCGGCAAACGTTCCGTCCTGCCCCCTCAACTCGCCGCTGGGGATGGCCGCGACTGGCTTTGGGAGGATGTCTGGCGGCGGCGATGGTTATAATCGCCTTGCTCGTCGTCCGGCGCCCCGTCGAAAAAACGGAGGTCAACCAAACGCTTACCGTCGCGCCGGCTGCTGCTGATGTCGAGGAGCGCGCGGTTGCGCCGTCAAAAAATGCCGGCCAGGAATTCGTGCAAATCAATCCCCACGAACTTAAAGCCAAGGATGCGATTTCATCCGAAAACGTGCTCTCCGCGTTTCAAATGGAACGTCAGGGGCCGAACGTCCTCGTCCTCGATAGCGACGGCTCCATTTACAAAGGGAAGGTGGTGGGCTTCGGTTCGAAACCCGCCGACGATCGCGTCACCGGAAACTATTCTTTTGAAGTCAAGGGTCTGAACAAAGCCTCAAAAAAGAACGTCATTTTCAAAGGCAACATCCTTGAAGCCCCGCCGCAGTCCGTCCAATACGCCGCCGCTCCAGCCGGAAGCGCATCAGAGGGACGCGCGCAACAGGCCAAACAAAGTTCCAATCAAGTCCCGCAGTTCCCGCGAATCACGGGCAAAGTTCAAGTGGGCGGCGGCGAATTCGATATTGAGGCCCAACCGCCGCCGCAATGAAGAGTCAGAATAAAACGTACCGTTGGATTTTTAGACGATTTTATACGCATTTTTCACTTTAAAAGTCCAATAAATGGAATTTGTTTGCGCGCGGCCGTTTTTGGTTTCAAAGTGCATCAGCGTGGCGAGAAAAAGTTCCAGACTGCGCCGGTTTCGGCACGAACTAACCCTGGTTGAACAAGGCATCGGCCGCATCGCGGGCGTTGACGAAGCGGGGCGCGGTCCACTGGCCGGTCCCGTATTCGCCGCCGCCGTCATTTTCCCCGTCGAATGGATTCTCGGCGCGTTCCCCAAAAAACTCCTGCCGGTAAACGACTCCAAACAGCTCGACCCGGAAACCCGCGAATTGCTTTTTAACGAATTGGTTTCCCGTCCTGAAGTTTGTTACGCCATCACGCAGGTCGATTGCCAGATGATCGACCAAATCAATATTCTACGCGCCAGCCATCGCGCCATGAACCTCGCGCTCGACCAACTCCGCCCGCCCCCGGAACACGTCATCGTGGACGGCTTGCGGGTCAAGTCCATGCAATTCCCGCAGACGCCCATCGTCGGCGGCGATGCGGCCAGTTATTCCATTGGCGCCGCGAGCATCCTTGCCAAAGTCAGCCGGGACCGCCTGATGGTGCAATTTGACCACGCCTATCCCGGTTACGGATTTGCCCAGCACAAGGGTTACGGGACACCGGACCATTTAGCGGCGATCAAAGCCCTCGGCGCATGTCCGATTCATCGCCAATCCTTCTCCCCGTTCCTGCCGACCCAGGAGCCCCTGTTCGCGGAAGAATAATCTCCGCCATGTCGTTGTTGGACCGATTGAAATGGTGGGACCAAACACCGGAAGCTCACATCAATCTGCGTCACGGCAACGTGGGCGAGCGCGCCGCCAAAAAACACCTCCAAAAGCGCGGCCTCAAATATTTGACCGCAAATTTCCGCACCGAGCGCGGGGAGATTGACCTCGTCTTCCGCGACGACGATTGCCTGGTCTTCGTCGAAGTAAAAGCCCGTTCCTCCGAAGCATGGACGCGCCCGGCCGCCGCCGTTAACGCCCGCAAGCGCCTTCGCCTGACCCGCTGCGCCTTTGAATATTTGCGATTGCTCCACAACCCGCCGATCAAAATCCGTTTCGACATCGTCGAAGTCTTGCTGGAGGACGGCGCTGTTTACGAGACGCGGCACTTGCCGAACACGTTCACTTTGACCGCGCCGTATCGTTACGGTTGAAGGACGTTTCCGTCAGATAATCAAATAATCCGGAGCCATGCCGTGGCGGGCGGGATTGTACTGGGCCGCTTCGATCCATTTCTCCCGAGTCGATTGCAGGCGGCCGACCAGGATTTGGGACAGGCGCTTGAATAACTCGTAGCCCAGATCATGGTTGCGATCACATTCCTGGCCAAGGCGGCTGCCATAAAAAAACAGCGTCTCGGTCGGTTCCTCGGCGATCGCATTGAAGTGCCAGTAATACGGCGGGAAAAACCACGACCAGCCCAGGATGTCCCCGGGACCGATAAACTGGACGCGCGACGGGGCGCGGCCACGCGGCGCTTCCAAGCCGATCAATCCGCTGACCACCAGGAAAAAGCAGTTGGCGGGTTTGCCGGTTTCCACAACCCGGTCGCCTGCGGCAAAAGTGGCTTGCATCGAGCATTCCGCCAATATATGTCGATGCCGGCTGCTCAAGTTCTCGAAGAGCGGATGGTCTGGCAAAGAGACGGATGTAAAGGGTCGTTTCGCTTCCGGCACGGTCATAAGATGCTCAAATCCCATTCCTAACAGATTTGGGAATAAGCTAGTGCAGTGCCAACTTACGTTTTGGGAAAGCCGTGGGTCAGTGGGGGTTCCACGTCACGGGCACGCTGAGCGTGCGGCCGAAGCGATTCACGTAATGAAGCTGCTTTTTTGCGAAGCCGTGCTCATGGACCAGTCGGGTGATCTTCACGTCGTAACAGCAATATTCAGCAATTTCCAGCAATTTGCCCTCTTTATACCATCGGATCGCCTGCAATCCTTCGCTGGTCTTCTCCACGCCAAGGGTGGCGGACGCGATCGAATCAAGCGACAGCCGGTGTTGCAGCGTCTTCTGCAATTCCACCAGCATGTCCAGTGTCGGAATCTGCTCGACGTCAAAGAATGGGTTGTGGCCGGCCAATACCTCGTAATCGAAGCGCAAGTTGTTGAATCCCACCACCAAGTCCGCGCGCCGGAGTTCTTCGATCAGCGCGTTGACATCGTTTTCACCGTAAATTTTGTAATCGCCCCGTGCGGTGCTGTACGTCACGCCGATGCTCATTCGCATTTCGCGGATTCTGTCCCAGCCGCCGACTTCGTCGGCCGACTTCTGGGTTTCAATGTCAAAATAGACAACGTTTTTCATCGTTCTTGCGATGCGGGTTTCCATTCATGGACGGCGAGCGCGGCGGCGCCGATCGCCCCGTTGAATTCTCCAAGGTCGGAGATGACCAGGCGCGGAAGTTCCTGCGCTCTTGAGGCCGCCCGGAAATGTTCCCGCAGCTTTTCCAAAAATACATTGCCGAACGCCGGAAAGACCCCCGCCAAAATGATCTTGCCCGGATTAAACGCGCAGTTCAACTGGCTCAGGACCAGCCCCAGCGTCCGGGCCAATCGGTCCAGCAGCGCCTCCACGTTTTTGTTTCCCTCCTGCGCTGTCTTTTGCAATTGCGAAATGTTGAATTCGCCTCCCGCCAAAGTCGATTCCCCGGCCAAACTGGCCTGGATGCCCCGCAACGACGCAATTTCCTCAAGCGTCGCAAAGCCGTCCGGGTGCTTTTGATCGTTGGCAAGGCATGGCCAATCCCCCACTTCACCCGCCAAGTTGTTGCTGCCGTGATAAATGTGGCCGTCGATGATGATGCCAGCCCCAATGCCGCTTCGCATTCCCAAGCAAATGAAATCCTGCAAACCGCGCCCCTGCCCAAACCACAGTTCCGCCAGGGCCATCGACCGGATATTGTTTTCCAGAAAAACCGGCACGCGAAATCGCGCCGTGAGCAGTTCCACCAACGAGATGTTATGCCACCCTCGAATGTGCTTGTAGTAATGGGCAACGCCGTCTTTCGGATCGATGCTTCCGGGAACGCCGACGCCGATCGCCAGCACCCGGTGCCCGCTCTCGCCCATGACTTCGCAAATCGCGTTCTCGATTTTTTCCAGGATGCGTTCGACGGTATCGGCCGTGGCGATGGTGTCGTGGAATTGCCGGAGCGGCTTCTGCGAAAAATCCACCGCCGTGGCCATGATATTGCGGGCTTCGAAATCGACACCTATAAAGCGCCCGCCCTGCGCGTTCAGGCCAAGGGCGGTTGGCGGCCTGCCGAATTCGCGCCCGACCCGCTTGCCTTCGGAAAGAAAGCCTTCCTCGATCAAATGATCGACGTAAATGCCGACGGTGGAGGGAGCCAGGCCCAGGCTGCGGGCCAGCTCTGTCCGCGACAAACCCTCCTGCGCCCTCACTTTTCGGAGCAGATCTCCTTCAATATGGGCAATGCTCTCCTGCTTAATCTTGAAGCGGCGCGAGATGGAACGCGCCGGACTTCGGGTATCGTCGTGCTTGGCGGACATGCAACAAGGCCTGCTTTTCTTTCAAAATAAGTAATTCGCGCGTGGACAGCGAGATAAAAATAAACATCGACCGGCGTTTCGCGCCAAACGGAACGGCACGCCGGGGCGTTTCCCTCCCCTGGTCACGGGTATAATACCATTTCTAGTTTGCAATTGCACTTTTTAGGTGATCGTGCAATGGTGAGCCATGCCGAAACGATTTCATCTCAAGCGACCGGATTGCGCCAAGGCCGTCGCGGACGCCCTGGCCTCGTGTCAAAACGCGCCTGAT
>DATAXU010000172.1:0-4886 GCA_036272955.1 Verrucomicrobiia bacterium
TCCCGCAGGACGTGGGCCACGACATCGGCGCCCCTTCCGCTTCGGAACAAATCCTCGATGCCGACCCGAAGGCCCAACTCAGTTTCACCGGCTTGACCTTTTCACCGGATGGCTCCCGCATTTATTTATCGAACGTCCAGGGTGACATCAAAGTTTTCGCGATCGAGAAAGGGATTGTCCGCCCATTGACCGCCTTTGCGTTGCCACCCGTGCATGCCCCGCGGCGCGACTCCGAAATTCCCGCCGGCATCGCTGTTTCCTCCGATGGCCGGCGCATTTACGTCGCGCTCAATCTTTCCAATCGCTTGATCGAAATGGATGCCGTCACAGGGAAGGTTCTTCGACTCTGGGATGTCGGCGTGTCGCCCTTCGATGTCGTGCTCGCGGGACGCAAGGTCTGGGTCAGCAATTGGGGCGGCCGACGCCCGGACAAGATGAGCCTCGTCGGGCCGGCCGGACGGGGTACGGTGGTCAGGGTGGATCCGGTGCATTTTGTCGCCAGTGAAGGTTCGGTTTCGGTGATCGACCTGGACGGCGGCGAAGCCCCCGTCGAAATTCTGACTGGCCGTCACGCCTGCGGTATGGCGCTAACCAGTGATGGGCATGATTTGGCGGTTGCGAACGCAGCCAACGATACGGTGACGATCATCGACGTCAGGTCCGCGAAGATCATCGAAACCATTTGCGCGCGCGAAAGTCCCGGGGACCTGTTCGGCGCCCAACCCAATGCCGTGGCATTCGACAAATCGGGGCATACTCTTTACGTGGCTAATGGAACCCAAAATGCCGTGGCGGTTTTTCATTTCGAGCCTGGCCGGTCGGAGTTGCGGGGTTTGATTCCAGTCGGTTGGTTTCCGGGCGCAATCGTTTTCGACGCTCGTCACGGCTTGGTCGATTCAGCCAACATCAAGGGCCTGACTTTGGGCCGTACAAACCAGGCAACGCAAAAACTCGAATTCAATTCCAAGGAATGGCGCGGGTCCATTTCACTGGTGCCGGCGCCAGGCAAGCGTGAATTGGCCCTCATGACGCAAACCGCCCTGGCCAACATCCGTTACCCGCTGCTGGCCGCCGCCAAACTTCCGGCAAGGTCCGATGCCCCGGCGCGTCCTGTGCCGGAACGCGTGGGAGAACCAAGCCCGATCAAGCATGTCATATATATTATCAAGGAGAACCGCACCTACGACCAGGTTTTGGGAGACGTAACGCAAGGAGACGGCGACCCCGCGTTGTGCATTTTTGACCGGCGCGTCACGCCCAACGAGCACGCGCTGGTGAGTCAATTTGCTTTGCTTGACAATACCTATTGCTGCGGCAGCCAGAGTTGCGATGGCCATCAATGGGCCGATAGCGGCATCGCTACCGATTACATGGAAAAGTCCTACGCCGGTTTTCCCCGCAGTTACCCGGCGGGCGGAAGTAAGGGCAACGAGGACGCCATGGCATATTCACCGGAGGGCTTCATTTGGGACAACGTCGTCGCCCACGGCGGGTCGTTGCGCGACTTCGGCGAATTCACTGCTTCTCACAGAGAGTGGAAAGACCCGGCGCGCCGCGGAAGGCCCCGGTTCCTCGATATCTACAATAATCTGATTGACCGCACCGATAAAGTTGCCATTTGGAGCGAGCCGAACATCCCATCGGTGCAGCCGTTCATGGAGAGCAATACAGTCGGATTTGATTTGAATGTGCCGGACATCTTTCGCGCCGCGCAATTTGGCAAGGCCCTCAAGCGATTCGAGGCCGCGGGCTCCTTTCCCAACTTCGTGATAATATGGCTCCCCAACGACCACACCAGCGGGACGAAACCCGCCACGCCCACGCCGAACGCGCACGTCGCCGATAATGATCTGGCGTTGGGACAAATAGTCGATTCCCTCAGCCACAGCCCGTTTTGGAAGGACTCCTCTCTTTTCGCCATTGAAGACGATCCTCAAGCGGGCTGGGACCACGTCAGCGGCTACCGCACCACAGCCTATGTCGCAGGCCCATACGTTAAGCGCCATCAAGTGGTCCATACTCAGTACAATCAAACAAGCCTGTTGCGCACGATGGAGTTGATTCTTGGATTGCCGCCCATGAATCAATTGGATGCCACCGCCACCCCGATGTTTGACTGCTTCATCGACCAGCCTGATTTCACACCCTATACAGCCATTTCGAACAACATCCCGCTGGACCAGTTGAATCCCGAGCCGAAAAAGATTTCCGACGCGAGATTGCGCAAGGACGCCTATGTTTCCAACCGCCTCCCTTTTGACAAAGAAGACCAATGCCCGGACGACGTGCTCAACGGCATTCTCTGGCGCGCCGCCAGGGGTTCCCAGGTTCCTTATCCGCAATGGGCGGTCAAAACGGTGGATGACGATTAGGCTAAGAAGGTCGAACGGCTTAGAAAGGGACTGCTTGCAAATCAGCGTTAAGGACCACGCGGCCGCCTTTGTGGATTGCCAGGCGAATTGTCCTCCCGCGATAGGCGACTTCGCAAGGTTCCCCCGCGTTTGATTGCACGACAGCAGAGACGAGCCGCCCGTTTTCCCAAATAATGTTCACTTCAAATCCGCCCCGGGCGCACAGACCTTTAACCGATCCGTTCTTCCACGCGTCTGGTAGCGCCGGAAGAAGTTCGATGCGGTTGTCACCGCTTTGCAGAAGCATTTCGGCAATCGCGGCGGTTTCGCCAAAGTTGCCGTCAATTTGAAACGGCGGGCAGACGTCAAACAGATTAGGATAAACCCCGCCATCTTCGGGGTGGTCCGCGCCGAAAGCCGGTCTAAGCGCCTTGCAAACCAGCGACCATGTGTAATTGCCATCGCCCAACCGCGCCCACATTAACGCCTTGTCGGCCAGCGACCAACCGACGCCTCCCGCTGCGTTTGTTGCGGCTGGAAGATCACCTCGCGCTTCCAAAGTCTTGCGGGCGGCTTGCGCCAGTTTTGGGGTCGTATAAGGCGAGATTTCATCACCGGGATACAATCCCCACAGATGCGATACGTGACGGTGGTGCGGTTCCCCTTCCTTGTAAGGTTCCAACCATTCCATGATCCGTCCGTCCGGCCCGATTCGTGTGGGCGCCAGCCGGGCGCGTTTAGCCATCAACTCCTCACGAAAGTCCGCGTCAACACCAAGAATTGTTGACGATTCAATGCAGGCTCCGAACACATACCGCACCAGTTGCTGCATGAAGGTCGGCCCCATGCAGATGCACGCGTCCCGCCCATCGGCCGTTTCAAAATGGTTCTCCGGCGAATCGGCGGGAGCGACCACCAGCCAATGATGCGTCGGTTCTTCAATCAGCGTGTCAGCGTAGAATTGGGCCGCGCCTTTCACGATCGGATAGGCCCATATCAAGAACTGGCGATTCTCCGTGAACAAATAATGGTCCCACAAATGCTGGCATAACCACGCCGAACCGCACGGGGCCGCTCCCCACGACGCGACTTCAGCGGGCGACGTAAAACCCCACGGATTGGTGATGACATGCGCCACCCAACCGGGTGCGTTGTAATAACTCTTCGCCGTTTTCGCGCCCGGCTCCTGCAAAGAGGCGGTCAGCGCAAACAGCGGCTCGGCCAGGTCCGACAAATTGCAGGCCTCCGCCGGCCAGTAATTCATCTCGACATTCATGTCCAGATGCCAGTCGCCGGTCCACGCCGTGTGGATTTCTTCCGCCCAAATACCCTGGAGGTTTGCGGGAAATCCGCCCGGACGCGACGAGGAAATCAATAGGTAACGCCCAAAATTAAAATATAACGCCGCCAAACTCGGATCGCCGCCGTCCCTTTTTGCCGCGACGATTCGTTCGGGTGTCGGTTTGGCGGCCTCTTCCGCATCAGCGGGTTCGAGGTGCAGCGAAACGCGGTTGAAGTATTTTTGATAATCCGCGATGTGCGCCTTGCGCAAGGCGTTGTAGGATTTTTTTGCGGCGTGATTCAAATCTTTCAGCGTCGCTGCCAAAGGATCTTTCGTTTGCCGGCCGGCAAAACCTTGATAGTCCGTTCCAGCGGCAACGAACAAAACAACCTCGTTCGCCTGATGGACGCTTAAAACATTTCCGCGAACCGAAACCTCGCCGCCACGATTCAAAACACGGACGCGAGCAACGTAGCGAATCCCTTTTCCGCCCAGGCCGTTATCCAACTGGCCGGTCATCACCAACCCATTGTTGCCGTCGCCAGCGGTTTCAAATCGCTCCGGACGGTCAAGCCGTGCGTCGAAAGAAATCGCTTTCGCGCGGTTCGCGGAGAGTCGCAAAACCATCACCTGGTCCGGCGCGCTGACAAACATTTCCCGGGCAAACGTGACGCCGCCGCGAGTGAATTCCATGTGGCCTACGGCATCGTCGAGATTCAATTCGCGGCGATAATGGGCAACCGGTGCTTGGATGTCGTCCGGGAATGACAAATGAAGGTTTCCCAGCACCTGATAGCATCCATATTGGCCGTCGCCAGTGCCGGCGCTGGAGCCAGGCCCCTGACAGGTGAACTTCGCGTTCACAAGCCCCTCGGCCTCGGTATTCTTCCCCGCGAGCAATAATTTCTGGATTTCAGGCAAAACTTTGTATGCCTCCGGCCTGTCGGCGTCCTGGCGCGAACCGGACCAGACGGAACTCTCATTCAGAACAATCCGCTCTTCATTGACCCCGCCGAACATCATTGCGCCGAGCCGGCCATTGCCCAGTGGGGTCGAGTCCGTGAAATTTGTCGCGGGCGCGTCGAACCAGATCATCGTTTCCGGCGAGAAGGATTCCTTTTGTGACGCACAAAGGGAGAACGCCGCCAGCATCAGTAGAGAAACCCATGATCTTATTCGCATGTCCAAAAGTCTGCCGTTATTAACGATAAGTAAATCCTCCCGTTTAAGGTTCAAGTCCCGCCGCTCACGAA
>DATAXU010000173.1:0-15099 GCA_036272955.1 Verrucomicrobiia bacterium
CGGCGGCAAGCCAATTCACTATGACATCCCCCATCCTCATTTCCGCGAAGTCGAAGCCGATTCCGACGACGCAGTGCATTGGGGCCAGACACTGGCCGTGCGCGGCCCCCTTTGGACCGAAACAACCAAAACAAAAGGCCATTTCCTCTCTCCCGGCAAAACAAAAACAGTTCGCAAGCGCCTGTACGTCTTCGTCACACCGACCCAGCCGTAATTACTGGCCCGCCGGTTGGGCGGCGCTGATCCTTGCTGGAAATCGGATGACCGTTCCAGGCGCAACCGCAGTGGTCGTCGTCACCGTCACGGTTGCGCCGGGAGAAATGTCCAGATTCGTCAGCGGGCAATAGGAACAACCCTTCATCCCGGGGCCTCCGTCGAACGGAACTACAAGAACGAGTTTGTCTTTCCCCGCCGGCACTTGCGCAAAGATAAAGTTTCCGTCGGCATCGCTCGTCGTTTGGAATTTCCCGGAATCGGGCGCGAAAGTCTGGAAGTCCTGGGTGTCAAATTGAAACTGAATCTCGCGACCGGGCGCGGGCTGGCTGTCGTAGAGCAAGGTTCCTTCAATTCGGCTCCACGCCTCCAGTTGTACGGTCGGCGCGGCGGCAAGTGCGGCCGGATTGGTTTCTATATATCCGCCCGGATGTGCAATGACGACGCTTTTCACGTCTTTATCGTCGGTCAGCGAAAAATGCCCTGTGTCGTCCGTTGCAATCAGTGACTCGACTGATTGGAGATGGTCTTGGGAAAGCCCGCCAGGGAGCAATTTCAGTCCTGCCTCGGTTGTAACAAGCCCAACATCCGCCTTGGCCGCCGGCTCGCCATTAGGAAGCAACACCGCGATTCTGGTGACAACCGCAGGCTGCATCGCAACGTCCAACCGAACTTCCCCTTCGTCACTGCTAAAAACACGCGTGACAAACGCCGCGTAGCTATCCGCCTCAAACTTGAAAATGAAACCCGGATCCGGTCCTCCCATCGCGGGTTCATCAAACAGGTGCCGGTACGTTCCGCCCGTGAATTTCAACCAAAACCGATCCATAGTGCTCCACTTTGCAACAACTTCACCCGTGAGAAAATTCGTCGTCGGCCACCCCACTATGATCCGAAATGCCGGCAAAGGCTGCCCCGTAGCTGCCTCCGTGACAGAACCAAACAGCGTCAACCCTGCCGAGAGCGCAATGGTGTGCTCATTCCCGTCAGGCCTGAAGTGAATATTGCCCCCCAGGTAGCCGCCGGCCTGAACCACGAATTTCAGATCGGAGTCCGGGGCTTCGTCCCACTCAAGGCGGCCACCGACATCTGTTCGTTTCTCGAAATCAGCCTGAACGGCCGGCGCAACTGGCTGCGGGGTATTCAATTGAGGCATGTTATCCAGCGCGACCCACACGTTCGAAATTCCATCACCTTGGGCATCCACAACGCGAAGCCGAACAACCTTTCCGGGCACAAGCGTCAAATGATACGGGCCGAGATTCGTCTTTAGATCCGCCTCAATCGTAGTTGCCGCAAAACCCTTCATGTCCGCGGTGATGGGTGTTTTTTCCAGTTTGCATCCGCCCACTGAAAAGTTTCCACTGGGTCCCGTCTTGGTGTGCCGGGTGGTGTCCATGGCGGCGTACCCCACTCTCACCCTGGCCCCCGCGACGGGCGCTCCGGCGAGGTCGGTCACCTTGCCGTAAACTTCGACGCCTCGGCCCAAACGAGACACATAAGTCCCTGAAATCAACTGCTTTATGGTTTCCGGGTTTTCAAAAGCAGAAATCCGAGAGCCAAGATGCGCTGGATGATCCGCGCCGCCCTGCAGTGTTTCAATGGCCTCTTTGCCAATCCGGTCGATCTGCCAATGCCCAGCGGAATCGGTCTTCGTCTCAATCCAAAATGGCCAGCCGAAATCCGAAGTCTCGGTCAGCAATTCGAGGGCGGGATTTTTAATTGTGGAAGGATCGGTGCGATTGTTGAAACCAATTCTTGCCCCCTCAACCGGATTGCCATCCGCATCGACAACCGTGCCTCCAATCGGAGTCGCCCGGGCCAGGCGCAGCGTATATTCTTCCGGAATCGCCTCCCCTTGGTCCGTGTGCCATTGCAGCCGCGTGTCCGCAAAACCATCCCGCTCGCTGACAAGAATGAGCCTCGTCACCGTGCTTCGCGGGACGGGAACCTCACAAACGCCAAACCGATTCGCATAAAGCGACTTCCTGTGAATATTTTCCCCATCACCCCAAATCCAGTAATCAAATTCCACCGACGGTACCGGTTTCCCGCTGTCCGCTGTGACGACCCGGACAGTCAGCTTATTGGTGGTGTCGAGCAATGCCGTGGACGTTGTGGGTGGCGACGCCACTGGAAGCGACGGAGCGTTTGTCGCAGCCTCTTGACTTGCAACGGTTTCTATCGCAGACAATACCGGTTGAGCTACCTCGTTTTTTCGCCCATAGTGGCTCCAAAGCGCAAAACCAACAATCGCCAGTGCCCCGGCGCCTGCCAGGTACTTTAAGGCGAAAATCCCCAACGCACCTCCACTCCCCCCAACCACCGCCGCCACAGCGGATTTGCTGACATTCGCAACCAACGCCGCCGGGGCCGCGCTCACGGCGCACTCAGCCAGGGTCAACGCCAAAGCCGCCGCCGTCGAAGTAACGCCCCGTTTGGAAAGTTCCACGCGCAGTTTTTCCAAGGCACGATCCACCCGCATTCTCGCCGCATTCTCGGATAATCCAAGCTGGACGCCCACTTCGGCGAGCGGTTTGCGTTCAAAATACCGAAGCAACACGGCTTCGCGATCGGTATCACCGAGTTTGTGCATGACCTCATCGAGCACCGGACGCATCTCGCGCCACGACTCGGTTGCGTCGCTGGTTTGATTCAACTGGCTCATGGCGTGGGATTCCTGTTCACGGGCGTGACGGCGTTGTTCGGCCCGGCGCACTTTGGCCGCCTGAAAACGCACGCTGGTATAAAGCCAGCCGCTCAACGAAGTATGGCGTGTCAGACGGGTTGCTTTGCGGGCCAGATCGGTAAACACAGCTTGGGTGACATCCTGTGCGGCGCCTGTGTCCCCCAATACCTGCCGCAACGCCGCGGAATAGACCAGATCGATGTGCTGGCGCACCAGTTCAGTAAAGGCGGATTCCGAGCCATCAACCACATATCGGCTTAACAATTCATTGGCCATCATTTCACCTCATAACACCCGGTCGCGGGACAAACCGAACAAATCTTAATTTCCGCGGAAAGAAAACGTACCGTTGGAGCTTTATACGATCTTATGCGCTTTTCTCGCAAAAAAATCCAACGAACGAAAATTTATTTTTGCGCTCGAACCCTCCTCTTGCTTTCTTTGACGCCTCGTCCACATAATATTGCAATGATTCGCAATGCCATCGTGTGCGCGGCTCTTTTCTCGGCCGCCTCCTCCGTCTTCGCCCAGGACAAACTTCCATCCTTCCGCAAAATCCAATTGACCGACCAATTCTGGAGCGAAGGCGCCGACTACGCGGATTTCAACCACGACGGCCACATGGACATCGCCTCCGGCCCCTTTTGGTATGAAGGCCCGGATTTCAAAATCCGCCACGAATATCGTCCCGCCAACCATTCCTTCAAATCCACCAACGCCGCCGGCGAAGCGGTCACCATCCCCGGCTTCGAAGGCGCCCTCGGCGAGAAGAACGAATACTCCGACGACTTCTTCACCTTCACCTTCGACGTCAATGGCGATGGCTGGCCGGATATTGTTAACGTCGGTTTTCCCGGCAAGGAAACTTTCTGGTACGAAAATCCCCAAAACAAAGAAGGCCATTGGAAGCGCCATCTCATCCTCCCCTCCACCGATGACGAATCCCCCGCCTTCGGCGATCTCTTCGGCGACGGCAAACGCGAGTTGATTTGCGGCACGAGCAACTATCTCGGTTACGCCGCCCCGGCGGATTGGAACCACCCCGAAGTCGAGTGGACGTTTCATCGCATCACTACAAAGAGCAACGGCTACCACAAATTCCTCCACGGCCTCGGCTTCGGCGACGTCAATTCCGATGGCCGCAACGATATCCTCATCAGGACCGGCTGGTTCGAGCAACCCGCCTCCCTCGAAGGTGACCCGCTCTGGAAATTTCATCCCTACCCCTTCGCGCCGCAGACGAAGTCGCCGACCTGGGGCAGTTCCCAAATGTATGTTTATGATGTCAATGGCGACGGCCTCCCCGACGTCATCACCTGCCTCGATCCACACGGCTTCGGCCTCGCCTGGTATGAGCAATTGCCCGGCAAGGGCGCCGACGGCGAAATCCAATTCAAACGCCATCTGATCCTCAACCCCGACGGCAGCCCCAACTCGTACGGTGTCGCCTTTTCCGAACCCCACTCCGTCGCCCTGGTGGACATCGATGGCGACGGCCTCAAGGACATCGTCACCGGCAAGCGCTTCTGGGCGCACGGAAAACACGGCGGCGACCCCCAATCCAACTATCCCGCCGTTTTGTATTGGTTCAAACTTGTCCGCGGCCCGAATCACACCGCGAAGTTCGTCCCCCATTTAATCGACAGCAATTCCGGCGTCGGCACTGAAGTCATTGCCGGCGATGTCAACGGCGACGGACGCCCCGACATCGTGGTCGGCAACAAAAAAGGAACCTTCGTGTTCCTTCAACAATAAACGATTATGAAAAGACGCGATTTCCTGAAATCCTCCGTGGCCATCGTCGGCGCGGGCGCGACTCTGTCAAACCTCAGAGCCTCCGCCCAGGACGACTCCAAACCCCATCGTCAATTCTACGAACTGCGCCTCTACCACTTGCGCCGCGGCCCAAAGACCGAATTGTTCGACCGCTTTTATCGCACCGCCGCCATCCCCGCGCTCAACCGCGCAGGCATCGAGCAGGTCGGCGTCTTCACCGTCAGCGTCGGCCCCGAAAGCCCGACCCTGTATGTGCTCCTGCCGCATCCCAACCTCGATTCCCTCGTCTCCATCCACCTCCGTCTTGCCGAGGATCAGGAATTTCACGACGCGGGCGCGGAATATCTCAACGCTCCCGCCACGGATCCCGCCTACGTCCGGGTGGAAAGTTCGCTCATGGTCGCCTTCGAGGGGATGCCCAAGCTGCAAGCTCCAGCCTATTCCAGCGGCGGAAAATCGCGCGTCTTTGAATTGCGCACCTACGAAAGCCACAGCCTCAAGGCCAACCTGAAAAAAGTTGAAATGTTCAATCGCGGCGAAATCTCCCTCTTCCGCAATGCCGGCTTCCAGCCCGTCTTTTTTGGCGAGACCATGATTGGCAGCCGTCTTCCCAACCTCACTTACATGCTCGCCGCCGAAAACTCAGAAGCCCGCGACAAAGGCTGGAGCAAATTCGGCGCTGACCCCGATTGGAAAAAACTCCGCGAAACCCCCGGCTATTCCGACGCCGAAATCGTTTGCGACATCTCCAACGTCCTACTGAGACCGACGGCCTACTCGCAAATCTAACGTCACCGCTACCACGTCCCGTCCACCAATAGCGAAATGGCGTTTCGCGCAAGACTGTCCGTCAGCAGCGGCACCGCCTGGCGCTCGGCGCTGCTCTGATCGTTGCCCACTCGAATGTAAGTGACGCCCGTCACATCGCTGTTGAGGTTGGTCTTTCCCGTCATCGCGTCCACCGCCACAACGTGCGCCACCATCTGGAGCGTGTACTCCTGTGGCGTCAGCACGTCGTTGGTCTGATACGAAAGCCCCGACCGGTCAAACCGCGTGATGACTCCGGAGACGATGATGTCCGGGCTGCCTTTGGTCTCCAACCGGAACGTGCCGTCCTGCTGCAATTGTTTGCGCAGTGAAATCGCAAGGTATTCCGGCACGCGCGGCTCCTTGGTTTTATTAATGAAAGGTTGAATCCGCACCGATTTGCTTCCCGCGCTCATTCCGTTGGTCGGCCCCAATCTATAACCGGCGCAACCCGCCAGCCCCAACCCCAACCCCAACATCAAAATCAACAACAGCGCCGCGCGCATAATCTCCTATCGGTGCTGCTGCTCCAGCCGCCGGTTCAGGTATTCGATTCGTTTCCGCGCCTGCGTCGCCAGCGGCGACCCCGGGTCGCGGATCTGCACGTCATCATAATAAATCCGCGCGCCGTCCCATCTCTTTTCCTTCTCGTAATACTCCGCGATCCTGAAATCCCCGGCCGCCTGCACCGACCGCATTGAGGCAATCGACTTCCGCGCGTCCGGCACACGCGGGTCATCCGGATACAATGCCATGAAATCCGTAAATGCCGATATCGCCTGCCCCGCGATGCTTTGGTCGTAATCCGCTTTTCGCGCCTGTTTATTGTAGGTCTGCGCCGCCTTGTAAAGCGCCGTCGCCGCCAGTTCCCTTTGGTCCACGTAACGGTCCGCCGCCGTTTCGTAAGCCTTCACCGCCAGCGGATAATCCTTTTCCTTTTCCCGCGCCGCCCCAATGTTCATCTGCGAGGCCGGCCCCAAATCCCCATACGGCCCGTAACGCACGATCTTTTCGAACATCGCCGCCGTCCGGTCCATCGACGGGAAAAATGGGATGTGCCCAAAAAGCTTGAACCACTGCCCGTCCAGGAACCGCATTGCTATGACGTACTGCCGATGCTGCACGTCCTCCGCATTCGCCGCCTTCTGATACCTGTCCAGCAATGTTTGATATGCGTTGAACGCATTTTCATCCTGCTTAAGTTCCTCGTAACATCGCCCGACCAGGTATTGCGCCTGCGGCACATAATCGGAAAGCGGCCATACTCTGATCACCCTCTTGGCTGACTTGAGCGCCATGTGGAATTTCTTTTGGTCGAACTCCTGTTGCGCCACCGTCAATTGGTCTTTGGCGCGCATTCGCCGCCAATCTCCCTTGGCCCCGGGCATTTCATAAGTCCACCCTTCCCCGGGCCGATAAATCAGCGGCGCGGGGGATCGATACGGCAACGCCACCAGCAGCAGCGCTACCAAACCAATGCGTGCGATCCATCGTGTCATTCCCAAAACCGTATCGCGCCCCCCGTCCGCAAGTCAAGGATTCCACACCATCCACGCTAATACGGCAGCGAAGTTTCATAAGCAAACCCCTCAATCTGCGAAGCCCTGATCCGCGGCCCCACCGGACCCAGCCCCCACCAATCGTCACCAAGGTCTGTCACCGCCCCCGGCCCGATAGGCGCCAGCACCGCCGGCGTCCCAGTTCCTCTCGATTTGGCCGCCGCGCACCACGCATTGGCGATGTGCGTCCACCACTTCCCCCCCATGTTTTGGGCAAACGCCGTCGGAAAGCCCGTCTCGGCCAGCGCGTCCGTGGAAAACCCCATCAACACATGAAGCCCATCCATCGCCGGCCCCCATCGCTGCGCCACGTTCAGATTACTTGAGTCCCAAAAGTCCAGCACGCTGCACGAAAGCAGGCACAACCACTCGTCTTTCCGATTTCCCCATGTGTGATACGGCTGGTTAAAACCCAGCCCATCGGAACTGTACGGGCTTGTGAACGTAAACCCATCCGGGTTCCCATGGCCGATATACAGCGTAATATCCGTCTGGTCCACCGTGTAATCGTTATCGCCCGCCGGTGCATCCAGAAAATCCACGCTCTCCGCCGCATAACTGACGTACCCCAGCTCAATAGTCCCAAACACCGAGTTACCCCCCATCGCAAAAAACCAATCCTGTTCATCCGTCGTTCCCAATCCCGGGTCGTACGGGCTTTCAAAACCCCATCCGATCTGCTGTGGCGGAGGCACAATGTTCGGCACCACGATTGGAGTTGCCAGCACCCCCAGCTTTGCGCCCGCCCGGATGGCCACGCCATTGGCGTCGATCACCGTTACTCCCACCGTTTCCGTTACCGGCAGCGTCGCTCGCGTCCAAGTCATCCGATAATAATTCGGCGTGTTCGAGGAAAGCGGTATGTACACTGTGCTCGTTTGATTCGTCGTCACAAGGTCGTTGGTCACCGTCACCCAAACCACGCCCGACCCAATATTTGACGACGACTCCACCGAAAAAACCTGCAGTGGATCACTCCACGTCAGGTTCAACGACGGCCCAGTAGGGGGAAAACCCGGTGATCCCGCTGATCCCGGCAACACGGCAACCGACATCAACGGCGGCGTCACCCTCACCGTTGGCGAGTAAATCAGCCGGCTGCCCGTGTTTGTAATCACCCCCGGCGACGCGCTCCATTCGTAAGTGTAAGGCGGCGTCCCTCCCGTGACCACGACCGATGCCACCACCTGCGTCGGCGCGCTTCCCGGGTTCGCCGTAAGCGTTACCGTAGGAACATAATTCGTATCGGCGGTCGCCGGGATCATCGATGGGATCAACTCAACCGGGGCACCCGTTTGCCACCCCGGATTCGTCTGCGTCCCCGTTCCCGTAAATATGTACCACGGGATCACAGTCTGCACTGTAGCCAGCGACAACGGTGGCGCATAATAAACCAACTGTGCCGTAATCTGCGGATTCAACCCCGGATAAAGCGCCGCCGCCTCATTGCTCGCCACCGAGAGCGGGATAAGTTGCACACTCGGCCCCGGCGCCAGCAGCCGCGCCGCGTATTCGACCCGCGTGGCTCCTCCGATCGCCCCCCAGGTGAATTGCGCCTGCGCCCCCGGCCCAATCAGTGGAACCCCCCCTGTCAGGCTGAACTGATAACTCACATCCGTATCGATCCCATTGCTCACCGAATTCACCACCCCGAGTTCATTCGTATAACTCGCCGTCAACACTGTATGCGTGACCAGCGCCGTGGCCGATTCCGGTGAAGCCGGCATCAACCCCGCCCCGCCCATCGCGGCATTCGCCATCCCCACCGCCGCATTTGACCCAATTGCCGAGATATTGGAAACCCCCGCAAAATCGATCTGCTGGCAAATAATCGGAATTCCCGGAACCTTATTCGGCGTCTGATCCACCAGCAGATTAATCGTATTGGAATCCGTCAGGGGGATCATTGGCACCGCCATATAATTCGTCGGATCGACAAACGAAACCTCCCCGTTGGAAAACGTGACCATATTCGTCGGCACCGCCAGAAAATTCTCCAACATCCCCGCCTGATTCGATGTCACCCCGGATTGCGTGACAAAATACACCGGCAACGTTTCCCCACCCGCTTGCGCGAATAGTTTTGGTGAGATGGTAAAAAGGGCAAAAAGAGCGCCAGCAAGGCGCCGACCAGGCAACAATCGCTTTCCCATATTAAAATTCCTTTCAGTTTTTTTGCAGTAGGTTGGTTTCATACAACCATTCCCTGTGGAACCTGCGTTGTCAAATTTTCGCCTCAGGTCAAGGATTTCACATAATCCCGCTTGCATTGCGCCAGCTTCATTTTATTTTCCGCCAATGTCTGAATTGCTTCAGCCAACGGACAAGTTCGTTCATCGTCACATTGGGCCAAGCCCCGAGGAAAAAGAGCAAATGCTCAACGCCCTGGGCTTCGCCGGCATCGACGCCTTTATCGATGCCGTCGTCCCCGCAGGAATCCGCCGCCACGACCCCTTGCAACTCCCCATCGGCTGGGGCGAACACGCCGTCCTCAACGAACTCCGCGCCATCGCCTCGAAAAACCAGGTTTTCCGCTCCTTCATCGGCTTGGGTTATTCGGATTGCATCACCCCGCCCGTCATTCAAAGAAACATCCTGGAGAACCCCGGTTGGTACACCCAATACACCCCCTACCAGGCCGAGATTTCCCAGGGCCGTCTCGAAGCCCTGCTCAATTTTCAAACCCTCACCGCCGAATTGACCGGCCTGCCCATCGCCAATGCCTCTCTGCTCGACGAGGCGACCGCCGCCGCCGAGGCCATGCACCTTTGCCAAAATGTCCAACCCCAACGCTCCGTCTTTTTCGTATCGGAATCATGCCACCCTCAGACCATCGACGTGGTCCGCACACGCGCCCGTCCCCTCGGAATTCAAGTGACGGTCGGCGATCACCGCAATTTCCAGTTCAACGAAACCGTCTTCGGCGCCCTCGTCCAATATCCCGCCACCGACGGCGCGATTTTTGACTACGCGGATTTTGCAAAACAAGCCCACGCCGCCGGTGCCTTGCTCGCTGTCGCTGCGGACCTCCTCGCCCTCACGTTGTTACGGCCCCCCGGCGAATTCGGCGCCGACATCGCTGTCGGCAGCGCCCAACGTTTCGGCGTCCCCCTCGGTTACGGCGGACCTCACGCCGCGTTCTTCGCCACCACCGACGCCTGCAAACGCCTCATCCCCGGACGCCTCGTCGGCGTTTCCAAAGATTCCAGCGGCAAGCCCGCGCTCCGACTCTCTCTCCAGACCCGCGAACAGCACATTCGCCGCGAAAAGGCGACCAGCAACATCTGCACCGCCCAGGCCCTTCCCGCGAACATCGCCTCCACGTACGCCGTTTATCACGGCCCGGAAGGATTGAAAAAAATCGCCCGCAGAGTCCTCTGCATGACCACCGTCCTGGCAACCGCCCTGGAAAAACTCGGTTTTCCGCGCGAGCAAACTGGCCCTTTCTTTGACACCATTAAAATCAATCTCGGCGAAAAAGCCCCCGCCATTCTCAAGGCCGCCGAGACCGAGCGCATGAACTTTCGCCTCTTCGACGCCCGCACCATTGGCATTTCCCTGGATGAAACCACCAACGAAAAGGACGTCGTCGATATCCTCGCCCTGCTCAACGGCGGCAAGGCCCCGGCCATTTCCCTCTCGGAATTGGCCGCCAGCGCCGACCTCCAATTTCCCGCCCCCCTCGCTCGCGCCGGCGATTTCCTTCGGCAACCCGTCTTCAACCGCCACCATTCCGAGACCGAAATGCTCCGCTACCTCCGCCGGTTGGAATCGCGCGACTTATCGTTGACAACATCCATGATTCCCCTCGGCTCCTGCACGATGAAGCTCAACGGCACCGCCGAAATGCTCCCCATCACGTGGCCGGAATTCGCGCGCCTCCATCCCTTCGCGCCCCTGTCGCAAACGCGCGGTTACCAGATCATTTTCCGCCAGCTCGAACAATGGCTCTGCGCGATCACCGGCTTTTCCGCCTGTTCTTTGCAACCCAACTCCGGCGCCCAGGGCGAATACGCCGGCCTCCTTGTCATACAGAAATTTCACGAAACACGCGGCCAACCCGGCCGCCGCATCTGCCTCATCCCCACTTCCGCTCACGGCACCAATCCCGCCAGCGCCGCAATGGCCGGATGGGAAATCGTCACGGTAGCCTGCGACAAAGCCGGCAACATCGACCTCGCCGATTTGCGCGTCAAAGCCAACGCCCACAAGGACGACCTCGCCGCGCTGATGGTCACTTATCCTTCGACCCACGGCGTTTTCGAAGAGGAAATCCGCGAAATCTGCCAGATCGTCCACGACCACGGCGGCCAGGTTTACATGGACGGCGCCAACATGAATGCCCAGGTCGGCCTCTGCCGTCCCGGCGACATCGGTGCCGACGTTTGCCACATCAACCTCCACAAAACCTTTTGCATCCCGCACGGCGGCGGCGGTCCTGGAATGGGCCCCATCTGCGTCGCCGAACATTTGGCCGCCTTCCTTCCCGGCCACCCCATCGTCAACCTCGGCGGCGAAGACCCAATCGGCGCCGTCTCCGCCGCCCCATGGGGCAGCGCCAGCATACTACTGGTATCCTGGGTTTACATCGCCCTGATGGGCGGCGCCGGACTCACCGAAGCCACCCGCATCGCCATCCTCAACGCCAACTACATCGCCCGAAAACTCGACCCCTTTTTCCCCGTATTATTCAAAGGCAAAAGCGGATTCGTCGCCCACGAATGCATCGTCGATTTGCGCCCCTTCAAGAGCGTGACAGTCGAAGACGTCGCCAAGCGCTTGATGGACTACGGATTCCACGCCCCCACCGTATCCTTTCCCGTGCCTGGGACCCTGATGATTGAGCCGACCGAAAGCGAGTCCAAGGAAGAGCTGGATCGTTTTTGCGAAGCCGTCATCGCCATCCACGGAGAAATTGCGGAAATCGAGTCCGGCAAAGTCAGCCCGCAAAACAACCTCCTAAAAAACGCCCCGCACACCGCGTTGGCAGTCGTGCGGGAAAACTGGGACCGCCCCTACACCCGCGAACGCGCCGCCTTTCCGAGCGCCAGCGTCCGCGAGCACAAATTCTGGCCGGCGGTGGGCAGGATCGACAACGTCTGGGGCGACCGCAATTTGGTTTGCACATGTGGTTAAAGCGAATAAGATAAAGGGGCAAAGGCGATCAGATTGGCGCGTTCGTCTATCAGTTAGGACACGGCCCTCTCAAGGCTGAAAGACGGGTGCGATTCCCGTACGCGCTACCATTCAATTACAGTCTCACCGGACACGCGATCCATCCCTCAGAGTTGAACCACGCTCGGAAGAGGCGTGGCGTGCATGGTCGCCAACGGCCCTTTAAATCCAAATTTCTTGAGGACAAATTTCCGTCCTGGACGATCCTCCAGATGATAAATCGCCATCGCCCTCAGCATCGCGCAAAACTGATAAATTACGACAGACCTCACATGCGGCTGCAGTTGCGTATGAAAGAATTCGTAAATGATGATATAAATCGGCCAATGCACCAGGTAGAGCGGATAGCTCATCTCTCCCAAATAGTTTAGGACTCTTTCAACCCTCACCGGCGGGGGCCTCTTGCTATCGAAATCAGACCTGGTAACAGATTATGTCGAGTCAATCGGATGCCTCCTGGAGAGAAGCATTCCTTGAGGTTTAAAAATGGACGTTCAACGAATCGGTAAGAAATAGTGGCCAAAAGAATTGCCAATGCAAAGTTCACGAAAATGTTCGACCGGAAATACATGTGCCGGGGATGATGAAGAAAATAGATCGATATCTTAGCGTCGAACAAAGTGGGAAGAACTGAATCCAAAACTGCCGATGGCAAAAGGTGGTACAGGTAAAGGGAATAGGAAATTTTCCCCAGCCATCTCATTACGCGGCTTTCCAAGAATGAAAAAATCACCGGTACGCGGCTGGATGTCACAATCGCGGCGATTAACGCGGCTGCCGAAAGCGAACCCGCCGTCATCTCAAATCCGAAGTAGATTTTTGCAGGCACATGAGCCACTGCAATAAGCACCAAAACAAAAGCCCCGACGCCTGCAGACAATTTGAATAAAAACCTTCCAGCAGTACCTTGGGACAACCGATTCAATGGAAGAAAACTCAAAATGCAACCAATCAGTAGTTCCTCGGCCCGGCAAAAGAAGTCGTTATAAATGCGCTGATCGGTGCCACCCGTATAGATCAGAAACCATCGAAGGCACACTGAGGCAGCCGCCACCGCAATCAGCCCCAAAATTATAACGACAGGGCGCGCTTTTCGGAACAGAAGGAAGACCAAAATAGTAGGCCAAAGCAGGTAAAACTGTTCCTCTGTAGCCAAAGACCAGGTGTGCCCAAGAAACCCCAATATCATTACGTTACTGGAAAACGCCCTGACCCAGTTGGCCAAGTACAGTTGAACAAGCGCGACCGCCTTTAGCGTAGGCATTCCAAAGCCCACGGAGAGCCTGTGGCGCAACAGCACCGTGACTCCCACCATCACAAGGAAGCCGGGAGCCAAACGGAGAAAACGGCGGGCGTAGAAGTTTGCCAGAGAAATTCGGCCTTGGCTCTCCCACTCACGCAGCAGGATCGACGTAATGAGAAATCCGGACAAAACAAAGAAAACATCGACGCCGATGGATCCTCCAGGAAATAGTGGCAATCCGGTGTGGAATAACATCACCGCCAAAATCGCGCATCCTCTGATGCCATCCAGACCGGCATAATGGGTCAATTTACCAGGCCGAGCCGGTTTAGGCTCTGGCAAAGAGCCCTCGCCCTTATCAGGCGCGCCTGAGTGCGTCATCAGTGGGCTATCGGATTTCACGATGTGTCAGTTTAACGGTCAATTATTCTTGCGCTGCAAGATTTAGTCAAAAGCAATCTCACATGCAACAACTTGGATCGCCCGACTCCTACCATTTGTCTGCCGCCGCCGGCTGGCTTGAACTCGGCAACTGGCGGGAGGCGATCCTACCTACAAGTTTAGATGCGCATTCCCTGTGTGGAGTTGCCAGCGGGCTGTCGGCGACATAATTTCTGGCATGAAGAAAAATCCGTCGTGAAGATTGCCCCGGAAATCCCGGGCGGCGCGCCTTGTTTTGCCAGCACCCGCGTTCCAGTGCGCGCGTTGCTCGATTATCTTGAAGGCGGAGACACGTTGGACGAATTTCTCGAGCAGTATCCCACCGTCTCACGAAAACAAGCCGTCGGTTTTTTGGAAGAATCCGCCAACGCAATTTTCGACAAGGCGATTTTGCCAGCCTGAATACGCATTCTCCTTGATGAGTGCCTTCTCAGGAGTTTGGCCGCGCTGCTGCCAGGCCATGAGGTTACGACGGTGCCGCAAGCCGGATGGGCCAGCGTGAAAAACGGGAGACTGCTCAAGCATATTGCGGATTCCAGGAAATTTGACCTTTTCCTTACAGTGGACAAAAACCTGCCTGCCCAGAGTCCAACCAGATTCCTTCCATTTGCCATAGTTGTGCTGCGCGCCAAGTCCAATCGCTTGGAACACATCCTTCCGTTCGGCCCGGAAATTCTCCGCGGAATACCCGGCTTCATGCCAGGTCGCGGTTACACTTTGACCACTCCGGCCTAGATAGATGCGAATGCTCCAAGTCGTTAGGAATTTTGACAGTGCCGCTCAGATTCTTGCTGCGATCTCGGATCATTATCCGCTAGCTCCGTCTAAAAAACCTGGCTGGACATTTCTTCTCTGCGGCGTCGATGTTTTCCTTGTGAGCGCCCTTTTCACGTTCTTGCCCGGATTGACGGCTGGAGTTTTGCTGGGAATCTGCGCAGTAATCCTGTTCATTTATGGACCAGAAGCCTCTTCATAAAATCCCCAGTCCGAAATAGCGACCTAGGATCCGGTCAAAATCCCTTGCCGCAAGACCTCTTGTAGGATTTAAACACGCACTAAGGCGTCGTCAATAAATAACATTTACAACTCCTAGGGGTGATGTTATTCATCAATGCGTGGTATCTCTTCGAGATCTGCGCCGGAAGTTGCAGCGTCTCTGGCCGCACCTTAACGAGCGGTCCAGGCGAATGCTGGCC
>DATAXU010000174.1:0-17812 GCA_036272955.1 Verrucomicrobiia bacterium
ATCATCTCCAAAAGTTTATCGACCCCTTGTTTGGTCAGCGCGGAGACATCGACGAAAATTGTTTCACCGCCCCATTCGTCGGGCACCAGCCCTTTTTCCTGGAGTTGCTGGCGGACCCTCATCGGGTTTGCGTTCGGATGATCGCACTTGTTGACCGCGACAATAATCGGAACGTGCGCGGCCTGGGCGTGGCTCAACGCTTCGAGTGTCTGCGGCATCACGCCGTCATTGGCGGCCACGACGAGCACAACGATGTCCGTCACCGTCGCGCCCCGCGCGCGCATCGCGCTGAACGCCGCATGGCCCGGCGTGTCAAGAAAGGTGATTTGCTGCAATTCGTTTTTGCGCTCCGGATGCGGGAAGGAAATCGTGTAGGCGCCAATGTGCTGGGTGATCCCGCCGGCTTCCCCGGCTGCGACATTCGATTTGCGAATGCCGTCGAGCAAGGTGGTTTTCCCGTGATCGACATGGCCCATGATCGTCACGACGGGAGCGCGCGGCTTCATCTGCTCGGGCTTGTCCTCGATGTCGAGTTCGACTTTTTTGACAGGCGTATGCGCCCCTGCCCCCCGCTCGCGTTTTTCGAGTTCGAACCGGAATTTATACTTCGCGCAAATCCGCTGCGCCACATCTTCCTCAATCGATTGGTTGACGTTGGCAAAAACGCCGACTTCCATTAAATCCGCAATGATCTGGAAGGGCTTGCGTTTAAGTTGCTCGGCCAAATCTCGCACGATGATCGGTGGTTTGAGCGTGATGACCTGGCCCGTTGCCAGCGGCACAAATTTCTCAGGGGCCTTGGAGGCGGCGGGCGCCGGCGCGCCCGACCTTTGCGGCTGCCGGGGAGCGAATCTTTGGCCCTGGTCGGAGGACGCTGGCGGACCTCCCCGAACGTTGCGATTGTCTCCGCGGCCAGGAAAACCAGGCCGGCCACCGCCGGGAGCAGGCGCAGGCGAAGTGCGGCCGGACGGACGCTCCGGTTGCGGACGCGCCGCGGGTTTGACGGGCAACTGCACGAAACCCACCTTGTCTCCCACTTTGGGAGGAGGCGGCGCCGCGGGCGGCAATACGATCTTCGGGATTTCCACCACCGGCGGCGGCGGCGCGGGCGGCGGTTCATGGGCAACCACCGGCGGGGCCGGCTCGACGAGCGGCGCGACTTCCACAGGAGCAATCAAAGGAGCGGGTTCAGGCACTGGCTCCGGGACCACAGCAGGCGCGGACACCGCGGCGACCTCTTGCGGAGGTTCGACATGGACAGGCGCGGGCGGAGGCGGTTCAACGGCAACCGGCGCATCGGGTGCGGCCGGGGCAACAGGCGCATCGGGAGGCGGCTGGACGGGGGGCGGCGCAGGTTGCGGAAACAGCGCGGCAAGCTGCTGTTCGAGAAATTCAGCAGTTATTTTGTCCAGCGAACTGGACGGCACTTTCGCTTGGGAAATCCCAAGGTCCTTGGCTTTCGCAAGGACGTCCTTGCTTTCGATGCCAAGCTTTTTCGCTAAATCGTAAATTCGAACGGGCATAGTGTTCTATCCGCCAACTGCAATTGGCCCACACGGCTTTCATGACATTAACATGCAAACATTGTGGGCATCCTTTTCATCGCCTCAAGGATTTTCTTTCTTCTCCCCGGCTTCGCCACCCTGACGCCGCGCCACTTCAGCCTTGATTTTCTCCATGATCGCCGGCGCCTGTTCCTTGATCTGTTCAATCTGCTCTAAATCACTCAACTCCGCCTGGAGCAACGCATCCAGTGTCGAAAATCCCGCGTGCACAAGGACGCTGGCGACCTCCGGTGTCAAGCCCAGAACGGTCGCAATTGTCTGCACCGCCTGCGCTACTTTTTCCTCAAAACCAACGTGAACCACCGTTTCCGGCTCAATATCAATCTGCCATCCGGTCAACTTCGAGGTCAGCCGCGCGTTTTGCCCGCGCTTGCCGATCGCCAGCGAAAGCTGGTCTTCCGCCACGGTGATCTTGACCCGCCGCCGCACCTCATCGACATTGAAAGACTTCAATTGCGCCGGCGCCAACGCGTTGGCAATATAAACCTTCGCGTTCGGGTCCCACTTGATGATATCCACCTTCTCGTTGTTCAACTCCCGCACGATATTCTTCACGCGCTGGCCGCGAAGACCCACGCACGCCCCCACCGGATCCACCTTCGGGTCCCGAGTGTGGACCGCCAGTTTGGTGCGAAAACCCGGCTCGCGGGCAATCCCTTTGATCTCGATCGTCCCATCGTTGATCTCCGACACCTCCAACTGAAACAATTTAATCACGAATTGCGGATCCGCACGCGAAAGTATGATTTCCGGCCCATGCGTCCCGCTTTCCACCGCCTTGACGTAGCAACGGATGCGCTCGCCAATTTGGTATTCCTCCGTCGGCACGCGCTCGCGATTCGGCAGCAGCGCCTCGTATTTCCCCAGGTCAATCGTCACGTCCGACCGCTCGAAACGGCGGACCACCCCGCTCATAATATCCCCCACCCGGTCCTTGAACTCCGTGAAAATAAGCTGCTTCTCAGCCCGGCGGATATGCTGCATCAGGGCCTGCTTGGCATATTGGGAAGCAATTCGCCCAAAACCAGCCGGGGTGACCTCCACTTCCAGTTCTTCACCGAGTTGGGCATCCGCCTTGATCCGGCGGGCGTCAAAAACGGAAATCTGGTCGTGTTTGGATATAACCTTCTCGGATACAACGAGTTTTGCAAACGCCTTGATGTCGCCGGATTTGGTATCGATCACACACCGAAGTTCGCGGGCGGGGCCGACGGCCTTTTTGGCAGCCGAAAGCAAAGCTTCTTCGACAGCGCCGACCAGCACATCGCGGCTGATTCCCTTCTCGCGTTCCCAAAACTCCAACACGGCTAAAAAATCGGCGTTCATAATCTTTCATTTTCCCTGTCAGGGAACAAAAAAGTCGGCAGAACCAGGCTCTCCGACTTGCGCGCTGAATCCGAGTCCAGCAAAACAATTTTTACGGTCTTATTTTAGCGATATTCCCCCGCCCGTCAACCGGAAAATGCGGCGTAAATCCAATGGTTGGATTTTTAGACGATCTTTTGCGTATTTCTCGATTAAAAGTCCAACTCAACCGGGATTCTCCCATGAGGCATTTCCACAAAAAGTTCCGCCCCCTTCACATTGGCTTCCCGCCGAACATACCCCAACCCAACAACCGCGTTCAACGCAGGCGACCGAACCACACTCGTCACGTACCCAACTTCCTTGTCTCCCAGAAAAAGTTTCGCCCCCTTAGTGACGTCTCCACCCAACTTAAGTCTCCGCAAAGATTTGGCGACCTGCCCATAAGTGCGCACCCGCGCAATGACCTCCTGTCCAATATAACAACCCTTGGAATAACTGATCGCCCCCTCACCCAACGCCTCCGGCGCCAGGTTCGTTTCGTCCATGTCCACCCCGAAGCGCGGAATCCCAAGTTCAACCCGCGCCGTCTCAAACGCATCCCACCCGCACAACCGCCCGCCTCGCGAAACCAATTGCTCCGCAGCCTCCCTCAGTCCGGCAATCGGAACAAAAAGATCAAAGCCCGCCCCTCCCAAACGCGGACGATTGGCCGCAAAGATTTCCCCGGCTTCCGAAATCCGCATAACGTCCCCAGGCCATTTGTCCCCCAAGCTCGCCGCCTTCGCCCCCTGCACACTCAGCAATCCATAATGCGGCGCCGCGTCGATGATTTGGACGTCTTCCGCAATGACATATTTTTCCAGCCATTGCGCGACACCATCCGCATACCCCGGCTCCAAATCCAGCAGCAGTTCGTTTTCGAGACAGTATATATTGATATCGCTTTGCAATTTCCCCTTTGCGGAAACCAGCGCCGCGTAACACCCGTGGCCGCCCTGCAAATCCTTCACGTTGTTGGTGACCTGCCCGTTGAGAAAGCGTTGCCGGTCCGCGCCCAGGACGCACAGCCGCCCGCGAAAACTCAAGTCGATCACGCCCGCCCCATCACGCAACGCATCGTACTCAGCCCTCCAATCCCCGTAATGCGCGACAGCTTCCTGCCCGCTGACTTCGGTGAAACTCGCGCCGGCGGTTTGGTGAAATTCGTGTAATGCAAGCCCTGCCATGATTGCGCCCGGCAGCTTGCATTGGAAACTCCCCTTATGCAATACCCGTGCGAATGACATTGCAAATCGCCGCCTCTTCCGGGTAAATCGGAGCCGAGAATGAATTCAATGACAGGATACGGACGCGGCGAATGTTCCCAACGCGGCTTCAAAGTCACGATCGAGATCAGTTCCGTCAACCGCAAACAAATTGAAATCGCCGTCAATCTGCCGCGCGATCTTGAAGTGCTTGAAGCACAAATCCGCGATCAGATTAACCGCCGTGTCGCGCGCGGACGCCTGACGGTTCGCGTCTCCGTTCATGCCGCCGAGGGCGCGGCGAAAATGCGGATTGATTCCAAGCTCGCCAAACTTTACGCCAAGGAACTTCGCGCCCTCGCCAAGTCCCTCCACCTTGCCGACCCCGTTACTTTGGACATGCTCGCGCGCGCCCCCGGCGTTTTGCAAGCCACGGAGGAAATCGGCGAAGCCGAGGAGTTGTGGCCCGCAGCAAGCAAGGCCCTCAACGCCGCGCTCGACGTCTTGTTGAAAATGCGCGAGCGCGAAGGCGGCTCCCTGGCAAAGGACTTGAAGTCCCGCATCGCCCAATTGCGCGCCGGCGCGCGGCGCGTCCAGGACCGCGCCCCGAAGGTCGCCGAGCGTCATCGCGAGCAACTCATGGCTCGCATCAAAACGGCCGGCCTGGAAACTCCCGGCATGGAAGACGAGCGCCTGGCGAAGGAAATTTTCTATTTCGCCGACCGCAGCGACATCACCGAGGAACTCACGCGCCTACAAAGCCATTTCCAGCAATTTGACGACTGCGTCAAATCCGCGGAACCCGTGGGGCGCACGTTGGATTTTCTAGCCCAGGAAATCAATCGCGAGATCAACACCATTGGTTCAAAGGCCAATGACACCGACATTTCGCGCGAGGTTGTATTGTTGAAGGCGGAACTGGAAAGATTCCGCGAGCAAGTCCAGAACGTCGAATGAACGAGTCGCCCACAGTTGGCTCGTCGCCGATGTTGATTGTGATCTCCGCGCCCTCGGGCGGAGGCAAAACGACGTTGTGCCAGCAGTTGCTCGCGCGCCACCCGGAAATGACCCGTGCCATCACTTGCACGACCCGCGCCCCGCGTCCGGGCGAAGTGGACGGGCGCGATTATTATTTCATCGATAACGATGAATTTACCCGGCGCGTGGAAGCGAACGCATTTTTGGAACACGCCCGCGTTCATTTCCATTCCTACGGCACGCCCAAGACGGAAGTCCTGGAAAAACTGCGCGAAGGCAGCGACGTGCTCCTGAACATCGATGTCCAGGGCGCCGCCACAGTTTGTTCGCGCGCCGCCGCCGATGCGGATTTGCGCGGCGCCCTCATCACCGTTTTTCTCACCCCGGCCACGGTCGATGTGCTCGAATCACGACTGCGACGGCGCGGGACCGATTCGCCGTCCGAATTGGAAACCCGCCTGGGCGCGGCCCGCCACGAGATCGCCCAATGGCGCCATTTTCAATATCTGATTATCAGCACCAGCATCGCGGAGGACTTGCGACGGATGGAAGCGATTATTGATGCGGAACGGATGCGTCAAAACCGTTCCACCTTCAAATTCGATGAGTAAATGCGCTCGACGCTTCTTGCGCGCGCGCCGGGATATCGGACATTGATGGCGATGACAGAAGTTCAGGATACCCGCAAAAGTCCCGCCAGGTCGTGGATCCAGATTGCGACCGTGGGCCGCAATCCCAAAGCTACCTTGGTTCGCGCGGTAATTGTGGCGGCGGTCTGCGTGGTCGTTTTCAGGTACCTCCTTCTTCCGGTTCGTGTGACGGGCATCAGCATGGAACCGACTTATCACGATCATTCCGTCAATTTTATCAACACGCTGGCGTTCCTCCGACGCGAACCGCAACGCGGCGAGGTGGTCGGCATCCGCTTGACTCCCGGAGGCGAAGGATCTTCGATGCCACACATGATGTATCTCAAACGCATTGTGGGACTGCCGGGTGAATCGATCTCTTTTAGTTACGGACGAGTCATCGTCAATGGCAAACCGTTGGACGAACCTTATGAGAAAGGCCCGTGCAATTGGAATTGCCCTCCCGTCACGCTCGGTCCCACTCAATACTTTGTGGTGGGCGACAATCGTTCCATGTCGCAACTCAACCACGTTTTTGGAAAAGTGGACAGGTCGCGCATCGTCGGACGCGTCCTCTTATGAAACTGGGGACGCGTCTATTTCTCATCGTGTTGGGCGCGGTCCTGGGAGTTTGGCTTTGGACAATTCTTGCCCCCAACCCGGACCGGGTCATTCGCAAACGCCTCGCTCAAGTCGCCCAAGCCGCCTCGTTCGCTCCTGGTTCAAGCTATTTGTCAAACCTGGCCGGCGCCCAGCGTCTTGCGGATTTTTTCGCAACAAATGTCGAAGTGCGGATTGACGTTCCCGGCCATGAGACACAGCGTTTGTCGAGCCGCGAAGAACTTTTCCAAACCGATTTGGGCGCGCGCGCGGCGGTCAAGAGCCTCAGCGTTTCAATTCCCGACGTAACATTGATCATCCAACCCGACAAGAAATCCGCCATTGCCGACCTCACGCTCGAGGCAAAAATCGCGGGGGATTCGGACATGATGATCCAGGAACTGAAATTAACGCTGAAAAAAATCGACGGCACATGGCTGATCACGCGAGTCGAAACAGTGCAGACTCTTCAAGGCGGCGCCCATTAGCGCGTCGCAAAATCTTTTCCGTTTTAAACCGCCTAAATAAAATCAGGTCGCGATGGCGTTTGATTTCTGATAGTTTTTGGTATGAAGCGTTTTGGTTTTATGGGTCTGGCATTGCTGGCAGCGGGGTGCGTTTCGACCCCCCTTGGGTTACCGCCGGACGCGACTCCCTACGAATTTGAACACGCGGAGATGGGAGTGCCCTTTCGCATTTTTGTTTATGCTCCCTCCAAAAACGCGGCGGAAGGCGCCGCAACGGCCGCCTTTTCACGGATAGCGCAGATCAATGACGAAATGACGGATTACGATTCGGACAGCGAATTAAGCCGGCTCTCGCAAACCTCCGGCCAGGACAAGGAAGTTCACGTCAGTCCCGATCTTTGGAGGGTATTGGAACGGGCGCAGGACCTGGCCGAGCGCAGTCACGGCGCATTCGACGCCACCGTGGGGCCTTACGTCAACCTCTGGCGGTACGCCCGGCGCAAAGGCGCCATGCCCGATCCCGTGCGTCTCGCAAAAGCGCGCATGGCCGTGGGCTACACCAAAATGAAGTTGGACCCCCGCCGTCACACAGTAAAATTGATCGCTCCAAACATGCGCCTGGATTTGGGCGGCATTGCCAAAGGCTACGCTGTCGATCAAGCGCTTCGAACGCTCACGCGATTGGGAGTGACGAACGCGCTGATTTTCGGCGGCGGGGACATGGCCATGAGCGGGAAACCTCCGGGCCGAAAAGGCTGGCGCATTGAATTGCCTCCTCTGGATGCCACCAATGCCCCCATGGCGCGGTACGTCGTGGTCTCGAACGTGGGCATTTCGACTTCCGGCGATCTTTTTCAACGCCTGGAAATCAACGGCACGAGATATTCTCACATCATCGATCCCCGAACCGGCATCGGGTTGACGGACCACAGGCTGGTGACAGTCATCGCGGGGGACGATTTTACCGCAGATGGATTGACAAAGGTAATGAGCGTGCTTCCTCCCAGTGAGGCCCTGAAATTTATCGCCAAGACGCCCGGCGCTTACGTGCGGATCGTTCGCAAACCCGGCGCAAATGTTCCGGTGGAGGTTTACCAGTCCTGGGGATTCAACCGCTTTTACGAATAATAAAACTGCGTTTCAAGAAGGCTTGCGGAGAAATTCGACTTGCGCTACATCAAGCGCGATTTAAGAACCAGGAGTTGAACTATGGATGATCTCCGCGGCGAATTGAATGAACTCAAGGCGTTTATCGGCGACCTCAAGGCCGATCGCGCCGCCGCGAAGGAAAAGGAGCGTCGCGAGGCATGGACGAGATATGTCTCGCTGACCGTCGTGGTGCTCGCCGTGGTGGCATCGGTCGCCGCTCAGTGGAGCGGCAAATACTCCGGCATGGCTTCGATGTCCCAGGCCCAGGCTTCTGACCAATGGAATTTCTACCAGGCCCAATCGATCAAACAACACCTCTTCGAACTGTCGCGCGACCAAATTGTCAAGAATAGCAACGATCCCGCCGCCACGAAAAATTACAACGAAAAGATCGCCGATTACGAGTCCAGGAAGGCGAAAATCAAGGAGCAGGCCGACGCCCTGGAGGCCAGGCGGGATTTCGCGAGCAAGGTGGGCGCCCACCTCGGATTGGCCATTTCCATTTTTTCCGTTTCCATCGCAACCGCATCGATGTGTCTTCTGACGAAAAAAAAGCCCCTGTGGATTTTCGCCATATTGCTGGCGTGCGTCGGCGTCTTTGAAATGATCGTCGCCCGCCTCATGACGATGCCGTAATTATTTCGCAATCGGTGATATGCGGTACAGTCCCGCCCCGTGGGGGTTGATGACCGGGGCGAACTCATCCGCCATCGGTCCCAAATCCGTATTTTCCCACAAATCGCGGACGCGGACTTGCTCCTCCAATCCCAGTTCGGACACTTTCACCGGAACCGCCGCTGCCGCTTCATTGGTCGCGCGCGTGTTAAACAGTGCGACATATTTGTCCGGCGAACCCGGCGCACTGGCGATCCACCCATAAAAACCGTCGCGATGAAAAATCTCGTGATTGTTGGAACTGTGTTGATTGACGGCAAGGACTTCGTCATTGGTGAGCAACGAGAGCGTGAAATCATCGAGCTTGGTCAAGTCCGCGCCAATCATCAGCGGCGACCGCGCGATGCTCCACAACGAGATCAACGTCAACTGCTCGTCGCGCGTGAAGTGCGTTTTGCTTTTTCCCATTTGCAACACCCCAATCGGCAGCATGTCAGCGTCGGGAAAATGGCCGGGCGCGCGAAATGGCGTCCATTGGCGCAATCGGTCGAACTGCGCCAAAAGTTCCGGCCAATGGTCCCAAAAATCGTCGCTGATCCGCCACATGTTTGCGTTGGTGCTGATGTGGCTCCCCTCGCTGACCGGCGTCGCGCCCGGCGACGTGCTGAAGACCATCGGCCGCCCCGAGTGATCGATCGCCCTGCGAATGGCCTCGATTTCGGCCGTGTGATAAGGCCGGGAAAGGTCGTCCACCTTCACAAAATCCACGCCCCACGCCGCCAACTGCTCAAACACGGAATTGTAATAATCCTGCGCCCCCGCCCTGGACATATCCACCCCGTACATGTCCCCGTTCCACCGGCAAGTGTCGTTGGTATCGGCGATTTGGCCGGCGGCGCATTTTCCGTCAAGGACAGGAGTGTTCTCCCGCACTGCCTGGCGTGGAATTCCGCGCATCAGGTGCAGGCCGAATTTCAAGCCAAGGCTGTGAACGTAATCCGCAAGATGCGTAAAACCCCGGCCATCAGCTGCGGACGGGAACTTGTTGGTCGCTGGCATCAGCCGGCCCCAACCGTCCATGGACAATTGCGCATTCTTCCGATAGTCAAACCCGGTCGCCATCGGCTCATACCACTGAATGTCCACGACAATGTATTCCCAACCGTGCCGGCAAAGATGGCCGGCCATGAAATCGGCTTGCGCGCGGGTCTGGGTCTCCGTAACGGTCGTGGCAAAGCCATCCCAGCTATTCCAGCCCATTGGCGGCGTCTCTGCCCACGACCAATAGTTTGGCGCCGCCCCACAATTCGCAGCCAGTCCCCCCGCCACCACGACGCAGCCGAACAGCGCAAGTCGCTTGAAACTCATGCGGCTAAACAGGCGTCTTCCCGGTTCTCATTGTCAACTCAAATCAGGCCCCAAATCCCAGGCTTTTCCCTTGTCATGTAGTGTAAAACATGATACTTTCGCCGTTACATAATGTTTATTCCCATTTCTTCCAAAGGGGGGAGGCGTTGGAACACTACCAGTCCACCGTCCACAATCTTTTCTCCCCTCTTTTTGGCACTGCTAATCGTCAGTCTTGCTCAGGTTGCCCATGCCAGCCTCCCCATCGGATGGACCGATGCCGATATCGGCTCCCCGGGAATCGCCGGCTCCGCCTCGATGGCGAATGGCGTCTGGACGGTCGCCGGTGGCGGCAGTGACATTTGGAACGACGACGATCAATTCAATTTCGTCAGCACGCCATTCCTGTGCGATGGCGCGGTGATTGCCCAAGTGCGCACAGTTCAGAATACCGACCCCTGGGCAAAGGCGGGAGTCATGTTTCGCAATGACACCACGGCGGGCGCGATCAACGTTAACCTGGTCGTCAGCGAAGCCAACGGCGTCAACTTTGAATGGCGCTCCGCAACCGGCGGCGCCTGCACCGCCGCCAATTCGGGCGGGGCTGCTCCATTGTGGGTAAAACTCACGCGCTCGGACGGTGACAATTTCAGCGGTTACTACAGTTCCGACGGAACAAATTGGCTCCAGGTCGGCTCCACGGAAACAATCCCGCTCAACGGCCCTCTCCTCGCGGGGCTTTGCGTCACGGCCCACAACAACTCGGACCTGAACACCTCCACCTTTTCGAACGTTTCGCTGACCTCCGCGGCACTCGGCGTTTATCGGCAACTCTGGACCAATCTCAGTTCCTCCGTCGGCGATACTCTCGCCGCGTTGACGAACACCACCGACAATCCCAATTGGCCCAATTCCCCGGTCCCCTCTTTTACGCACGTCTTCACCAATTTCGAGACGGAAATCAACACGGGCATGAATTACTACGGCCAGCGCGTGCGCGCATTGGTCGTGCCGCCGTTGACCGGCAACTATACGTTTTGGATCGCCAGCGACGACACTTCGAAGCTGTTCCTGAGCACCAATGAAACCGCCGCCGGCAGTCGTCCGATCGCTTCCAACACAGGCTACACAAGTGCCGGGCAATGGAATAAATACACCAACCAACAATCCGCGCCGGTCCTCTTGCAAGCCGGGTACCGTTATTATTTGGAAGCCGATATGCAACAGGGCACCGGCGGCGACAACCTCGCGGTCGGCTGGCAACTGCCCAACGGCGCGTTGGAACAGCCGATGTCCGCCCTCAGTGCCGCCGGCACTCTGATGATTCCCTTCAACGGCACAAACACCCACCCGGGAATTCTTTCGCAATCCACCAATACAACCGTCGTGGAGAACCAGC
Organism: Verrucomicrobiia bacterium; assembly: GCA_036272955.1. Classification (GTDB taxonomy): domain Bacteria; phylum Verrucomicrobiota; class Verrucomicrobiia; order Limisphaerales; family Palsa-1400; genus DATAUD01. The sequence goes on from DATAXU010000174.1 coordinate 11,302, forward strand.
CCGTGACGTTCAACGTCGTGGCGACGAACCAGGCGCCAATGACCTACAAGTGGTATGTCAACGGCACGCCCACCACCGTCACAAATCCCTCGTTGGTGCTCGCCAGCGCAAGTGTCAGCGCCAACAACGGCCAAACGTACACTTGCGTCCTCACCAATGCCACCGGCGCGGTCACCACCGCTCCAATTGTCTTGACCGTCACCGCCGACACAGTCCCGCCCGTCGTTTCCCAAATCTTCAATGTGCAATCGAATTTCGTCGATGTTGTATTCTCCAAGCCGGTCACCCTGGCGACGGCCACGGAAGTGACGAACTACGCGTTTTCGGATGGCTTGTTCATCGCCAACGCGACCCTCGCGTCGGACAACGTCACCGTCTCCTTGAACGTCGCGCCTCTCGCCTACGGCAGCAACTATTCCCTGGTCATCAACGGCATTTTGGACACCGTCCACACCCCGGTCATGATCGCCAGCAACACCGTCGCCAATTTTACCGCCTACGCGTTTGTTCCTGACAACATTGGCAGTCCGCCCGTTACGTCAACCACAACCGTCACTTCCAACGGTTTGATCGTGACCACTGACGGCAGTATTGGCTCGCTGCTCGACCAGTGCAATTTTCAGTATCAGCAGGTCACGGGAAATTTCGATGTCTCGGTTTGCCTCTCCGGCCTCGGCCTGTCCGACCTCTGGGCCGCGGCCGGCCTCATGGCGCGTCAGACGCTCGCCCCCGGCAGCACGTTCGCCGCATCGCTGGCGACACCCAGCATGGTGGGCGCATTTTTCGAAAGCCGCAACGCCAGCAACACAACCGCCACTTCCACCGGGAGCTTCCCTGTCAATTATCCCAGTACGTGGCTTCGCCTCAACCGCGTCGGAAACATCTTTACGGGTTTTGCCAGCTACGACGGGACGAACTGGACACAAATGGGCTCCGCTACTTTGACGATGCCCGCCGCCATTTACCTCGGCATGACGGTCGCCAGCGATTCGACGAACCAATTGACCACCGCAAGCTTCGTCAATTATAGCAATACTCCCGCCGGCGCGTTGATTGTGACGGCCCCCAATCCCCACGAACCTCTGGGCCCGTCGAGCCGGCTGACGCCGATCGCTTTCTCGGAAATCATGTACAAACCCGCCCCGCGCACCGACAGCAACAATTGCGAATATATCGAAGTTTATAATTCCGAACCCTGGTTTCACGACATCAGCGGTTATCAAATCACCTGCGCGGACATGAATTATACTTTTCCGCCAAACACCACCATTCCCGGCGGCGGATTTTTGGTCGTCGCCGCTTCCCCGGACAGCATCCGCAACGTCTATGGCATCACCAATGTCATGGGGCCATACACCGGCAGCCTCAAACACGCCGAGACGCTCGAATTGTTGGACGAAGTTTCAAACGTATTATTGACCGTCCCTTATACAGATGTTTATCCCTGGCCCGTCGCGGCGGACGGATCGGGCCATTCCATCGTCCTCGATTATCCAAGCTACGGCGAAAGCAATCCGCAGGCATGGGACATCAGTGACATTGTCGGCGGCTCTCCGGGCGCGATGGAATCCTACCGCCCCAGCCCCCTGCGCAACGTCGTCATCAACGAAATCCTCCCCCACAGCGAAAACCCCGGCGTCGAGCAATTCATTGAACTCTACAATCACAGCACCAGTTCCGTGAATATTTCCGGGTGTATTTTGACCGATGATCCGGCCACCAACGAATTTGTCATTCCCTCCGGCACCGTCATCGGACCGCGCGGGTTTATTTCTTTCAGCCAGTCGCAGTTTGGCTTCACCCTCAATGGCGCCGGCGAAACCCTCTATTTTATCAAGCCGGATAACAGCCGCGTTTTGGACGCCGTGCAATTTGGCGCTCAAGCCGATGGCGTCTCCTATGGCCGTTGGCCGGACGGCGCGAATGATTTTTATGCGTTCACCACCAACACCCCCGGCACCAACAACAGCCCCATTTTGATTGGCGACATCGTCATCAACGAATTGATGTATGACCCCATCAGCGGCAATGACGACGACCAATACATCGAGCTTTATAATAAGGGAACAAACACAATCGACCTGGCTGGCTGGCAACTCACGTCCGGCGTCACCTTCACCTTCCCGTCCGATGCCTTCATCGGCCCCGGCGGCTACGTCGTAATCGGCAAAAATACCGCCAACCTTTTTGCAAATTACCCCAATCTCAACTCGGCCAACACATACGGCAATTACAGCGGCAAACTGTCGCACAACGGCGAACTCATCGTCCTGGCCCAGCCGGAATCTTTCTTTGGTACCAATACCATCCTCGTTGAGGAGGACGAAGTCACCTACGGGACCGGCGGACGCTGGGGACAATGGTCCGGCGGCAACGGCAGCAGCCTCGAACTCATCGATCCTCATTCCAATCACCGCCTGGCCGCCAATTGGGCCGACAGCGATGAAACGCACAAATCCTCCTGGGTGGACATCGAAACCACCGGCGTTCTTGACAACGGCGCCAATTACGAAACCGGCATTCAACACGCCCAAATTGGGCTTCTCGACACCGGCGAAGCCATGGTGGACAACGTGGAAGTCGATTTCAACGGAACCAATTTTATTGTAAACTCAAACTTCGAAAGCGGCATCGCCAATTGGTCTCTTCAGGGCGATCACAGCCGGTCCAGTCTCGATTCACCGGGTTACGACAGCAGCTATGCGCTGCACCTCCGCGCCAGCGATCACATGTGGAACGCCGTCAATTCGTGCGAAGCAAACCTGGCCGCCAACAATATGGCGGCGGGAGACGTCGTCACCCTCCGGTTCAAGGCACGATGGCTGCGCGGATGGCCCGAGGCGATGCTCCGGTTGAACGGCAACTGGCTTCAGGCCTACGGCGCGCTCCCGGTTCCCTCCAACCTCGGCACCCCCGGCGCTCCCAACAGCGCTTTGGTCGCAAACGCCGGCCCTGCCATCTACAAGGTTTCTCACTCGCCCTCCATCCCCGTCGCTGGTCAACCCGTGGTTGTCAGCGCCCACGTTCACGATCCCGACGGCGTCCAATCGCTCACGCTCTATTATCGCGTGGACCCATCCACCAGTTACACCGCCGCCCCCATGAATGATGCCGGTCTCTCCGGCGACGCCATTGCCGGCGATGGCATTTTCAGCGCAACAATTCCCGCCCAAAGCTCAGGAACCATCGTGGCGTTTTATATCGGCGCCGTGGACGCCAGGGGCAACACCACAAGGTTCCCCGCGTTGCTGAACAACAATGCACCCGTGCCGGAATGCGTTATCGGTTTTGGCGACGCCACAGCCAGCGGCGGCAACGCCTTCGGGGCCTATCACTGCTGGATCACCCAAACCAACTCCTCCCGTTGGGCCAACCTCTCCGATCTCAGCAACGAAGGATCCGATTTCACGTTTGCCTACAATAACCGCATTATCTACAACGCCCAGGGCCATTTCTCCGGCAGCCCATACCATCAGGATTTTGATACACCAACAGGCAATCTTTGCCACTACAAATGGGAATTTCCCGAGGACGACCAGCTTTTGGGTACCGATGATTTCAACAAAATTCACCAGCCAGGCAATGGCCCTGGAGACGACGCCAGCCTCCAACGCGAGCAAATCGCCAACACATTCTTGCGCGCACTCGGCGTCCCATGGCTCAATCGCCGCTACGTCTCTGTTTATTTCAACGGCAATCTTCGCGGCAGCCTGATGGAAGACGCCCAGGTCCCCGGCTCGGCCATGGTCAAGGAACATTACCCGAATGACAGCGACGGTTTCCTGTTCAAAATGCAACCCTGGTTTGAGTTCGCGCCCTTCCCCTCCGGCAGCACCATCGGTTTTACAGAGGAATCATGGTGCGTCCTCGAGCCTTTCACCACAACCGGCGGCGTCCTCAAATTAGCCCGCTATCGCTACCCGTTTGAAATGCGCCGATCCCCCGGTTCCGAGAGCGATTATTCCGACCCCTTCGCATTGATCGAAGCGGCCAATTCCAGTTTGCCAAACTTCCCCGCCAACATGATGGCCATTGCCAACATGGAGAATTGGATGCGCGTTTTCGCCGCCAATCACGCCGCCGGAAACTGGGACTCCTTTGGCGCTGAAAATGCCCAAAACCTTTACGGTTACATCGGCGCACAGGGCACCAAATACGCGCTCATGATGTGGGATTTTAATATCGTTTTCGGCAATAGCAGTTCATGGACGCCAGGACAAAATCTCTTTTTCACCACCGGCGGCGATACCAATATGGCGGCGATCTACCAGGTCCCCGTATTTCAACGGATGTATTGGCGGGCCTTGCAGGAATTGGTCAACGGCCCGCTCGCCAATTCCGCCCCTTTGGCGAACGCCAAATACGCGGCCTTCGTCAACAGCGGATTGATCGGCATAGAAAATCCTACCCAGGCCATTCTACCCTGGCTCAGCCAGGCGCAATCCAGCATTGCGTCCCAACTGGCCGCCGTCAACGCCAGCGCGTTCTCGCTCAGTCCCACCGTCGTGGTCAGCAATGATGTCGCCTATATCAGCGGCGGCGCGCCCGTCAACGTGGATACCATCACCATCAACGGCGCGAACTACCCTCTCACCTGGATCACCCTGACCAACTGGACCGTTGCCGTCCCCGACCGCAATGGAACCATCGTCCTCAATGTCCTCGGATTGGATAAGTCCGGCAATCCCGTTCCCGGCGCCAGCGGCTCCGTCCAGGCCATATTTTCTCCCACCGTCCCGTCGCCCGTCGGCCACGTCGTTGTCAATGAAATCATGTATGCTCCCGTTGTGCCCAACGCTCAATTCATCGAGTTCTACAATAACTCCACCAACGAATACGATCTCTCCGGCTGGGACGTGTCCCCGATTTCCTATGTTTTCCCAGCCGGTTCAACCCTCGCCCCCAACAGCTTTTTGGTCCTGGCCGCCAACAGTACCGCTTACGCCACCGCCTACGGAGCCACCAATGCCCCGTTCGATATTTTTTCCAACGCCCTTCCCACCAATGGAGAAACGATGATCAGCCTCCTCGAACCCCAGAATGGAACGAACCTCATGGTGACACAGGTCCAGTATTCCAATCAACTCCCGTGGCCCGCCAATGTCACCAATACTGGCGCATCCCTGCAATTGATCGACCCTCACCAGGACAATTGGCGCGCCGGCAACTGGTCATCCGCTCTCAGCAATGCCACGCCAACCTATAAAAACGCCGTCGCCGCCACTTTGCCCGCCTTTCCAACCCTTTGGCTCAATGAAGTCGAGCCGGACAACCTCACCGGCCTGACCAACAGCGCCGGCGCCCATGTTCCATGGATCGAAATCTTCAATCCAGGCTCCAACGCCGTTTCCCTCGCCGGCCTCTATCTCTCCACCAACTACTCGGCCTTGACGAGTTGGTCATTCCCCGCCGGCGCCACCATCAATGCCGGCGCATTCTTCGTGGTCTTTGCCGACGGCCAGACCGGCCTTTCCACCGCCAGCCAGCCGCACACCGGCTTCACGCTCCCGCCGGTTTCCGGGTCAATTGCCTTAAGCCGCCTCTACAACGCTGTCCCGCAGGTCCTCGACTACCTTGATTACACGCAAATGCTGCCAAATTATTCTTACGGTTCGTATCCGGACGGCCAAAGTTTTGTCCGCCAGGTTTTCGTAAACCCCACCCCACGCGCTTCCAACGACGGCTCCGCGTTGCCGCCTCCCTCCTTCATCCCGTACACGGTCGCCGGCTCCACTTACTCCCAGAACTTCGACGCCTTGCCCGACCCGGGTTCAACCTCCATTGACAGCGCCAATCCCGTGACGATCAATGGAATCACCTACTCTCTCGCCAACCCATTTGATTTCGCGTACCCCGCCGAAACAACCGGCAACAGCGGCGGTCTGGGCATTCAAGCTCTGAACGGTTGGTTTGGCCTCGCCAATCCCATCGCCAGCGTCGGCACACGCTTCGGCGCTACCGATGGCGACCAGACAACCGGAGGCGACATCAGTTTCGGTTTGCCCAACAGTTCCGATCGCGCACTGGGATTGCTGGCCACTTCCACCACCGGTTACACGGCCTTCGGCGCCAGATTCATCAACGTCACCGGCCTGACCCTGAACTCCATCAACCTTCAATTCACCGCCGAAGTCTGGCGTCAATCCAACCTCCCCAAAACTCTGGAATTCTATTATTTCATCGATCCCACCGCCACCAACGCATTCTCCACCGCTGCGACCGCTTTTCTGCCCGTCCTGAACGTGAGCTTCCCGACAGTTCCCGGCGATGTCGGCGGCGCTGCCGTCGATGGAACCGCCGGCATCAACCAGACAAATCTCAGCGTGATGAATCAAACCATCACGAACTGGCCCCCGGGCGCCGCTCTATGGCTCGTCTGGGAAATGGCCAGTTCCACCGGCAAATCCCAAGGTTTGGGAATCGACAACCTCGCATTCTCCGCCATCGCCTTGAATCCGGTTGCCGTCACCGTGCAAGCCTCCGGCACAAACTTCGTCCTAAGCTGGCCCGC
>DATAXU010000175.1:0-38035 GCA_036272955.1 Verrucomicrobiia bacterium
ATTGCCTGTGCTGTCAACCGTCACGCCAGACAGGCCGTAGTACAATCCATTATGGTAGGACACCAATGTGGTGGTGGTATTACTGGCCGCCGTCCACTTTTGGAGAGTATACAAACCATCGTAAGCGTCCGAGTTGGCAGAATAAAAATTGCCAGATCCATCCATTGCTAGGGAATTGCCTCCCAAGGGCGCCACGGTGTTCACTGTATTGTTCCCTGCCGTCCAATTTTGGATCGAGGTGCCGGTATTGAAATAAACATTATTGCCCCCGGGGTCCACAGCCAGAGGACCGCCTCCCGATGACACTAATGTGAGCACGTTGCTGCTTGCCACCATCCATTCTTGGATTGTGCTACCGTCAGAGAAGTAAATATTGCCAAAGACGTCTAGCCCCAGGTCGCCGCCTGAGGGAACCAACATGGTCACTGTATTGTTTGCAGCAGCCCACTTCAGAATCGAACCGCCGCTTGTAAAATAAACGTTATCCCCCGCGCTGTCCACCGCCACGCTATTAGGACCGCTCAGCCCCGATACTAAAGAAGTCAGGATGTTGCTTGAAGCCGTCCACTTTTTGATCGCTTCCTGGTATTCGTCGGCAATATAGACATTTCCCGCACCATCCACCGCCAGACCGTTTGGTGCAACCAAACCCGAGGACACGAGAGTCGTTAAAGTTCCAGCAGCGACGTACGTTGCGCCAGCTTGAGTGACGGTGAGAATCTGGCCGGCGATGGTGAAAGTGCCGGAACGCGTCGGGCCCATGTTGGCATCAAAGCTGAATATCACAATCGAACTACCCGCGCCGCTTTGGTTTGTCGATCTCAGATGCAACCAGTTGGTGTTTGCCACCGCAGTCCATACGTTGGAATACGGGTAAATATCCAGAATGACGCTATCGGTTCCAGCATTCGGTCCGACCAGAAGCGCCGTTCTTCCGAGGGAGTCGCTGGGGCCGCGCTGTGTTACAGGAATTGTATGGCCCAGCAAACGAAGGGTTCCCGTGCGATTGGAAGTGGTGGCCGAAAAGGCGAACCCGACAACACCATTGGTGATACCGGTGATGGTTAGCCACGGTTGGTCACTGATGGGCGCAAACACGCCGAGCAGACTAGCCGTGGCGGGCAACACCACCGGCAACGCGTCGTTGCCAGCGGCCAACCCCTCCACTCTGGGAGTTGGGTCCAAAAGCACCTGCGGTAATTCATCGATCGCGTTATTGTCCGTATCGGCAATATAGACGTTGCCCGATCCGTCCACCGCTACGCCAAATGGGCGATTACATCCCGATCCCGCTACGGTCAACGCGTTGTTGGCCGCGGACCACTCCCAGATCCAGTCATCGGCCTGGTCGGCGATGTAAACATTGCCCGATCCCCCCACCCCAACACCGGTAGGATTCGCAAACCAACCGGGTGTCAAAGAGTACACCTCTCCATTGGTCGCCGTCCACTCATCCAACCCGCCGCCGCAAGTGTCGTCGTAGTAAACATTGCCCGCGATATCCACTGCAACGCTCGGTGGTCCACAGATGTAAGGCACGGGCAAGGATGTCAGAGTGACGAGGTTGCTGTTGCCAACCATCCATTCATACACAACATCGTCGTAGGAGTCCGTGATATAGACATTTCCCGACCTGTCCACTGCCAAGGCATAGGGGGAATCCACGTTGGTCACCAGCGTGGTCAAATTGCTGGTCGCGATCGTCCATTCCTTGATCGCGTTGTTTCCAGTGTCGGCAATATAGACATTGCCCATGCCATCAACAGCCACTCCAAAGGGATTATTTAGCCCTGAGGATACTAAAGTAGTTACGGTGCCGTTAGCCTCGATCCACTTTTTGATCATATTGTTGCCGGTATCTGCGATGTACAGATTGCCGACACCGTCAACCGCAACGCCACGAGGCTGGTTCAATCCCGAAGATACTAATGGGGTCACTGTTCCATGTGAGGTATAACTTGAACCAGTGGACGTCAAACTCCCAGCAGGGACATAAGTTGCGCCGGCCTGGGTGATGGTGAGCGTCTGGCCGGCGATCGTTAGGGTGCCGGAGCGCGTGCCACCCGAATTAGAATCGAAACTGAATCCTAAAGTTCCGCTGGCTGTGCCATTTTGATTAGTCCCGCTCAAGTGTAGCCAACCTGCATTTGCCATAGCCGTCCAAGCGTCGGTCGGACTCGGCACGGCCAGCACCACGCTATCGCTTCCCATCATCGGTCCCTCCCAAAGTTGGTAGGTGCCCAGGATTGTGGGGGCTGCATGTGCGAGTTCGGCACCCAACGCCAGCCAAGCCAGCCCCGCGAGTACGAGTCCTTTGATGTTCATAATTTGATTTGTCGTCGGCCAACCGGATTACATCCGGTGTCGCCTAAATAAATTAATAAAAGAAAAGCAGGTCTTCCGGAGTTTTACGAGCTTTCTTGGAACTCATCTCGCGCTAAACACGGCAAGTTTCGCAATCATCAGGGACGCTGGCTTGCCTCAGCGCCCGCGGTCGCGCCTTCATTTCTCGGATATTCTGGCAAAAGCAAAATTCCCGGCAGGCAAAGCCGGTCCGCCTCCTCGGGATCAATTTTGCGGATCGCCAGCGCAAGCTCTGGCGTTAGCGAAATCGGGCCGCCACGGGAATTGCGTGGCTTTATCAAAGATGGCAGAGCGGATTTTGCCAATGGTCCCATGTCGCCCAAAAGTTCAATGGCAACGTTGTTAAAAGGAAGTAAATAAAAATTGGGTACGGTCACCAGTGAAGAAGGCAAGTTTGTTAAAACCCCAATTCTATAAAGTGTCAATCCCGCCCGGCCCAACCATTCGCTCCTAACATAGATGCCTCGGGCTGGAGTAGTCTGGGCGTAAAAGTTATGGAGAATGGATATGGCGTTTGTCGATCGCGGGTCGATCAGGCACAAAGCACTCGCGATTTCCATCCGCTCATACAGCCTCCGGGATGCGCCCTCAAACTGCCGGTTAGCTCTCCCATTCCAATAGTTTGTTGCCAGCATCTCCGACAATGTTGGAGCCGCGCGTGCCGCCGCTGGCCCTATAGCGCCCAAAGCCCTGCAATATTCGTGCGTGCGCAACGGGTCTTGTCGCAACAATTCCAGAAGCATGTCAGTCGCAGGTTCCGCCGCAGGCCCCATTTCGGCCAACGCGTCCAACGCCGCTACTGCTACAAGATCTTTAATCGAGTTGTCGAACATGCCAATGATCATTTCCTTCGGGGGCTTCCACTCGCGCAAAACCCCCACCAATTCCGGCAGCGCCGCCACTCCTCGTGGCCCGAGTAACTCCAGCTTCCGTATCGCCAGCAGTTTTTCTGCATCCGGTCGATTGACAATCTTGTAGATGAGCCGTTCCACCACGGGTTGCGGCTCGCTCCAACTCCGCCGGGCAATGCTTTTCCAATAAACCGGGTCAACACTCATCAGGAGGCCCACCGCTTCCATCTGCGTATCAAGGATGGGCGAATCCAGCATATGCTCAATGGCCGGCACGGTCAGTCTTGCCACCTCCGGCGTGTTCTTAAGCAGTTCAAGAGTCGCCCACTGGTCAGAGGGACTTCCGTGTAGAAGATTATGAGTAAGAACCCCAGCTACAACATTCGTCTGACGATCAATCTTCCAAAGTGCCAGCGACGCCAAACGTCCGGGTGCCCCCGCTTCCGCCGCGACGTTCGTTAACGCTGGTATGGCTCCGCGGGCGCTGGGTCCAAGACTCGCGAGGAGATTAATACTGTCAATGCGGCTGTAGCGATTTGAATTAAGGATGTCCTCCGCCAATTGAGGAACGCAGCCTTTCAATTGATTCGGCAGCGACTGCAAAACGTCCGTAATAGCGTGCTCGGTCCTCGGATCATCGTCATCCCGCTGAAAAATATCCCAGACAATCCCGAACGCCGGCGCCGCGTTTGATCCCAACCCCACTAACAATTTTGCGGCTCTTTTTTGTGGTGTGCCGTGGTTGTCATCCTCCGGCCATCGGACGAACCTTTGCGTCCAGAAAAGTCGCGGGTGTCGTTTTCCAAAGTCATCCAGGCTTTTCGCCTGCAAATATTGGGCATCCGTCAGATGTGCGGCAAGATAACGGGCGCCATCGGCCCCCATCGCCTTAAACGCAGCGGCGGTTTCTCGCAAACTGTCGGCCCCCTCAAGCCATTCGCTCGCCGATCTGCCCTCATATTTCGGTCCCCGTGAATAATCAAGATTTACCAGGATCCCGCCAACGACCAACACCACGAAGCCACCAGTCCACCAGTTCAGCATTCGCATTTTCAACGATCGCGGCGAAGGCTCCTGACAGCACCACTTCATAACTTCCAAAAGCTCTAATCCAACCCCTCCTGGCGCATATCCATCGTCAGCGTAAATCGTGAACTCACATACCGGACCTCCGCGAATTCAAACGGCCGGTTTCCCGCGTCGAAAACCGTGTGCCGCCGCAGCAGCAACGGCGTGCCTTCCTCGACATTCAGCAATCGCGCCGTATGCGCCGCCGCGACCGTCGCCAGGAACTCCTCCCGCGCACGATGAGGCCGCACCCCCGTCTCCTTCTGCAATGTCTCATAAAGCGGCGCGGTAAAGTCCTCATGCCCCTTCAGGTTCAGCCGTGGATGAAACCACGAAGTGCTCTGCAAAACCGGTTTCCCATTCCAACCGCGCACCCGGTCCAACCGCCAAACCTGCGACTTCCCATCCACCTGCAGCGCGTGTGCCGCCTCGGTGCTCGGTTCAGCCGGAGCGTAATCCAGTCGGAAGTTCTTGACCGTAATGCCATTAGCCGCCATCTCCCTCGTAAAACTCCGCCAGGCCCGGATACCCGAGTCAAAATGCCGATCCGAAGCCCGTGTCCCCACCCCCGCCTTCCGCTCCAGCACTCCTTCAAACACCAGCTTGCTAATGCCAGACCGAACCGTCCCCCGGCTAACGCCAAGTTGGGCCGCCAGCTTCACTTCATCCGGCAACAACTCCCCTTTTTGGTAATTCGGCTGCCGAACCAATTCCCGCAGAAGCTGTTCCACCTGCGCTCGAAGCGGGATCGAACTCTGATGATCCAACTTTAACATGCCCGAATGTATATACAAACAACACACATTTGTCAACAAAAACCCCCGATTTCGTTTGATAATATCCCCTCCGTCTGCGACCCTAAAGAGGTTATCCATGACTAGACATTCATACAAATGGGTCGAATTTTTGCGATTTTTTGCGTTCTTTTGGGTTTCGACCGTTAGTCTGAACGCCTTCACCCCTCACTTCCCCCTCAAAGACGGCTGGCTCGGAGCCGACACCGCCGCCTCGATCCCTTTGGATGGCCGCCACACCATCCTCTGGCTTTTCAGCGACACCCTCGTTCGCCAGGACACCAGCACCAACCGCAGTGGCGCCGGCCTCGTGCATAATTCCCTCGCCGTGATGACTTGGAACGGCTACTCGACGAACATCCAATACTACATCCGCGGCCGCGACCAAAACGCGATGACCTCCATATTCCCCAACCCCGGCTCCGACGCCAACGGCCCCTGGTGGTACTGGATGCAAGACGGCTTCCGATACAACGGAAAAATTTATATTTTCCTCCCGCGCTTCCGCGGCACCGGCGCAACCGCCGGAGCCCTGAGCGGCTTCCAGCAATTCGCCGTCGATGTGGCCGTGTTCAGCAACGTCGATACCGAGGCGAATCCCCTGCTCTGGCCACTCACATTCCAAATGGATTTGATCGACAGCACCAACATCACGATCGGCATTTCGACATATGTCGATACCACCGCCGGTTATGCCTACCTGTGGGGCGCGGATGATACGGTGGTGAGCGGTTTTAACCTTCGCAGCTTCCTCCTCTTTCGGATTCCTCTTGGCGGATTGAACACGGCAGTCGCCAACCTGCAATACTACACCACCAATAACGTCTGGGTTAACAGCGCCGGCTCCAACTTCTCGGACGCTTTGGCCATCATGACAGATAGCGCCCCGGATTTCTCCATCCGTTACCATCCCGACCTGGGAAAATATGTGGATGTCCAGGTTGACTCCGGTTTTCCGGCTTCCTACATCTGGGAGCGGACTTCCACTTCGCCCACCGCCGGCTGGCAAAGCGCCGCCGACGCCACCACGCTCGTCACCCTGGCTGATCAGCCGGGCTACCTGCCGTGGCCAGTGTTCTATTATGCCGCCAAAGAGCACGTGGAATTTTACTCGCCCGTAACAGGCCAGGCGCTTGTTACCTACGTCGACAATTCGACAGATAACGAAAATGTCCTCACGAACAACAGCATTTATGATCCAATCCCGATTTGGGTCCAGATTGGCGCCTCAAATGTGAACCATGCGCCGAACCTCTGCACCATCACTTCCCCGACGAATGGACAGAGCTTCCAAGGCCCCGCAAACATAACCGTCAGCGTCAACGCCAGCGATCCCGATACAAACGATTCAATCGTCCTGGTAAATGTTTTCCTCGACGGCGTCCTCACCGCGTCCAGTGGCACTGCTCCGTTCAACTGCACGCTCAACAACGTCCAGTCCGGCAGCCATGTGCTCTACGCGGAAGCGTACGACACCGCCGAAGCCAAGACGACATCCGCTGCCATCAACATCTCCGTTGTGCCTTACTCCATCACACAATATGCAACCCAGGTAATGGCTTATTCGCCCCTCTACTATTGGCGTTTCAACGAAACGAACCACAGCCCCATCGCCTACGAATACTACAATCGCCTTGACGCCACATATGGCACCAACACCACCAACGGCGTCTCCGGCGTCCCGGATCCGTCTTTTTATGGTTTTGAAACCACGAACAACGGTGTCGCGATGAACAACAAAGTTTCGACCTTCAGCGCGGGGTACGTGACAGCGCCCCCGTTAAATTTGAACACCAACGAAGTGACAATCGTCGCCTGGCTTTATCCGTTCGCCCACATTGCGACTCCGGCGGGACTGATCTATTCAAGCGAGAGCACTTACCCCGTCGGCCTGAGTTATTCCGGCCCACGTTTTGCGGAAGACGAGATTGGTTACACCTGGAATAAGGAAAACATTAACACCTACGGCTGGGCCAGCGGCTTGTTCGTGCCGCCCGGACAATGGTCGTTTGTCGCATTGACCATCGCTCCAACCCAGGCGGTCCTCTACCTGGGCTCTAACGGGGTTCTGCTTTCCGCGACAAATGCAATCGCTCACGACGTCGAGCCTTGGGATGGCCCAACATCCATCGGCGGCGACACCACGGACGTCCCCAGCACTGTTTTTAACGGAAAGATGGATGAAGTCGCCATATTCAATTACACATTACCGCCCGCGCAGGTAAACACCCTGTATTCAACCGCCCTTCTTGGAGCCCCCCTCACCCTGAATTGCCAACCCTCCGGCGCTGGCGTGGTGCTCAGTTGGTCGCATGGCACGCTCGTACAGGCAACAAACCTCAGCGGTCCATGGACACCCGTGACCGGCGCGGCGCCTCCCTCTTTCGCCGTGAAGCCGCCCGCGGGACAAACGTTTTTCCGGGTCAGGACATATCCTTGACAAAGTTTTTCATTTTTTGATGTTTGTTCTTGCAATCATAGTCCTTTATTGAGAGCTTTCACGCATGTCCAAACATATAAACATCGCAACGGACTCATTCTATCTATGAAAACCAAGCAACTCCTTGCCGCAGTTTCTGGTTCCGCTTTGGCGTCAGGAATGGCCCACGGCGCGGTTCTCTATTCGGGGCCGGTCGATCTGACAATAAGCTACAATTCGGGACAGAACATACCTTTGGATTTAAACGGAGACGACAACACCGACTTTTACATTGAATTCTCTCAAAGCAACGTCAATAAGCCCTATATTCAGAGCGAGCCCAGCGACACCCTCGGCTCCACGGAGCTGGCTCGGGTGGCCACCGACGGATACTACGGCTTTCCAGTCACGGCATTTGGAACCGTGATCGATTCAAATTTCCTTGCGGCCGTCCCCTCCTCTCCAGCCGACGCCTATTTTTTCCAAGAGCCAGACAGCAGCGCCACATCCGTTGGCGACTGGGGCGTAAACAATCTAACGGAGGGTTATGTTGGCTTGGAACTGTATGACCAGAGTGGCAACACCAATTTCGGCTGGGCCCAGCTTATATACAACAAGACGGCCGAGACGATCACACTGGTCGATTACGCTTACGAAACAACTCCAAACACTAACATTGTCGCTGGGGCAACCAACGAAGTCGGCATGCCGAATATCTATGTCCAGCCGGTGTCCCAATCAGTTGGCTTCGGAGCGGTCGTCCAACTCTCGGTGACCGCCCTGGCCAACCCTCCTCCCATCTACCTATGGCAAGTGGGACCGACCAACGGCAATGGGCCTTACACCTCTCTGTCCGATGGCGGCGCTATTTCCGGTTCCACTAACGCGACTTTGACGATCAGCGGCGCCACTACCGCGAATCAACTGGATTACAGGGTCATAATTACTAATTCTCTCGGCGCGGTCACGAGCACTCCCGCGGCATTGACGGTCAGCGCCCCGGTCGCGGCGCCTAATCCTCAGGTGCTGTTCGCCGGTGTGACAGCTCACTTCAACGTCAGCGTTGCGGGAGGTTCGCCCTTCACCTTTATGTGGCAGAAGAATGGGGCGGCGCTATCCAGCGGAGGGCGTATTTCCGGAGCAACGACCACCCAATTGCAAATCAGCAATTTGCAAACGACCGACGCGGGAAGCTACACGCTGGTATTCACCAGCGCCTCGTTGTCAGTGACAAGCACAGTCTCTTCATTAACCGTCCTGCCGGTTGCCAGCGAGAGCCTTTATGACGCTGCCGTGCTGGCCGATGGTCCCGTGGTCTATTACCGGCTGAATGAAACCGGAAACCCTGCCACAAGCAACCTCCTTGCCCTGGACAATGTCGGGGCATTGAACGGCACTTACGGCATCGATGTAACGAATGGGTACGAGGGCGTGGCCGGCCCTGATCTGACAAACGGTTACCCCGGGTTTTTCTCCGATAACGCGGCGGCATCATTCACCCCTGACGATACTAATTCCCAAATTACACTTCCTCCATGGAATTTGAACACTGACACCCTGACATTCACATTCTGGGTGAATCAAGCTGCGATCCAAGCCTACGCGACAGCGATCCTTTGGACTGGCAGCAACACCGCCACTTACGCCGGGATCGATTACTACTATGGCCAAGGCACAGGAGCGGGCGCGCCTGGGAACGTTGATTTGGGCTACACTTGGAACGAGGGAGGGTCCGCGGCTTACTTCTTCTGGGATTCGGGAATTATGCCGCCGGTGGATCAATGGTCAATGACGGCGCTGTCGTTTACTTCCACGAATACGATCCTGTATGTGTTCGACACGGACTCGACAAATATTCAGGGTGACTATAGCACCAACCAATATTTCCCATTCACCAATTTGGTCATGGCTTTAAACTCTCCGGAGACCATCGGAAATAATCCTAATGTCGCGGCGGGCGCCGACGGTTTCAATGGACTTCTTAGTGACTTTGCGGTGTTTAAACAGGCCTTGACCACCAACCAACTCGAAGCTCTCTACAATGCCGGTCTGGGCAACGTGCCCCCGGTGAACCCGCAAATCTCCCTTGTAGGAACCAATGCCCAGATAAGCTGGTCGATGGGAACTTTGCTGCAATCGACCAACATTTCAGGACCGTGGACCCCCAATACGCTCGCCACCTCGCCTTTCACCATCGCACCCACAGGAGGGTCAATGTTCTATCAAGTGGTGGTTCCTTGACGATTGGGCGCCTGTGCCTGATCCTAAAAGGCGTTCGGAGATTCAACTCCGGACGCTCTAAGCCGTTATGGATACTTTAACTTCCCAGCGCTCAACGGGCCAGTCCCAGGGTTCTCTAATGTTCGTCCTGTTCGCGTCGTCCGTCACCGCCATCGGCGGATTTCTTTTCGGCTACGATACTGCGGTCATCAATGGCGCCAACACCTATTTGCAAACTCACTTTGCCCTGGACCCGCAAAACGACGTCCTCTTGATTGGCCTGGCCACGGCTTCCGCCATTCTCGGCTGCATCCCCGGCGCGATGGCTGCCGGTTTTGTCAGCGACCGATTCGGACGCCGCAAGGTCCTGTTCTTCTGTGCCATTCTGTATGCTGTTTCCGCGATCCTTTCGGCCATCCCGCGATCCTTCGGCGAGTTCATTGCCGCGCGCGTTCTCAGTGGCATCGCCATTGGCGTTTCCTCGATGATCTGTCCGGTTTACATCGCCGAGATCGCTCCCGCAAAATGGCGCGGGCGCCTCGGCACGTTGTTTCAACTGGGCATCGTGTCGGGCATTTTCGTGACACTTTTCATCAACCGGTGGATTCAGCAATCCGGCGACGCCACCTGGAATACCGAGCACGGTTGGCGCTGGATGCTTGCGGCCGAGGCGGTTCCCGCCTTCATTTTTCTCGTGCTGCTTTTTCCCACTCCCGAAAGCCCCCGCTGGCTCATCCAGGCCGGACGTGAGGAGGAAGCCCGCCGCATCCTTGATCGCGTTGGAGGCCCCGAACATGCCGCTGTCGAGATAACCGCGGTCAAAAACGTGCTGCAACAGGAGGAAGGTTCATTGGCCGAGCTATTCTCCGAACATTATCGGCTGCCCCTGCTGATCGCTTTTGTGCTGATGGTAGGCGGGCAATTCAGCGGCATCAATTCCATCATGTACTACTCGACGGAGATCTTCAAAACAGCCACCGGAAGCGCGGACGCCGCATTTAGTTCCTCGGTGTGGATCGGTCTCGTCAATTTCCTGGCCACCTTTGGCGCGATCCTCCTTGTTGACAAAGCGGGCCGCAAACCGCTAATGCTGATCGGCAACGCTGTCCAGGTCATCGGCCTGCTCACCGTAGGTATCATTTTCCTCAACAATCCCCACTCGCACGCACTCCTATGGTTCGTTCTACTCTACATCTCCGCCTTCGCCATCGCCGCGGGACCGTTGCCGTGGGTCGTCTGCTCTGAAATCTTCCCGGCCAAACTCCGCGGTCGCGCCATGTCCTTGTCCACGTTATTCATCTGGGTTGCCTGCCTGATCGTTGCCCAGACCTTTCCTTTGCTGGTGAAAGAGATCGGCCCCGCCTGGACGTTCTGCATCTACGCTGGCTGTTCCGCCGCTTCGTTTATCTTCGTCTTATTCTACCTGCCGGAAACCAAAGGCCGCACCCTGGAAGAAATCGAATTGTCCTGGAAAAAAACGTGAACAGAATGTTCCGTCCATTGCTCTTTTTGTCCGTTCTCGTTCTTGCGCCTTTCGCCCGCGCTGAGTTTGCCATTCATGATGGCGACACAGTTGTGTTCCTCGGCGACAGCATCACTGCCGCCCGTCAGTATGGCGAAATCATTGAGGACTACACGCTCCTGAGATTCCCCCATTGGAAAGTCAAATTCATCAATGCCGGCAAAGGCGGCGAAACCGCCAAACAAAGCCTGTCGCGTTTGGACAAGGACGTCTTCGGCCAGGGTGCGACACTGGTCACCGTTGCGTACGGAGTCAACGACATTGGCTGGGGGTTTAAAGCCGACGCGGAGCACAAGAAGGATTACCTCGACGCCATCGGAGAAATCGTAGATCGATGCGCAAAACACGGTGTGCGCCCGTTCATCTGTTCCGCGGCGATAACGGCGGAAAACCCCGACACCGCCGAGCACGGATTCCTGCAAAAAATGTGCGACGAAGGATTGGCGCTCGCGAAGGCCAAAGGCGCAGGGACAATTGACATTCAGCGTTCGATGCGCGAAATCCAGCGCCGCGCCTGGGCCGCCAACGCCACCAAAACGCCCAAGGAAAAGGCGATGTTGATGCACGTCGCGGACAACGTTCACCTGAATGACCTCGGTCAGATGGCGATGGCCTTTGCCATTCTCAAAGGTCTCGGCGCGCCCGCCGATGTATCAGCGGCCACAATCGACGCACCGCAAGCCCTGCTCGTCACCAACGAAAATTGCCGCATCTCTAATGTCAAATACGCCAAAAAAGGCCTCGCGTTCACTCGAACCGACAACCGGTTGCCCTTCAATTTCGGTCTGCTGTGGACCCTCGACCAGTATTATATCCCTTTCGGAGACGAATTAAACCGTTACATGCTCACTGTGCAAAACCTGCCGGAAGGCCAATATGCAATAACCGCAGGCGGACGCCCCTTGGGCAACTGGAGCGCCGACGGTTTGGGCCGCGGAATCAACATCGCCTCCGCGAGCGCCGACCCATGGCAACCCGGTGGACCGTGGCAGGCCCAGGCCGATGCGTTGAAGGTCTTCACTGAGTCACGCAATAATTTGGCCGCAACACGTCATGAAATGGAACAAACCCTGGCCACTAGTCCACGCCTCGGATCGCTGCGGCGCAAATCCATTTCCATTGAGGACGCGCTTGTTGGGCTTCAACGGGACACTGCACAGCCAACCCCTGTGGATTTTGTCATCAGCCCCTCCACGACGTCATCCACCGCCGCCCCCTCCAGTGCCGCGGCGCTGCCAGAATGCCCGTTGCCCGACGGCGTCCCCACGCTCGATGAAATGGCCGGCGATTGGAAGAACCGAACCGACCTTGAACAATTCCCTTCCATCCACAATTTCGACGCCGAACTGCTTATCAATAAAGACTTCACCAGTGTCAGTTGGATTGCCTCCCCCCCATTTTCCCAGGGATTCCATAGCGGCGTTTTCAAGCTGAACGGCAAAGTTCCCGTTGCTGAAAATTTCCGCTGGTTTCCGTACCAGGCAGTTCGAGAGGGATCGTCCGACGGCCTGGCAATTGAAACCGTCAACCGCATGATCTTCGACGACCGCGGAGTCCTCTGGCGAATTACATTGTCAAACACTCAACCCTCGGAGGTCACCGGCACTGTCTCTGTCGATCTCATTGGCGATATCAGCGAATTAACCGCGCCCGGATCCTGGGACTGGGCCTTCGCTCAACCCGGCGCCGGCGGCCCCAAACGGCGTTACGATGAAACCGAATCCATCCGCGACAATGTGGACAAACTCCCGTCGGAAGTGCCCGGGAACAACCGCGATTATCGCGCCGCCGTCGAATCCAAAACCGCTCTCGTCGTCCGTGATTCCGCAACGCCCGCGCAAACCGCGTTCGCGTTCGCGGCCAAACCGGACTCTTTGAATTCTGATGGCCATCAGGGCGTCGCCACCTGGCAATTGCGCCTGGCTCCCGGCGAGACGAAAACAATTGAATACGTCATGGCTTTCGGCGAAGGCGACAAAGTGAACGCCGATGCCAACCGATGGGCCGCTCAATTCGACGCCACGTTCATGGACGCCAAGCGCCTTTGGGAAAAGCGCTACGCCGAAGTCTTCACGCCTCATAACGGATTTTTCGAAGGAAACCTTCCCGTGCTTCAAACGGACGATCCCAAGTTGCGCCGCAATTATTACATGGGCGTCGTGACGATGCTGCTGATGCTCCGCGACCAACTCCCTTACAGCCCGCGGGTTTTTGTCGCCGGCGGTCCGCGTTACGGCGCGTCGGTTGAATTCATCTGGGACACCGGCATGATGGACACGCTATTTGCCCAGTTGGAACCCACGGTCATGCGCGCCTACGTCGTCAAGACGCTGCAATGGGATTTGGAAAAGTATCTGGCGTTCGACTACTACGGCAATCGCGCCTTCGGCTATCGTTACGTGGCCAATTATCCAATGCTCTTCCGCATCGCCTCCAGCTATTTGCGGATCACGCGCGACCGCCCATTTCTCAATCAGGATGTCGGCGGCAAAACCGTTCTCGAACAATTGGACCGGCTCGCCACCAATTATGAAAAATACCTCATGCCGGACGGCGGCCTGGCGGACTTCGGGGGTGACCCAAACCATTTCCTCGAATGCGTGCCCACGTATATTCACGCCACCGCGGGTTTCAACGCCGCCTACGTCAGCATGTTGCGCGACATGGCTGATCTCTACGATTTTCTCGACCAGAACGAACGCGCTGAACAGCGCCGCGACGCCGCCGAAAAGTTGGTCCACGCGATCTATCCGCAACTGTTTGTGCAAGGCAAAGGATTCTGGCAAAGCCGCTATCCCGATGGCCGCCAGTTCGACATGCGGCATTGCCTTGATTTTCAATTCGTCGCCCAGGGTATCGGCGATGACCTCTCTCCAAACGTCCGCCAGGAAATGCGCGCTTTTGTTGACAGGGAATTGCTGATGAAAAATTGGATGCGCGCCCAGTCTCTCCTGGACCCCGCCGCCGCCGTTTCCGACCGTCCCGATCACGGCCCGATGGGCGCGTATTCCGGCTGGCCGCCCGAAACAACGGACGGACTCTGCCATCTCGGCTACTGGCAGGACGCCCTGGACTTTTACCGGCGATGCGAAGCCGCCACGCACGAAGGCGCCTTCTCGCAAGGTGCGGAATTTTACGGACCGAAAAAAAGAGATTATGACGCCCCCGTCCGCATCGCCAACGCCGGCACGATTTGTCGCGAAGCGTTATGCGGCGCGGATTTTGCCGATGTCGTTATTCGCACTTTCTTTGGTTTTCATCCCAGCCTGAATTTGGACAGCGAAAATCCTTTGTGGAAGCCCAAAGAACCGCGCGGATTCTCGGGTCAACTTCTTCATGTCCGCTGGGGCAATGAATTGTTGACTATCACGTCCGGGCCTTCGGGTCTGACCGCATCAAAAGAATCCCAGTGACTTTTCCGTTGACCACAGTTTTATTTGTTTATACATTTAGTCAATGTACGATAAGTCCCCTGTAGTTCCAGTGCCTGACAGCGCAAATGCTTGCGTCGTGGGCTGGGAGGCCATTGCTGAACGGCTGCGCCGCGAAGTGGCCCGTCGGGGCTTGCGCCGCACCGTACTGGTCGTTGAATGCTATCCTGGCGTGAACGAGGAAGACATCCTCGTCCACCTCCGACGAAAGCTTGCGCCGGCTCTAACCCTGAAATCCGCTGACGCCTTTTTACCCCCCATCCAGATTGATGCCGTGACCGCGCCATTTCTTGGGGGCGACGATCCAGTGTTTGGTTTTCTCTCCGGGGTCACGATGCCCAAGTTCTTTGACGCCGAAAAAATACGACACCTGCAAAATCAGTTGGCTGTCCTGAAAAATGGTTTGGCGCTGGTGATCGGAGTGGGGGCCCGGCTGGTATCCGAGGGAGACATTCTGGTTTATGCCGACTTGGCTCGATGGGAGGCACAAAACCGTTTCCGCCGGCACGAGGCGGGCAATATTGGTGTCCCGAACTCCGAACTTCCTGCCAGTGTTCTCTACAAACGCGCGTTCTTCGTGGACTGGCGCGTCGCCGATCGATGGAAACGTCCGCTCATTGCAAAGTGGGATTTTGTGCTTGACTCAAATAATCCGGCCGAACCGAAACTGGCGGAAGGCGAAGCCGTGCGACGCGGCCTTCGCCATGCAGTGACGCGGCCTTTCCGCGTCGTCCCGTTTTTCGATCCCGCGCCGTGGGGAGGACAATGGATGAAGGAAGTCTGCGATCTGGATCGGAGCGTTCCGAATTTCGGCTGGGGCTTTGATTGTGTGCCGGAGGAAAATAGTTTGCTTCTCGATTTTGGCGGCGTCCGTTTCGAAATTCCCGCGGTGGACCTCGTCTTCGATCAGCCGCACGCCTTGCTGGGCGAGGAAGTCCATGCGCGCTTCGGTGATGAATTTCCCATCCGCTTCGACTTTCTCGATACCATGGGCGGCGGCAATCTTTCATTCCAGGTGCATCCACTCACCGAATATATCCAGCACCATTTCGGAATGCATTATACCCAGGACGAAAGTTATTATTTACTGGATGCCCGGAAGGATGCGTGCGTTTATCTCGGTTTGCGCGAAGGCGTCAATGCCGGCGCCGCGGCGCGGGACCTGGAGCGGGCGCAACGGGGAAAGGCGCCGTTTCCAGTGGACCAATACGCGTGTAAATGGCCCGCGAAAAAGCACGACCACTTTCTTATTCCCGCCGGCACAGTCCATTGTTCCGGCGCGAATTCGATGGTGCTGGAAATTTCCGCCACGCCTTACATTTTTACGTTCAAGTTGTGGGATTGGGGGCGGATGGGATTGGATGGCAATCCGCGTCCCATTCATCTCGCGCACGGTCTCGCGAATATCCAATGGGACCGCACGACTGAGTGGGTCAAACAAAATCTTGTCAACCGCTTTGCGCAATTGGAATCCGGCGACGGATGGCGGGAGGAGCGAACGGGGTTGCACGAGCGCGAATTTATCGAAACGCGACGCCATTGGTTTTCCAAGGTGGTGCCGCATCACACGCAGGGTGGAGTCAACGTCCTCAATCTGGTCGAAGGCGAGGAGGCGC
This sequence comes from Verrucomicrobiia bacterium, assembly GCA_036272955.1. Classification (GTDB taxonomy): domain Bacteria; phylum Verrucomicrobiota; class Verrucomicrobiia; order Limisphaerales; family Palsa-1400; genus DATAUD01. Next base: position 16,286 of record DATAXU010000175.1, read on the forward strand.
TTGTCACAAGTCCGGACCACGCGTTCGATCCGTTTCCGGTGCATTACGCGGAGACGTTTATTGTGCCGGCAAATGTCGGGCCGTATCTGATTGAACCGGGGGGACCGTCACGCAAAGGTCGTTGCGCGACAATCAAAGCGTTCGTTAGGCCGAATGGGCACACAGACGCCAATCCGGCCCTCACGGCTTTGGAAGTGAGAAATACGGAAAAATACGACAATATGCTTGCAATTCCGTCTCCATCCACTACATTGCTTGTATAGACAATCATACATTAAAGTTAAGACACGGGGGACGTTGCCGTTCAGTAGTCGGATTTACCCTTATTGAGCTGTTGGTCGTTATTGCCATCATTGCCATTTTGGCGGGAATGCTGTTGCCCGCTTTGGCCAAGTCCAAGGACCAAGCCACCCAAACCAAGTGTCTGAGCAACCTCAAGCAGCTTAACCTCGCGATGATCCTCTATTGCGGGGATTATCATGACCGGACGCCGAATTCCAACTCGGTGGTTTATCAGAACGTTCAGCAGGATGTTTGGTGGTGGTATAAGGAATTGGACAAAACTTACGCGGGATTTAAAGGGCCTTCGACAAGCAATGATCTGGTCTTCCAATGTCCCAAGGATCGCGGATGGAAAGGGGTCAGCACCGAATGGGTCAATCCTTTTTGGACGTATGAGAACCTTGATTACGGCAGTTACGTCTATAACGGCTGCGACAATGACGATGGGACCGGCTACAACGTTAACAACGTCATTTTATCCACCGTGGTCCATCCGGCGCGGACCTGGCTCATGGCGGAATGGCCGATTCAATGGGCCTACTCCTGGCATGATAGCCTGACAGGCAATCAAAACGTCTCCTACAACAACGCAAAGGTGCAAATGAGTTTTATCGATGGCCACCTCGGCTTCATCCCAGTTTACTATAATTCGGTCGATGGCACCCTGCCGGTATCGTACAAGACTTCGGAGATTCCGGCGATCTACCAATACCAGAATGCGCCGGATTGAACGGCGACATGCAGCCTGGGTTGCGATTGGGGCCGCAGCCTTGATGTTCCTTGTTGGGTGCAGGCCCAACGAAACCAAAACGTTGCTGGAACCCAGCCAAGCCCTGGGACCCGTGATAGCCGAGGAAGCGATCCGTGCGGCGGACGCCAATAAAAAAATTGCTGTAATTACTCACGACGATAGCTGGGGACCGCCCTCGACAGTGGAGCAAGCATTCACCGCCGCTGTGGAAAAACAGGGTTTTACCGTCTTCACCGCCAAAGCCGCGTTTTTGGGAGATCCGATGCATATGAAAGGATTGGGGTTGCAGGCCAACGATTTTTTTGAAGCTGTCCAGAATGCGGCCGGAGCCGGCGCCATCGTCTCCTTCGCCGGCGCCCCCCTCGTGACACCCGACGATGCCGGGCAATTGCCGACGAATCACCCGCCCATACTGGTGGTCGCCACGCGGAACCTGGGCGCCGAGCTTGGGGTACCCGCCCCGCCCGACCGGCTGGAAAGCCTGCTCCAAGCCGGGATCATTCAACTCGCCATCATCAACGGCCCTTCCGATTCCGATTCCGCAACACCTCCAAAAGCCGACGCCATCCATCAATTATTCGCCCAAAACTACACCATCCTGCGTCAACCGCAGTGAAGGTCCCGTCACGGACTCCAAGGTCTCACGCGGTTCACTTGCACGCGAGGAAACCAAAAGCGAATCGTACACGTCCTCCCCGTGCTGAGAAAATACCGCTTACGTCGGTTCCATGTTTACCATACGATGTTAGCGCGATGACGCAGAAACGTATCAGTGGCCGGCAACTCCGACGCGGCAGATCGGAAGAATCCCTGTCGCCCGGGGAGAGTTTGACCGTCAGAAAGCGAAGCGGAAAAGTGTTTCAACTCACGCGCATCGATTCCGGCAAGCGGGACATCAACTCCCGGATGGATCAACTGTTCAACGATATGCCGCCGGAAGGACCCAGAGTGAAAACCGATCTCGTTCGGGTCCTGTTGGAGGGACGGGAATGAGGGCATGAAGACCCCGTGAGGATCACCAGTCAGGAAAATCTCACGACTGGTTTAGTTTTTGGGGTCCACCATTGAGGGTAGCGCCGGTTCCCTGGACCAGCTTTTCAGCACGCCATCCTTGGCAAAAATCAAATCCCATTTGATAGGAACGTAAACATCCTTGCCAGTTGAAAAATCCGTATAGACAAATTCCTTTCCTCGCTCCCACTGCGCTTTGATTTCTCCATTCGCAAGTCGTGTTTGCTGTGCCAGCAGCCCAAGCCTTTTGACTAGTCCATCATATGTGCTCCGCCCCGCCCACCATCGTGGACTGTTCGCACACCCGGCGAGAAGCAGAACAAACAATATTGTGGTCGTTACCTTTTGCATACGGGCATATCATTGAGTACCGAGGCTTCCGAAACTTAACAAGAATCGATGCTCAAGCAATGATTTTGACCCGCACACCCGTCGCCGCTAAAAGTTCAGAGATGCCCAAGTGTTTGACATCGCGCTCCCAAAAGGTTGAATGGGTGCGTGGATTGGGACGAAATGTACCGAAAAGGCGAGGCGTTCTGGGATCGAGGCACGGCGTCGCCGCCAATGAAACAATACCTTGACCGTCATGCGGTGCGGGGGCGCGCGCTGGTGCCGGGGTGCGGGCGGGGACATGAGGTGGCCCTGGCGGTGGAGCACGGCTTGGATGCGACGGGGTTGGACATCGCGCCGACGGCGGTGGCGGAGGCCCGCGCGCGCTATCCGCAACTGGCGGAGCGCTTCGTGACGGGGAATTTGTTTGATCCGCCGAACCCAATTCGGGGCGTGTTTGATGTGGTGCTGGAACACACCTGTATGAGTGCGTTGCATCCGTCGATGCGAGCTGATTATCGACGGGGCATTGACCTGACCTTGCGGCGTGGAGGGTTGTTGATCGGGGTGTGGTACATCAATCCGGCGCTTGAGCCGGGTGAGGAGGGGCCGCCCTACCCGTTTAATGTGGCTGATCTGACGGCACTGTTTGCGACGGGCTACGAGATTGTGGATGATTATGTGCCGGATGTCGCCTTTCCAAGACGCGAGGGGCGGGAACGGGTGAGGGTGCTGCGAAGGACAGCTTGAAATAATTTCCTTCTATTGGATTTTATTTTCACTTTTCTTCAATAAATCGTCCAAATATCCAACCGTCCGTTTTTATTTTGACGTCCAGTATGCTTAAATAGCGCACATGGACCGATGTGCGGCCAGTGGGCGAGGCGGCTCGCAACCTTCCGGGGTTGCGGCCAGGTTCTCCATTTCAACACGGGAAAAGACACAAGAAAACTCAGTGAAACAGACAATAATACGCTGTAGCACAGGCGAAAAGATAGCTCGCCAACGCGGTCTTATTGTGTCAACCTAACCCCAGGATGAGCGATCTGGATACCATTCAGCAACTCCTGCTCCGGGCGGCGCGACGTCGCCGTTGGGAACATGCCTGGAATGGACTGTTTCACGGGCTTTTTGCGGGCGCCCTGATGTGGCTCGTCGCACTGGCCACTTATAAGCTCGCTCCGATTCCGGGTTCGATTCTCGCGGGCGCGGCTGTCCTGGCGGGGCTTTGCATGGCGTTTGGATTTGTTCGCGGGTGGCTTCGCAAACTTTCCTTGCAACAGACAGCCCGCGCACTGGACCGACGCGAGGATTTGCAGGAGCGCATCAGTACGGCGATGGAAGTTTCCTCTTCACGGCCGGATGCGGGGTGGCGCGCTTTGCTGATTTCGGATGCGGCGCGGTTTGCGGGAAAATTGGATCTCCGAAAGGTTTTTCCGTATCGGCTGCCGCGGGTTGGGGTTTGGTCCATGGTGGCGCTGGCGCTGGCGGCGGGGCTGGGGTTCATGCCGGAATATCGAAGCAAGGATTACCTGGCGAAAAAGCAGGACGCCCAATCCATCAAGGATGCGGGCAAAAAAATTGTCGAAATCACCCAGCACACTCTCGATCATCGGCCCCCTGCCCTTGAGCCGACTCGCAAAGCGTTGGAAAGCGTGGAGGAATTGGGGCTGCACCTGGATAAGGCCGATTTGACCCGCAATGACGCTCTCAAGGATCTGGCAAACGTCGCCGAAAAGCTGAAGTCGCAGTTGGCGCAGTTGGGGAAGAAAAACCCGGAGTTCAAGGCCCTCGAACGCGATGCCCGCGAACCTTCGAGCAACCCCAGTTCCAGTTCGGCGAACCAGAAGCAAATGGAGGACCTTCAGAAATCACTTGGCAAAGTGGGGGAGAATCCGGCGGCGCTGGACAAGTTGTCCGAGCAATTGCAGAAATTGCAGCAGGCGGCGGCGGGATTGGCCAAATCCCAGACGGCTGAAGCGGCGGCTGAACGTCAGAAGCTGGCCCAGAATCTTGCGGACCTCGCGAAGCAGGCGAAGGAACTCGGCGAGCCACTGCCAAACCTGGACGATGCCATCGCCGCCCTTGAAGCCAATAAGACGGACAATTTCCAGAAGGACATGGACCTGGCGACGACGGATTTGGAGAAGGTCCAGCAGATGTCCAAGACCCTCCAGCAGCTTCAGCGGCAGGCGGACCGCGACGGCAAGGACCTGCCGGAACAATTGAAATTTGGCCAGCCCGAATTGGCCGGCAAAACGCTGGAGGGGATGATCAACAAATTGCGATCCGGCAAAATGACTGACGCGGAGGCCGCCAAAATGCTGGACGAAGTTTCGCGCGCGGTTTCTCCCGCTTCGCCTTATGGCGATGCGGCGCACGATCTCCACCAGGCCGCGCAACAACTTCATGCGGGCGACAAGTCCGGGTCGGCGGAATCACTGGCGGCGGCGGAGAAGGAGTTGAACCAGGTCATGGCGCAAATGCAGGACGCCAAAGACCTGCAAGGTTCGCTGGACGCTTTGAACAAGGCGGAACTCGCCATTGCGTCTCATACGCGATTTGGCGAGTGCCCGAATTGCGGGGATTGCAGCGGACGCTGCCTGGCGGCGGGGCATTGTCTGAATCTGGGCAAGGGTCCTGGCGGCAGGGGCGTTGGGACGTGGACGGATGACGATTCGCAATTGTATCCCAAGATGAGCGGTTTGTGGGACAACACGGGCGTTGACCGGCCGGATCGCGATCCTCGCGGGTTGACGGACCGGGGCGATCCTCAGTTGGCGGACAATCTTTCTCCGACGAAATTGCACGGGCAAATCAGCCCCGGCGGTCCGATGCCGAGCATCACGCTAAAAGGCGTGAGCATCAAGGGACAGAGTTCCGTCAGCTACCAAGAGGCGGCGACCGCCGCGCAGAGCGATGCCCAAAGCGCATTAAACCAGGACCAGGTCCCCCGCGCTTATCAGGGCGCGGTCAAAGATTATTTCGACGACCTGAAAAAGTAACCAGCGGCAAAAACGATCAGGATGGCAATCGCGACAATCCACCAGCCCCAGTGTAATCCGTGCGGGACGGGCGAAGGTTTGTCATCGAATTCCCGTTTGACGAACTCGTCGTAATCAAACTCCTCGTCCGGCAAATCCAAACTGCTTGCATACGCACCCTCCGACCAGCCGGTATTCTCATCGGCGCCGCATTCCGGGCAGGCCTTTGCGCCCCTGGGGACATCGGCGCCGCAGGTGGGACAGGTTTCGGGCGTCCGTGAGTTCAATGCGGTTTCGATTGGGAAAATTCTCCGACGATACCGCGGCCCTGGGACATCGCGGGGGAATAAGCGCATGGGTCCACGCTCCAGCGGGCGGCAAGCTGGTTGACGTTGTCCGTATTGACTGTGAGGACTTCGCGGATGGCGAAGGGGTTTTGCTCGCTGCCGTAACCGAAGCAAACCAACCCCAAATCGCGTTCGGCGGCTGTCACCGGCCCCTGGTTCCACAAGGTTTCGCCCGCCCAGGCATAAGCCCGGTAGATGTGACCGCGTTCGATCAGCGCCCAGCAATGATAATTGACGACGCGGCTGAGGCTGAAAAATTGAATGTGACCGAGCTTGCGGCTCAATTCGGTCAAAAACCGATAGCAGAAATCGACGTCCTCCGCAGGTTCCGGCAAGCCGGACCCGACGACGAGCACCCAACCGGAAATGGAGGGCGAAATGAACAATTTGTCCTCGCGCGCCTCGGCCAGTCCTTCCTCCCAGGAGCAGGAAGTGGGGCGAGCGAGATGAAGAGCGGCCTGCACGACGGCGGGGTTGCTGGCTTTGACAGCGAGCCAGCGGCTGGGCTGTTCGAAAGGAGACGAACGGAAGCTTTCACTGGGAGTGGCCGATGCGGGCAATTCGTTGGCGGGCATTCCGGAATTCCCGAGCGAGGCACGCCGACAGGCGCAGTAGATGAAAAATACGCCGATTCCCAAAACGATCGCGAACGGAACCAGCATCAGAAGCCACGCCATTTCCTTGATGTCAGCCGGGCTCATAGTTACCTTGAAGCTACTCTAGTCTCCTGTGCCAGCTATTTCAATGACAAAAAGGTTTTGTGCGAAAAAAATGAGAAAATTCATCCTTATCGCCATGCTCGGCCTGGCGGCGGCGACGCGGGGGCAAGACCGCTTCGAACCGCGTGACGGCGACCGGATCGTTTTACTGGGCGACACGTTGATCGAACGGGAACAGGAATCCGGCTGGCTGGAAACGGTGATGGACAGCAGCTTTCCAACCCGGCGCTTTACCGTGCGCAACCTGGGTTGGAGCGCCGATACGCCGGCGGGGGAAAGCCGCGCGTCGTTCGACTTCGCGGACCCGGAGAAAGGCTTCGATGTGCTTACCCGGCAAATTGCGAAGGCCAATCCGACGGTCGTGATTGTCGGCTACGGCATGGCCAGTTCATTTGCGGGTGCGGCGGGATTGGGCAAATTCAAGCGGGACCTGAACCGGCTGTTGGACACGATCCAAGGCAAATCGGCACGACAGGTGCGGTTTGTTATGCTCAGCCCGCTTCGCCATTACAAAATGCCGCCGCCTTTGCCGGACCCTTCGGAACACAATGCGAGCCTCGCACAATACACGGAAGCCTTGGAGGATGTCGCCGAGGAGCGCGGTATGCCGTTCGTGGATTTGTTTGACTGGAAGCCGGGCGGGCGCGTGACGGACATCAGCGACAATGGCATCCATCTGACACCCGAGGGCTACCGTCTGATGGCTTTGGAAGTGGCGCGGCAACTTGGCTGGAGCACGCCCGTCCAGTCCGCGCGCAAACGAGCGGTGGAGAATTTGCGCCAGGCCATCATCCAAAAAAACCAACTCTACTTCGACCGTTGGAGGCCGGAGAACGAAACGTATTTGTTCGGCTTTCGCAAAAACGAACAGGGACAAAACGCGCGGGAAATTCCGGAGTTCGATCCGTTGGTGGATGCGGCGGACAAACAGATTTTCGAATTGCAGGCTTTGAAAAAACGAGCGCGGGCGAAATCGCCGCGGCCATCGCCGCGAAAAATTCCCGGGCCGCTGGCGATGCCGGATTTTGAAGTGGCGCCCGGATTCCAGGTGAGTCTTTGGGCATCCGATCCGATGCTGGCCAAGCCGACGCAAATGAATTTCGATCCGAAGGGGCGGCTATGGGTCGCCACTTCGTCGATTTACCCGCAAATCGCGCCGGGGCAAAAAGCGAACGATAAAATCATTGTGCTGCAAGACACCTACGGTGTTGGCAGGGCCGATAAATCGACCGTTTACGCGAGCGGACTTTTCATCCCAACCGGCGTGGAGCCTGGAGATGGCGGATGCTACGTCGGGCAGGGAACCGAGTTGCTGCATTTTTCGCCGGAAGGACGGCGGGTGGTCCTCTCCGGTTTCGGCACGGAGGACACGCATCATCTGGTGCATACGCTTTGCTGGGGGCCGGATGGAATGCTGTACTTTAATCAATCGATTTACATTCACACGCACATCGAAACGCCGCACGGGGTGGTCCATCTTAACAGCGGGGGTGTTTTTCAATTGCGTCCGGCGACGATGCAGTTGGACGTTTTTTTGCGCGGCTTTTGCAATCCGTGGGGGCACCAGTTTGACGAATTCGGGCAATCGTTTGTCACCGACGGCGCGGGTTATGAAGGGATAAGCTGGGGAATTCCCGGCGCGACTTACTTTAGCTACGCGGAAATGCGGCGCGAATTGCCCAGCATCAGCCCCGGACAATATCCGAAATTTTGCGGACTGGATATCGTCGCGGACGGGCAATTCCCGGACGATTGGCAGGGAAATTTTCTGACGGCGGATTTCCGGGCGCATCGAATCGCGCGCTTCGCCGTTGCCGAAGATGGGGCGGGTTACGTGAGCAAGGAGTTGCCGGACCTTTTGCGCACGACGAACGCGACGTTCCGGCCGGTGGATTTGAAATTCGGGCCGGATGGCGCGCTGTATGTCGCCGACTGGTGCAACCCGATCATCAATCACGGTGAAGTCGATTTTCGCGACCCGCGCCGCGATCATGATCACGGGCGGATTTGGCGAATCACGGCGAAGGGCCGTCCCCTGCTCCGGCGACATGACTGGACACACGCGCGCACCACGAGATTGCTTCGGGAATTGCTGTCAACGAACAGTTACGATGTGCAACAGGCCCGGCGCGTCCTCACCGAGCGAGGCAAAAGCATCGAGCCGGCGCTGGAATATTGGACCCTGCGGCAGAAGGACGAGAAGGCGCTGCTCCAGGCATTGTGGATGTATCAATCGATTGACTCGAGAAATGATCCGCTTCTGGACCGGCTTCTCGAGGCGCGCGACGGACACGTCCGGGCGGCGGCGACACGGGTGCTTGCGGCGTGGCCGGAGGCGGAGGGGGGCGAGCCGGCGGATTTTTATTTTCGCGCGCTGCAGGATCCCTTCCCGAGAGTGCGCGTCGAGGCGTTGCGGGCGATTGCGCGCATCCCGTCCCTGAGCGCCGCGCAGGCCGCGTTGAATACGCTGAAACCGAACATGGACCCGTTTGAGAATTACGCGCTGTGGCTCACAATCAACGACCTTGCGGGGCCGTGGCTCGAAGCGGTTAAGTCGGGAACGTGGGACATCGCGACTCATCCAGACCAGTTTAAATTCGCGATGGATGCGATTGATCCTGCGCTGATCGAACGCTCGTTGACGGGCGTTCTGGAACGGCAACCGATATCCCGCTCCGGCAGCGGGCCTTGGATTGAATTGATCGGGCGCGCGGGCGGGGCCGAAGCCGTGCAGAAATTGTACAACAAAATATTGTCCGGCGGCTTTGACAAATCCGCCGCCGCACGGGTGTGGACGGCATTGGATGAAGCCGCTGTCCGCAATATCAAACCCGCCACCCAAACCGAAAAGGTTTCCTATTTTTTCGCGGCTCCCGAGGAAAAAACGCGCATTGCGGCGATCCGGCTTGCCGGACGCTGGAAAACCGGCGGCGAATCTCTGTCAAATCTATTGTCGCTGGCGGCTCAAACCAATGCTTCCTCCGCGGTGCGGTCCGAAATTTTTGAGGCCCTGCGGCGAATCGGCGGAGAGACGACGCTGGCGGCCTTGAAACCGCTGACGCTTCGGGTTGAGCCGTTGGAAATCCGCCGCCCGGCCATCCTCACTCTGGCTGCGATCGACGTGACGAACGCCGCCGGGCCGGCCATTTCGCTGCTGATGGATTCGACCAACCAGGATTCCGCCTTATCGACGTGGCGGTCGTTGTTGGGCACGGCGGGAATCGGGCCGGTCATTGCCGGGGCGATTCCCCACACGGGGTTCCCGGAATATCTTGGAAAGGCCGGCTTGCGAGCGGTGCGCGAAGGAGGCAACGCCGATCCGGAACTGGTCCTGGCATTGACGCGCGCGTCGGGATTGGAAGGCCGGTCAACGGAGTTGACGAAAAAAGAAATGGCGCGATTGCTCGACGCCGTCACGAAGAAAGGCGACGCGGCGCGGGGCGAACGAATTTTTCGCCGGGCGCAACAGAATTGCCTGAGTTGTCACGCCATCGGCGGTGTGGGCGGCAACGTGGGGCCGGACCTGACTTCCATTGGCGCCAGCGCGCAGCAGGATTATTTGGTCGATTCCGTTTTGTATCCGAACAAGGACATCAAGGAGGGTTTCCAGGCATTTCTTATTGACACAAAGGACGGCGAGGCGACGGCGGGAATTCCCGTGCGCGAAAACGACCAGGAATTGGTCCTTCGCACGGCCGCGGACCAGGACGTCTCCATTCCGCGCGACCAGATTGTCTCCCGGAAACCGGGCGGTTCACTGATGCCCTCGGGCTTGACGGACAATTTGAACCACCAGGAACAGTTGGACCTGTTCCGCTTTTTGTCGGAACTCGGCAAACCGGGGCCGTTCGACGCGGCCAGGGGCGACGTTGCCCGCCTGTGGAAAATCGCGCCCGAAGGCAGCAATAGCTGGCACAAAGCCTACTCGCTGGTGGACGGGCGGTTGTTGCGCGCGGATTTGGAGAACGCGGCGGGCGTCTCCGACGGCGTTATTCTGGCGGCGGCGCGATTTCGAACCGTCAAAGGCGGCCCCATCCATTTCAACGTTTCCCCGCCAGACGGTGTTGCGCTTGTCATTGACGGAAAGGAAAGTTCCGCCGCAACGGCGCTGAACGCGGGTGAACACACCATTGCCCTTCGCATGCGCGCGGACAAATTGCCGGAGTTCATCAAATTGCAATCCGAGGACGGAACTTTTTTAGTCAAATAATCAGCGACTCGTCGTGACCTGTTTGAGTTTGATCCAGTCGGGATTCTGCGCGGTAATATTTAATTGCCCCGCTTCCACAAAGGCGTCCGACTGAATTTCCGGTATCTGGCTTGCGCGAGCGCGCAGGTGGTAGGTTTCAGCATGGCCGTCGGCAAAACTCAGGTTGTAGGCGTTTTGATGGCGCGTCGCGGGCAGGCGAATAAACGGTTCGGTATCGGTCATCGTCACCTCAAACCAGCCGTCGGCAAGCGTGAGGGCGTGTTCGTCAATGAAAACAAAAAGCGAAGCGGGCGCGACGGCGGCGATGTCGCTTTCCTTCAGAAAAACGCGGTAGCCCGTTTCCTCGTAATTGGCCGCCTCCATTTCGGCGCTGCCAATCCACGAGTTCATCGCATAGCTTCGCACGCGTGGAAGGCCGCCGTCGGTCGTCGTGTCCGCCGGGCAATGATAGACGGCGGTTTCCATGAGGTAAGGGTAAAGTTCGCCCAGCTTGACTAGGTTTTGGTTGGTTGCCTCGGTGATGTCTTTCATGTTTCCGTAAGCCCAACTATTGGTCACCTGCAATTCGAGCAGGTTAATAAGGGAGATATTCTGCGGCAATTTTCCGCCGTTATCAGCCGCGTACATTTGAAAAGCCAGTTGCAATTGTTTGACGTTGTCGAGGCAGGCCGTCTGTCTGCCCTTGGCCTTCGCGCTGCTCAAAACGGGCAGCAACAGGGAAGCCAGCAGCGCAATGATCGCGATGACCACAAGCAACTCGATCAAAGTCATTGCGGCCCGGCGGCGGCCTTTTGGGACTGTTAGACGCATTATCCCCTTCTAAATACCCCGTCAAAGGGGGCTTGGGGAAGTGTGCGTTTGGATGCACACCCGTGCTTTTGGTTGCACTACCCCTCGTCTCAAAGATAATAACAACGTGAGCAAATTGAAGGCGTGTGCCCTATTCCCGGCTCTCCTTGTGGCGCTCTCGGCCAGGGGCGGTTTCGAGCAGGTGGGGCATTGGCGCGTTTATCGGGAGGCGGAGGGCTTGCCGGAGTCCGGCTTCAATTCGCTCACGGTCGCTGAAAACGGAAATATCCTCGCGGTGAGTTCCGCGACCTCTTCTTTTTGGGTGTTCGACGGGTACGACGCCAAGCCGTTTGCGCTGCCCGACCCCGCCGCGCTGCGGGTCTATCAAAGCCCGGCGGGGCAGCTTTGGACAATTTCCCCGCGCGGCCTGTGGACCATGAAAGAGGGAACGTGGACGTTGTCCGGCGTCTTGTCGGGAAAACTTCCCCTGTGTCCGGTGCGGCAAAACGTTGTTCTGTGCCTTTTGTCGAACCGATTGGTCGAGGTCAACGTGGAAAATACCGCAGGCCCGCGCGTGCAGACCTTGCTCGCATCGAGTCAAACAAAAATCGGCGCGTTTATCGACATGACCGTTTCCGCGGCGGACGATTTATGGATCGCCGGTCAATACGGGCTGGCGCGCGTTTCCGGCCCGACGCGCAGCCTCAGCGCCGCCAGCAAACCGGACGATTTCCTTCCCCCACCCTCGCTGCAACTTCAACACTTCCAGAAGCCGGAGCCGGACAAAACCGGCATAACGACCCTGGCCGATTCCAACGATGGCAGAGCCGTGGCCCATTTTGACGGCGCACAATGGGAAATCGAGGCGCGCGGAACTAAAAAAATCCGCATGGCATGGCGCGACCCCGACAATACGTACTGGATGGCCACGGCCAATGCGTTGCTGGAAAGTCGGGGGACGGAATGGATCACCAACCGGGAAATATCCTCGCGCGAATACTTTGACGCCGCCCTGGACTCGCGGGGAATCTGCTCCATGGCCACCTCCGAGGGGCTGGTCCGGTTTCAGTTGCCCCTGTGGCGTCCCGGCGAGCCGGATTTCAAAGCGAGGGCAAGCCTGGACGCGGCGGCCGAGATGGCCAATGTCAACACTCCTTTGCCCTCGCTCCCGGACATCGGAACCAATGGCAGGGTCGCCTGCAGGTTGACGACAGAAACGGGCGACATCTGGTTGGGCGGGAACTTCGGCACCGCCTGGCGCCACGACAAATGGACTGTGTTTCCGGCGTCGGACACCGGCGCGCCCAGGGACGTGCGCCGTCTCATGGAATTGCCGACGGGAAAAATCTGGTGCGCGTCCCGCGAAAAAATCTGGAGCTTCGATGGAAAAAACTGGAGCGCCGTCCGCAGCGGTGTCAATCACATCAACAGCATGATTTGTGCGCGGGACGAAAGCGTGTGGATCGCCACCGACGGCGGCGTCCAGCGCTTTTTCCGTGGCAACTGGCTCGAAAACGGCCCAGACGAAGGCTTGAGCGGCGAGGTCGTTCGTTCCGTGGCGGAAGACCAGCGGGGCGGCATTTGGGCGGCGACGTCAGACGGCCCTGAACTGTATCATCCCGAAGCCGACTCGGACCCGCCGCGAACCTTTATCGCCAAAATGAGCGACAAGGAAAAAAGCATTCCCGAAGACGGCGCGATCAACGTCACCTTCAGCGGCGATGACAAATGGCACGCCACTCCGCGCCGGCGTTTGCTTTATTCACACCGATTGGATGAAGGCGAATGGTCGCCGTTCGATGACGTCACCCGCGTCACATTCAGCGATTTGCCCGCCGGAAAACATTATTTCCAGGCGCGCGCGATGGACCGCGCCGGGAACACCGATCCCGATTCCGCCCACCTGGAGTTCGCCGTCGTCCTCCCCTGGTACGAAGAGAAGCGTCTCGTGTTGATTGCGTCGGCGGGCGCGGCGGTGGCGGTCTTTTTCGCGATGCTGGCCTACAAGCGGCACCAGCAATTGCTTCTCAGTTACGCCCAGGTGGAACGACAGGTCGCCGATCGGACCCGCGAGTTGCAACTGGCAAACCAGGAACTGCTCCAAAGCGAAAAAATGCGGGCGATGGGGACGCTGGCGGCCGGCATCGCCCATGATTTCAACAACATTCTTTCCATCGTCAAAGGCTCCGCCCAGATCATCGAGGACAACCTCGGCGACGCAGAAAAAATTCGCACGCGAACCGGGCGGATCAAAACGGTGGTCGATCAAGGTTCCAGCGTCGTGCAGGCAATGCTCGGTTTCAGTCGCGGCTCCGATGACGCGCGGGAGCCGTGCGAATTGAATCCCGTGGTGGACAACACCATGAAACTCCTGGGCGACCGGTTTTTGCGCGAAGTGGAATTGCGCTTCGAGTGCGCCTCCGATTTGCCGCGCATCCGGGCGTCGCCAAGCCTCGTCCAGCAAATCCTGCTCAACTTTATTTTCAACGCCGCGGAATCGATGAACGGCCGCAAACGCATCGTCATCGCCACGTCCCGTCAAGGCACGCTCCCCGCGGGCATGGCGTTGCAACCCGGCTCGGCAACGGCGTACGTCGCGGTGTCCGTCCGCGATTTCGGCTGCGGCATCCCCTCGGAAAACGTCTCCCGCGTTTTCGAGCCATTTTTCACCACCAAAGCCTTTTCCACCCGGCGCGGCACCGGGCTTGGCCTCTCCATTGTTTATGAGCTGGCCAAAAAAATTGAGGCGGGGCTGGCATTGGAATCCAATGTCGGCGAGGGCAGCGTTTTCAGCCTGATTATCCCGGCCGCCGCGCCGGATCAAACCAAACCTTCCACCGCGTTATGAATGAACCCCACATACTCATCATCGAGGACGATGACCTGCAGTTTGAAATTTACGAGGAAGCGCTGGCCACTTACAAACTGTCCCGCGTCACAAACGGCAGCGAGGCCCTGGCCCAGCTTTCCCGCCAGCCGCCGGACGTGCTCATTCTCGACCATGTGCTTTCGGACGGCGAATTGGGCCTGGATTTTTTGCCGGAATTCAAGGAACTGCTTCCGTTTGTGCCCATTATCGTTGTCTCCGGCGCGCTGGAGGTGCATCAGCAAATGAAGGCCCTGCAAGGGCCGCGCCGCGCCCATTATTGCCTGCCAAAACCGGTGGACATCCACGAATTGAAGCGCACAGTGGAAGTGGCCCTTGCCGAATGCGGGCAGCACGAGGCCGTGCGGCAATTCGAGGCGCTCGAACGTTCCAAGCGCGTGGACGCGCTCGAGTTGCTCAGCCGTTCCACCGACCGCCTGGCGCGGCAGAATCGCATCCGCGAATTGGTGGGCGAGTCCAAGGCGCGTCCAAACATTTCGCAACTCGCCCGGCAATTCAGCGTCGCCCGCCGCACCATTATCCGGGACTTGCAGGAATTGATTCGCCGCGGCCAATTGAGCGCCGAGGTTTACCCGGAATGGGAAGACGATTCGAGCGACCGGTAATTACGCCGATTCGAGGCGCTGGAGCAATTCGCCGGCGAGCACCTCATACGCGGCCGAGCCGGGGCTGTATTTATCGTAGTGAATGATCGGCTTGCCGAAACTGGGGGCCTCGGCCAGGCGCGTCGTGCGCGGAATCACGGTGTCAAACACAAGATCGCCGAAATGTTGGCGGACCTCCCCCACCACTTGCGCGGAAAGGCGGGTCCGCGCGTCGAACATCGTCATCACCACGCCCAGAAGCTCCAGCCGCGGGTTGATGCCGCTGTTGCGCACCTGCCCCAGCACTTTGTGGCTCATCGAAATCCCTTCCAGCGCAAAATACTCGCATTGCAGCGGAATCAGCAGGTAATCGGACGCCGCAAACGCGTTCAGCGTCAACAACCCGAGCGAAGGCGGGCAGTCAATCAAAATAAAATCGAACCGCCCGCTTTCCGCGATTGGCCGCAACAGCCGGGAGAGGCGTTGCAAGTGGTCCTCGGCCCGGGCGATTTCGACTTCCGCCCCGCACATATCAACTTCGCTGGGAATGATTTCCAGGCGTTCGAACGCGGTGGGCCGGATTTTATCCAGGAGATTCCCCTCCCCCAAAAGGGGCCGGTAGGCGCTGGCGCCTTCGAGCTTCTCCAGTCCGACGCCGCTGGTGGCGTTGGCCTGCGGATCCAAA
This sequence comes from Verrucomicrobiia bacterium, assembly GCA_036272955.1. Taxonomy (GTDB): domain Bacteria; phylum Verrucomicrobiota; class Verrucomicrobiia; order Limisphaerales; family Palsa-1400; genus DATAUD01. The sequence continues at coordinate 31,865 of DATAXU010000175.1, forward strand.
TCCAGCAACAAGACGCTCCGTCCCACCAGCGCCAGGCAGGCGGAAAGATTGATGGTGGTCGTCGTTTTCCCGACGCCGCCTTTTTGATTTGCCACAGCGATGACTTTGGTCGGCACGGGCGGATTAAATCGCAAATTGCCGCGGCGGGAAAGGAATTTGCGAGATTGAAATTAGTCGCTGGATTTTGGAACGGAGATAAGCGACGTTTAGGTATGAAGTTCATTCTTTCGACTCACAACGTAACCCTCACAAAAGCCATTGAAGATCATATCCTTGCCCGAATCGAAAAATTGGAACACCTGGACCGCTTTGTAACGAGCGCACGGGTCACCTTGGAACACAGCCATCTCAAAGGACAGGAAGGCCAGTTTTCCTGCTCAATCCGACTGGCTGTGCCCGGCCCGGATATTTTTGCCGAAGATCGCGAGAGCGACCTTTATGCGGCGATGGACCTGGTGACGAAAAAGATCGAACAGCAATTGCGCAAACGCCATAATAAGTACAAAGCGAGGAAGCACGCCCTCGGCTCGCGCAGCAAGGAAACACGCCCGGGGGCTGAGGGTTAGACGGCGCGCCATGTTGGTGCGCGCCCGTATTGTTTTGCCGATCCGCGGTGATCCTGTGGAGAACGGGGTCGTCGCCATTTCCGCAAATCGCGTCGCCTCCGTTGGACGCTGGCAGGATGCCGGCCACGGTAGCCGGCAGGCTGTCGTTGATCTGGGCAATTCGATCCTGCTTCCGGGATTGGTCAACGCCCACTGTCATCTCGATTACACCGACATGATGGGACTGCCTCCGCAGAAGCACTTTCCCGATTGGATCAAGGGCCTGCTGGCCCTCAAGGCAGCGGCCAGTTACACCGAGTATGCCGCCGCATGGCTGCGCGGCGCGCAAATGCTCGCCCGCTCCGGCACGACCACCGTCGCGGACATCGAAGCCGTCCCCGAATTGCTCCCGGAAGTTTCCGCTTCAACACCGTTGCGGACATTTTCATTTTTAGAATTGACAGGTGTAAAAAGCAAACGCAAACCGTCCGAAATTCTGCGGGAGGCCTCCGTCAAAATCAGGGCGCTTTCCTCGGTGAAGGCGTTGGCCGGAGTTTCCCCCCATGCGCTTTACTCAACCATGCCGGCCCTGTTAAAGCAGACGGCCCGCCTGGCGCGGCTTCGCGGCTGGCGGGTGGCGATGCATGTCGCGGAATCGATCGCGGAATTCCAGATGTACACCGGGCGCAACGGCCTGTTGTTTGACTGGCTGAAAAGCCAGCGCGACATGTCCGACTGCGGCGGCACAACTCCCGTTCAACAAATCCGCCGCTGCGGCTTGCTCGGGGAAAACTTTCTCGCCATTCACGCCAATTATCTTGAGGCCGACGACATCAAGGCGCTGGCTGAATCAAAATCGAGCGTCGTCCATTGCCCGCAAAGCCACGCGTACTTTCAGCACACCCCATTCCGCCACAAGGAACTCTCCGCCGCCGGCATCAATATTTGCCTCGGCACCGACAGCATGGCCAGCATGTCCCCACGGCGGCGCGACAAAGCGCGATTGAATATGTTCGACGAAATGGACGCATTCGCGGCGTTTTTTCCCGATGTTGCGCCCGAACTAATCGTGCGGATGGCCACAACGAACGGGGCGCGCGCGTTGGGAATGCAGGACAGCATTGGCGGAATATTTGAAGGGGCCTTTGCCGATTTGACAGCCATCCCTTTTTCGGGCAAAACGGCGGAGGCTTGGGAGGCCGCCGTCCATCACCGGAGCGACGTTTCCGCGTGCATGATCGACGGCCGCTGGGCGGCGGGCGCCCCGGAAAAAGGGAGCTTGTGAAAAAAATCACAAAGTTCTTGCGCGCCCTTCGGTTCGGATGTTTATTGAACCGGCAGGTTTCGGACACGCACCATGCAGACCAAAACAGAAATCGGCTACAATTCGAAGGTGGAAGGCGATGTGGTTCACACTCGCCTCGATTCCGCCATTAATTGGTTCCGCAAAAACTCACTCTGGCCCATGCCTATGGGGCTGGCCTGTTGCGCCATCGAACTGATGGCCGCCGGCGCCAGCCGTTTCGACATCGCCCGCTTCGGGGCCGAAGTCATGCGCTTTTCACCGCGCCAATCCGACGTTATGATCGTGGCGGGAACAGTCACCTATAAGATGGCGACCGCGGTGCGGCGAATTTACGACCAGATGGCGGAACCAAAATGGGTCATCGCCATGGGCGCCTGCGCTTCGACGGGCGGCATGTACCGCAGCTACGCGGTCCTGCAAGGGGTGGATGGAATCATCCCTGTCGATGTTTACGTAGCCGGATGTCCCCCGCGCCCCGAGGCGCTCCTCGACGCATTGATTAAACTGCAAGGCAAAGTGGCCAAAGAGCCGTTTCTTGCCCTGCAAAGGCAGGTCGCCTGATCGGCCCGCCGAAGAATTGACCCCATGTCCGCACGGGAACTTGCGCAACAGTTGAAAGCACGGTTTGGAGACCTGATCTCCGAGCCGGTGGAATTTCGCGGCGAAATCACCGTCCGCCTCACGGATGCGGATTGCATCGCCGAGGTGTGCGATTTCGCGAAGAAGCAATTGAAGTGCGATTACCTGGTGGACATCACCAGCGTCGATAATTACGGGACGGACCCCCGCTGGACGGTCATTTATCATCTTTACGGCTACGGCCATCGTTGTGGATTTCGGCTCAAGACCGATGTCAGCGAGGAAAAGTCCGAACTGCCCACGGTGGCTGCCGTTTGGCGCACCGCCGATTGGCACGAGCGCGAGATATTCGACATGATGGGGATTATATTTCGCAACCATCCCGATTTGCGGCGGATTTTGATGTGGGACGGCTATCCTTACTATCCGTTGCGCAAGGATTTTCCACTGGCGGGAAAACCGAGCAGTGTTCCCGAAGTTGCGTTCACGAAACCGGCGCCGCTGGATGGCGGTCCCTTTGTGACAATCGCCGGCGGCAACAGCTCCACGGCCCGCGAACCGCGCGTCCGCTTGCCCGAAACCGATGATGTTGAACTCAACGCGCGCCTGGAACGCCGGCACGACATCAAGGAAACCCACGGCCACTCGCATGGTCCGGGGCCGGTTAAGAAAGACGAGCCAAAGAATTAACATGGGGGAAACACAGGAAATTCAAGTTCGCGATGCCGCCGCCCGCTCCGCCGCGGCCGCGGAGGAGTTGCAGGATATTCACGGCGAGAAAATGATCCTGAACATGGGGCCTTCCCACCCCGCCACTCACGGCGTCTTGCGGATCGTGCTGGAACTCGACGGCGAAATCATCACCAAGGCCGTTCCCGATATCGGCTATTTGCACCGTGGTGACGAAAAAATCGCCGAGAACATGACTTACAACCAATTCATCCCTTACACGGATCGATTGGACTACCTGGCGCCGCTCTCAAACAATGTCGCGTATGCGATGGCCGTGGAAAAATTGCTCGGCATCGACAAGGCGATTCCCGTCCGCTGCCAATACATCCGGGTGATATGCTGCGAACTGGCGCGGGTTTCGGCGCATTTGCTCGGGCTGGGGTCCTTTGCGATGGACGTCGGGGCGTTGACGGTTTTCTTGTTTACGTTCACGGAGCGCGAGAAAATTTACGATTTGATTGAAGCGCTCACGGGCGCCCGTTTCACCACGAGTTACACGCGCATCGGCGGTTTGGCGCGGGATCTGCCTCCCGGCTGGGTCGCCCAATGCCGGAAATTCCTGGGCGAAGTGGTGCGCAATATCGACGAAACTGAAAAACTTCTGTCGAGAAACAGGATTTTTGTGGACCGCACGCGCGACATTGGGATCATCCCGCTCGACGTGGCGATCGACTATGGATTGACCGGCCCCAACCTCCGTGGAAGCGGCATGGAATACGACCTGCGAAAGGCGCATCCCTACATGGTTTATGACCAGTTGGAATTTGAAATTCCCATCGGCTCGGCGGGGGATGCCTATGACCGCTATTTGGTGCGCATCGAAGAAATGCGCCAGAGCGTGCGAATCCTCGCGCAGTGCCTGGATAAAATCCCGGGGGGTGCCGACAACACTGCGAAGGAACCGATCGACGTGGCCAATGGCAAAGTCACGCTCCCCTCGAAATTCAAAGTGTTGACAAGCATGGAGGAATTGATCCATCAATTCATTCTCGTGACCGAGGGGGTAAACGCGCCGCCGGGCGAAGTTTATTTCAGCGCCGAAAACCCGAAGGGCGAACTGGGCTTTTACATCAACAGCAAGGGTGGCGGGACGCCGAACCGGCTGAAAATCCGCGCGCCGTCATTTGTGAATATCAGCATTCTGCCACATCTGATGCCGGGTCACATGATGAGCGACACGGTGGCGATTTTCGGCTCGCTGGATTTCGTCATGGGAGAATGCGACCGGTGACCTCCTTTTAATCATATGGCTTTTTCCATTCCAGGCAGCGTAGAGGCTGAGATTGACGAGTTGATCACGCATTATCCCGTCAAACGCAGCGCCTCGCTCATGGTCCTTCACGCGATCCAGGAACACGAGGGGTGGATTTCAGCGGAAGCCGTCGAATGGGCGGCCCGGAAACTGGATCTCCAGCCGATCAATATTTACGAACTGGTGACATTCTACCCGATGTTTCGTGAGGAGAAAGGCGGCAGACACCAGATCAAGGTTTGCAGAACGTTGAGCTGCGCGCTTGGCGGAAGCCACGAATTGCGCGAGCATTTCTGCAATAAACTGGGTTTGAACGTTGCCGAACATGGGCCTCAAACGACTTCGGACGGCAAATACACGGTCGAATTTGTCGAATGCCTCGCCAGTTGCGGGACCCCGCCGGTCGTGATGGTCAATGATGCCTTTTACGAAGGCGTCACCCGCCAGAAGGCTGACGAAATCATGGGGAACTGCAAATGAATTGGCTGCCCGACATGGATTTGAACCATGACAAACAGATCCAGAGTCTGCTGTGCTACCGTTACACCATCGGGCATGCGCGCTAGTGCAAAAATGTAGGGAAATTGACGCCAGAGTCAAGATATGCCGCAACAATATCGGCTCATTTTAAAAAACGTCGATCAGCCGGGTTACACCCCGGACATCGATTGCTATTTGCGCAACGGCGGTTACGAGGTCTTGAAAAAGGCCCTGGCCCTTCCGGTCAAAGACCTTCCCGACGGCAAAAAAATGTCCACCCAGGAGCAACTCCGCGAAGAGGTGAAAATCTCCGGGCTGCGCGGTCGCGGCGGCGCGGGTTTTTCGTGCGGGTTGAAATGGTCGTTTGTCGATCGCAAAAGCGGCAAGCCAATCTACCTCATTTGCAATGCGGACGAATCGGAGCCGGGCACCTTCAAGGACCGACAGATCATGTACAAGGACCCGCATCTGTTGCTGGAAGGGATGATCATCTCCTGCTTCGCCAACGATGTTCATCTCGCATATATATATATCCGCGGCGAAATGACCGACGGGGCGAAGATCCTCAATCGCGCCCTCGCGGAAGCACGCGCCAAAAATTTCCTCGGCAAAAATATTCTTGGACGCGGTTTCGATCTTGAAATTCATATCCATCGCGGCGCCGGCGCTTACATCTGCGGCGAGGAAACCGGCTTGATCGAATCCCTCGAAGGCAAGCGCGCTTACCCGCGCATCAAGCCCCCGTATTTTCCAGCGGTCCTCGGGCTTTACATGTGCCCCACGATTGTCAACAACGTCGAGACTCTCGCCGCCGTCAAACTCATCCTGCAAATGGGCGCGTCCGAATACGCGAAACTCGGCACGCCAAACAATACCGGCACGCGCATTGTCAGCGTCAGCGGCCATGTCAAAAAACCCGGCTATTACGAAGTCGAGGTCGGCAAGGCGACGCTCGGCGAATTGATCTTTCACGAAAACTTCGGCGCCGGCCTTCGCGACGGACGCAAGCTCAAAGCGGTAATCCCCGGCGGTTCGTCCGCCAAGGTTTTTAAAGCGGGCGAGAAATTCAAATTGAAGCGCAAGGGACCGGACGGCCAGATGACACCGGTCGAGGTCGATATGCTGGATATCCCGTACGATTTCGATTCGCTCCAACAGGCCGGCAGCATGTCCGGCTCCGGCGCCATCATTGTGATGGACGACACGACGGACATTGTGGCGGCGCTGGCGAACATCGCGGATTTTTATGCGCACGAAAGCTGCGGCCAATGCACGCC
>DATAXU010000176.1:0-4579 GCA_036272955.1 Verrucomicrobiia bacterium
GAGGTTTGGGGGGATGAATTTAATGGGACTTCTCTCGATCCTTCGAAATGGTGGTGCTGGGTCGGGCCGAGCCAGGGGGCCATAAATACCACGGAGGCCGTGACGGTTACCAACGGGGACCTCGTTATTGAGACTTGGAGCGCGGGCGGGCAGAATTATAGTGGGATCATTTCCAGCGCGGGGCGGTTTCATGCGCGGTTTGGTTACTTTGAATCCAGCATCGAGTTTTTTGATACGCCGGGGGAATGGTCGGCTTACTGGTTTCAATCGCCGACGGAGGGGGAGTATATTGGCAATCCGGCGGAATCGGGGGACGAGGTGGATGTCTGTGAACATCGTTTCACTACCGTCGGAGACGAGACAAATGTGGATTATGGCGTCCAAACGAGCGTTCACTGGGATGGCTATTCAACCAGCGAGAAGACGGCCACGACGGGGGTGATTGGCTCGGGGCTGGGAACGGGCTTTCATAGTTACGGATTCCTTTGGACCACGACGAATTATAGTTTCAATTACGATGACGCGCCGGTTTGGACGACGAATGCGGGATTTTCGGATCGCACGGAGGTTTTCATGTTTAGCGAGGAAGTGGCCAGCAACGGATGGGCCGGCAATGTTCCCGCGGGTGGGTATGGTGCCTTTGGTGCGGGCACGACGGAAATGTTGGTGGATTACATTCGTTACTACGCTCCGACGACGATGGTTTTTTGGACGGGGGGCGTTTCCGGCGATTGGACCAATGGCGGCAACTGGGTTTCCAACATGGTTCCGACCTCGGGGAGCGATGTGGTCTTCGACTATCTGAGCGTTGGGGATATGAGCGTGACCGTCCCGCAGAATACGGTCGTCCATAGCATCTCAATCCAGGAAACTCCGCCGGTGTCGCTTTCCGGCGGCCCGCTGACGGTCAACGAAGGGGGCATTGACCTTTATTCGACCGTCAACAATGGGACGATTGCCGCGCCGCTCGTGTTGGGGTCGAACCAGACGTGGGGTGTGGCGGGGAACCTTGCGTTGGTGGTTAGCGGGAGTATTTCTGGTTCGGGCAATTTGGTGACCACCGGGCATGGACTCGTGGTGATGGCGGGGACAAATTCCTGTGCGGGCAGCATCAGCGTAACCAACGGGATGTTGGAGGCCAACGGGGTGGTTGGGCCGGCCATTACTGTCAGCGGGCAGGGAACATTGGCGGGGCAGGGCGTCGTAACGGGACCAGTCACGATCGCTACCGGGGGCGCTTTTTCGCCGGGAATTGGGCTGAGCACTTTGACGATCAGGAACGTGGTGACTCTCCAGCCGGGAAGCACGACGGTGATGAATGTCGATGCGAGCGATAATTCTTCCGCAAGCGCGGTGGGGATGAGCCAGCTTGCTTTCGGCGGAACGCTGGTGATGAACAATCAAGCGGGGTCGTTCGCGGCGGGCAATACGTTTAAACTATTCGACGCGGCAAGTTACAGCGGCGCTTTTTCGGCGATCACTCCGGCGAATCCGGGGCTGTATCTGGGTTGGGATACAAGTTCGCTGACGAGCAACGGCACGATACGGGTTGTCAATGTGGCCGTTTACAAGATGACGAATGTGGTGGAGAGCCGGTCCGGCAACAGCACCGCAGGAGCCAATAACCCGGCGTTTTCATATACCGGTTTTAGCAGCACCATCTCCGCCACCAAGAGCAGCGCGCCGGGCTGCACCTCCAGCAGCAGCCGTTTTACGACCACGGTTTTTCCCACCACCGCGTTTTCCGTGACGCCGACCTTGGTCGCGGGATTGACCTACTCCGTCGCTGTTACGTGGGGTTACAACGGCAGCACTTTGAGTTACGACGAAACTCCCGCCATTGTCGTCAAACCGAGAGTCACCGGCGTTTCCGCCTCGACCTTGCCCGCGACCACGGCCGCGTTTTCCAGCGGCACCGGGGCGAAGACCAACAACGTCTGGGAAACAATTGGCACCATTACCCCCAACGTTACGGACCCGGTGCTGACGTTCACGTGGGTAAGCGGACTCAGCTCCGGGCGGTGGTATGCGGATGCGGTGAGATTCATCTCGGTGCTTCCTTCGCCGGGTTCGATGACGGTCAGTCAAACCGGAGGCACCGCCTTTTTCAATTGGTCTGGAAACTTCTATCTGCAAACCGCGAAATCGGTCAACGGACCTTACACTAACGTTCCGGGCGTGGTTTCCGGGCCATTCACCAATTACTTCACGGACAGTCAACGGTATTTTCGGCTCCAACAATAAAAAGAAGTTGCTACTTGATGATGTCTATCGGAATGATGGACATACGTTTGATATGAGTCTGAACCAGGCGAACCGAGTCTATGAGGATGTGTTTGAAATGCTGCCGTCGGAGTCCAATCCGACTCCGCTGGTGCGAATCCGCAAGTTGAATCCGGCGCCGGATTTTCTGCTTTACGCGAAGCTGGAATGGTTCAATCCGTTTGGGTCGGTCAAGGACCGGGCGGCTTGGGCGATGTTGATGCGGTTGGAGGCGGAGGGGAAGGTGGGGCCGGGGCATAATGTTGTGGAGCCGACTTCGGGCAATACGGGGCTGTCGCTGGCGTCGCTGGCGAGCGCGCGGGGGTATAAGCTGCGGGCGATTGTTCCGGGGCGAATTCCGAAGGAGAAGAAAATTTTGCTGAAGATCGCGGGGGCGGACCTGGAGGTCCTCAATGATGATGTTTGCCCGGCGCCCGGTTTGGGGGATGGTTCCATTAACCGCGCGAAGAGCCATGCGAAGGCTTCGCCCCAGGAATATTCTTTGCCAAATCAATATGAGAACGAGGAGAACGTCCGGGCGCACATGGAGACGACCGGCGTCGAGATATGGAAACAGACCGAGGGGCGAATCACGCATTTTTTCGCGGCGATGGGCACGTGCGGGACGTTGACGGGAACGGGGCGATTTTTGAAGTCGAAGAACCCGGCCATCCAGGTGATCGGAGTGGCGCCGAGCGAAGGCCATGACGTGCCGGGGCTGCGGAACATTTCACAATTGCACGTTTCCAAACTGTTCGATTCGTCGGTGGTGGATGATATATTGGAAATCGATTTTGAACTGGCGTATGATCGCGCGCTGGATTTGAGCCGCAAGGAGGGATTACTGGCGGGGCCGAGTTCGGGGCTGATTTTGGAAGGGGCGACGCACATTGCGGCGAAAGTGAAAACGGGGCTGGGCGTGATGATGTTTCCCGACAATATTTTCAAATACCTTTCCAGCATGGTGAAACATCACCCGGAATTGGAAGCGGAAGGGTTTGGCTTTTTTTCAACAACTTAATAGAAAAACAAGAAAGAATATTAACCATGAGCAATTACAGTCATCCGGAAACACTGGTCGATATCGCCTGGGCGAAGGCCAACCTCAACCAGCCGAAAATTAAATTTGTCGAGATCGACGTGGATACGGCGTCGTATGAATCCGGGCACATCCCGGGGGCGATCGCGTTTAATTGGCGCACACAGTTGCAGAATCAGGTCAGCCGCGACATCATCAGCCGGGAGGCGTTTGAGAAGTTGCTGGGCGGGGCCGGGATTGCGAACGACGATCTGGTTGTGCTCTATGGGGACAACAACAATTGGTTCGCGGCTTACGGCTTCTGGCTTTTTAAACTTTACGGGCACGAGAAGGTCCAGCTTTTGAACGGGGGGCGGGTCAAATGGCTCCATGATTCGGACGCGCCGCTGACGAAGGATGTGAAGGCCGCAGCCCCAGTCAAATATACCGTCTCGAAGGTGAATTCTGAATTGCGCGCATTGCTGCCGGAGGTTTTAACGGCGTCGGCCAAGGCGGATCGCAATTTGGTGGACGTGCGGAGCGCGGATGAGTTTACGGGTAAAATCATCGCGCCGCCGAACCTGCCGGAAACGGCGCAACGCGCGGGGCACATCCCAGGGGCCAAGAGCATTCCGTGGTCAACCGCGGTCAACGCGGACGGGACATTCAAGTCGGCGGATGAATTGACGAAGATTTACGTGCAGGAAAAAGGAGTGGACCCGGGCAAGGCGAGCATCGCTTATTGCCGCATTGGGGAGCGCTCCAGCCACACCTGGTTTGTGTTGAAATATCTTCTGGGGATTTCCAACGTTAAGAATTATGACGGGAGTTGGACGGAGTACGGGAACTTGATCGGGGCGCCGATAGACAATCCGTCTGGCGGAAGCAGCGGAACGAAGTGATTCCGCGTCGGTTGGGTTGATTTTCGCACTGGTCCGCCGCCACCACCGTATAAACATACGATGGCAGAGCTTGGGGAAACAGGGAATCATGACGGGCCAGAGGAAGATCCATGCGACGCACACCCGACCTATCAATTCTCTTGTGTTTTTGCCTCCTGGCGCGGGCCACGACGGGGTTTGGACTCAGCTTCAATGTGACGCTGGCTTCGTTGACGAACCACAACACTTCGGCCTACGCGGCGTATAACGAAGGCAACTTCGCGGCGAATTTCGGAACCACAAGCTGGATCAACCAGAACGGCGCAACCATGCCGGTGGACCCGACGCAGATGGATGAATCCCTGAACCCGATCACGCCGGGGCATGTTTCGAAAATGGACGTTCATGGCCTGATTCC
>DATAXU010000177.1:0-3253 GCA_036272955.1 Verrucomicrobiia bacterium
ACGCTTTATTCCGCGGCCGCCGACAATTCATTCCCCGTCGCCATCACGGTTGACGCCGCGAGGCCGCTGGGAGACTTGACCCCCATCTGGCGTTTTTTCGGCGCCGACGAACCGAACTACGCCTGCATGAAGGACGGTAAAGAATTGTTGTCAGAACTCGGTGATCTCGGCCAGCCGCAGGTTTATTTCCGCGCGCATCATCTGCTCACCAGTGGCGATGGTTCGTATGCGTTAAAATGGGGTTCGACCAGCGCCTACAAAGAAGATGCCGCGGGCAATCCGATTTACGACTGGACAATCAACGACGAGATTTTCGACACCTACCTCCGTTACGGCCTCAAACCCTACGTCGAAATTGGTTTCATGCCGGAGGCCCTCACGACGCATCCGCAAAATTATCCCCACAACCCGCCGGTCGATCAGCGCGCGCCCGTCGAAGCCGGCCAATCCTACCCTCCCAAAGATTACACCAAATGGGGCGAACTCTCCCACCAATGGGCCGCCCACTGCGTCCAAAAATACGGCAAAGCCGAAGTCGAAAAATGGTACTGGGAAGTCTGGAACGAGCCGAACATCAGTTATTGGCACGGCTCGCACGCCGATTATTTCAAGCTCTACGATTTCGCGGTGGACGGCGTCCGGCGCGCCCTCCCAACTGCCCGCGTCGGCGGCCCCGAAACCGCCGGCGGACCAGGCGGAAGGTTCCTGCGTGAATTCCTCCAGCATTGCGCGCGCGGCACAAATTACGCCACCGGCCAACTCGGTTCGCCCCTGGACTTCATTTCATTCCATGCCAAAGGCTCCCCCGAATTCACCAACGGCCATGTTCGCATGGGAATGGCCAGCCAGTTTAAAAATATGAACGACGCCTTTGCCGTCATCGCCTCGTTCCCGCTATTCAAAAACCTGCCCGTCGTCATTGGCGAATCCGACCCCGAAGGTTGCGCCGCCTGCCGCGAACCCCGCGACGCCTATCGCAACGGCACGATGTACTCCAGCTACACCGCCGCCAGTTTTCCTCGCGAATACGAGTTGGCCGCCCTCCACGGCATCAATCTACAGGGCGCATTGACCTGGGCCTTTGAATTTGAGAACCAGCCTCCGTTCGCCGGATTCCGTCAGCTTGCCAGCGCCGGCGTTGATTTACCCGTGCTCAACGTCTTTCGCATGTTCGGCAAAATGAGCGGCCAGCGCGTCGCAGTCCAAAGCAGCGCCGGCCTGGACGCCCTAACCATTCTCAAATCCGGCGTCCGCGGAGCCGCGGACGTCTCTGCTCTCGCCAGCCTCGACAAAAATCAACTGTCCGTCTTGGTTTGGCATTACCACGACGACGACCTCCTCGGCCCCGCCGCCGACGTCGAATTAACCCTTCGCAATTTGCCCTTCGCCACCGGACCCGCCAAGCTCACGCAATATCGTATTGACGCCGACCACAGCAACGCCTACGCCGCATGGCTGCGCATGGGTTCCCCAAGGCCCTTGTCCGCCGAGCAATTTGCCGATTTGGAAAAAGCCGGCCAACTCGCCCTGTTTGACAAGCCCGAAAAAATCCCGGTTGAAAACGGCAAAGCCAGCGTGAAAATCGATCTCCCCCGCCAAGCGGTGGCGCTACTGCTGGTCGAGCCTTTGGCTCCAGAAAAATATTCCCCTTGATATTCCCCGGCGACAGGCGCATTTCTCGAAGCATGAAGAAGGTTCTCCCGGTGCTCGTCATAGTGCTGCTGTTGGCGGGGTGTGCGCATCATTATGATATGGCCCTCACCAACGGAATTCGGATCACCAACGTGACTAAGCCCGTTCTCAACGACGATTCCGAACAATACACCTACAAGGATGTCGCCGGCAACGAGCACCACGTCAGCGCCTCGCGAGTTCTCGAGATCAAACCCCACTGATCTCCAAAATCATTTCGTTAACTGCCCTTTGACAAAACGCTCGACGAATTTGCCCAGCATATCGGTTTCCAGATTTACGGCATCCCCGGTCTTTCGCTCCTTCAACGCCGTCACCGCCCGTGTGTGAGGAATGATCCAAACCTCAAAACTCCTCCGCCGCACCGCCGCCACAGTCAGACTGATCCCATCCACCGCAATCGATCCCTTGAAAACCACGTACCGCATCACATCCGCCGGCGCCGCAATTCCAAGGATGTAATCTTTCCCCACCTGTTCCCATCGGCTGATTTTTCCAACGTTATCAATGTGACCGCTGACAAAATGCCCCCCCAACCGGTCCCCGACGCGCAAAGCCCGCTCCAAATTCACCAACGCCCCAACCGTCGCAAACCGCAAGTTAGTCCGTCGCCAAGTCTCCTCCAACACGCCAAACTGGAGCAATTTCCCCGTCGCGCGCCCCCCGATTTTTTCGACCGTAAGACAGCACCCATTGACCGCCACGCTCTCGCCTTCCTTAGTAGGCCCGCCACCCAACTTGGCGCTGACGAGTAGCTCGATTCCTCCGCTCGTCGGCTTAATGCCTTCAATCTTCCCCGTCACTTCAACAATTCCAGTAAACATAACGATTACTCAATACGCGCCGTCAATAACAAATCCAATCCCACCCGTCTCCACGTCTCATCGCGCAGCCGGATACCCTCCCGCACCCGCGCCACGCCTCTGCCGCCAACTCCTTTAGGCGCATCCGCCCCGCCCAAAACCAGCGGCGCGTAAAAAAAAGCGATCCGATGCGCCAGCCCTGCGTGCAAAAAAGACGCATTCGTTTCGCCGCCTCCCTCCACCAGCAAATTGGTCACATCCTCCCCGCCCAGCTTGAGCAGCAGCCAGCGCAAATCAATGGCCCCGTTTCGCGGCGGCGCTTGAAGTATCCGCACGCGCTTCGCAAGCGCCTGTACCCGCCCGCGCGGCGCGGATTTCGCCGTTACAATCGTCGTCATCGCCGCATCCGCGTCCGAAACAACCTTCGCCTCCAACGGCGTTCGCGCCCGAGGATCAAGTATAATCCGCCGCAAACGTTTCCCCTTAAATCCTGTCAGACGCACCGTCAGACTTGGGTTATCCTGCACAATCGTATTGACGCCAACAAGGATGGCATCCGCCCCCGCCCGCAATCTCATCCCGTAACCGCGGGCCATCAACCCCGTGATCCACTTGGATTCCCCGTTGGCCGTCGCAATTTTCCCATCCAGCGACATGCCCGCCTTGACCGTGACAAACGGCGTCCCGCTGACGATCCAATGGTTGAACGCCTCATTCAACTCCGCCGCCTCTTCGCCCAGCAACCCCATGCTGACCGC
>DATAXU010000178.1:0-6791 GCA_036272955.1 Verrucomicrobiia bacterium
CGAGTCTTTCACCACGCTCCAACCCATCACCATCGGCAATGAAGACGACGCCATCGCCGCCGCTGAATATCGATGGAACCTCAGCTCGAATTGGGAAGTGATTTTGCCGTTGCAATATTTTTATCAAAACCAGGTCTTCAACGTCGCAACCGAGGCGGGGGCGTTGAGCACGGAAGCGGCCGTGCCCGCCGAAGGCAATAGCATCACATTCCGTCCGTCGATTCGCGACCAGTTCACGAGCAACCTGTGGAGCGAGGCGGAACTGAGATTAAACCGGCAATTTTTCGACGCCCCGCTTTATAGTTATTGGCTGGCGGGCGCGCGGCTGACGTTGGGGATCGATTTTGGCCGCGCGGACAATTTGACGGTCAGTTACGAGGGGGACCGGCTGATATACGATTCCGAAACGGACGCCACGATTGGGGGGACGAACCTTCCGGGCACTGGGTTGCGGACGTGGGAGCATCAGGCGCAAGTTCGATGGACGCATTATTTTGATCCCAAGAAGCATTGTAGTTCGCGAGCCGGCGCGTCGTTTATTTACAACGATGATAACGGATCGGGTTTCTACGATTATTACAATTACAACTTCGATGAAGAACTGGCATGGACGGCGGGGAGATGGAGCGTCAAGCTTGACGGGCATTTTTGGCGTTTCAGCTTTCCCTGGCAGACGGCGGCCGTTCCCGGTTCGCCGAAGCTGCAACGGGACATCGTGACGTGCGGGGCGCGAATTGAGCGCGTGTTATCCAAACACTGGCGCCTCTTCGCCGAATACGAACACGACTCCTCGCTCTGCAACGATCCGACCGACCGCTACGACGCGAATGTGGCGGACGCCGGGGTGGATTTGGAGTTTTAAATTCGACACCGAAAATGCGGGGAACTTAAACACGAAGCGAATCGGCGGTGGGTCTGGCAATCAAGCGTTACATGCACCTGCTGTAGCGATCGGGAAGGTCACCACGAAGATCACCGAGGTCACGAAGAGCAGGGAAGAGAAAACTTGAAAACAGCCAGACTGGATAAAGCCCGTCAAATGTTGAATGGGTGAATTGACCCCGCCAGGAGGGTCTTTCCGTTTATTCGGGTTGAAGTGGAATTCAAGTGCGTTTTAGGTAACATCACGGAGCGATGGAACGTCTGGATTGAAAACCGTTACCATGACTCAACACGCTAAAAAAGGCGGACGACGCTGGAAGACGGTGGCGGGGTTGGCCATCGGGCTGACCTTGCTCGTCCTGGCGGGGGCGGTCTTGTGCTCGACGCTTTATTTGCGCGCGCGGATGCGGGAGGAAATTGTGCAGCGCAATGCCCAGTTCCTGGCGGCTGTTTTGGGGATGCAGGTGAAGGCGGACCAGGAGGCGGGGACGTTCACTGGGCCGGCGGGACGGCCGGAAACTTACTTCGACCAGGTGCTCGAAGTTTCCCGGTTGAAGGGGGTTATGGCGGTCCGGCTGTTCGACGGCAAGGGTCAGTTCGTTAATGCGTTTCCGTCGTACATCACCGAGGCGACGCTGGGGACGGACACGTTGGCGCAGTTGCAGGACCACCAGCCGCTCAGCTCTTTTAAGCCGCATCAGGATTTTCGGGAGTTGGATTTGCTTCGGCAACTGGACCAATCCCCTGCCCCGGAACCAGTGCTGGAAGCAACCATTCCCCTGTTCAACAGAGGCGTGCTGATCGGGGCGGCGCAATTCGTGATGGAAGGGGAATCAACGGCGGCGGCGTTCGCGCAGTTGGACAGCCATTTGGTTTGGCAAGGGCAGTTGATTTTTGTCATCGCGGGCGGTTTTTTGGCGCTGGTGCTGTCGCTGGCTTTTGAGCGCATCGATACCGTCAACCGCCGACTGTATGAGGCGAACCAGGAGTTGGCGCTGGCGGCGCGCACGAATGCGGTCGGGGCGATTGCTTCGCATCTGATTCACGGGCTTCGCAATCCGCTCTCGGCGATGCAATCGCTGGTGGAGCGCAATCGCGGGCCGGGCGGGGAGGCGGATTGGCAGCACGCGGCGGCTTCGACGCAACGAATGCAGGCTTTGGTCAATGAGGTGCTGGGCATCCTGCGCGATCAGGACGCGGGGGTTCATTACGAACTAACTCTGGCGGAATTGCGGGATCTCATTTGCGCCAGGATCGGTCCCGCGGCGCGGGCGGCTGGAATTGAATTTGAGGCGGTGGTCAGCGGCGCGGCGAATTTATCCAATCGCGACGCGAGCCTGATCCGGTTGATCCTGGAAAACCTGGCGCAGAATGCCATCGAAGCGACGCCGAAGGGGAAATTTGTCCGGCTGGAAATGCGGGCGAACGAGGAGGGTGCGGAGTTTTCGGTGTCGGACGAAGGGACGGGAGTGCCGGCGGAGGTGTTGGACATTTTGTTTCAGCCGTGCCGATCAACCAAGCCGGGCGGAGGAGGGATTGGGCTGGCAATTTGCCGGCAGTTGGCGACGCAAATCGGAGCGAGCCTGGAGTTGAAAAAGAGCACGCCGCTGGGTAGTGTATTCTGCCTGTTGCTGGCCCGGAAAGGAGCGGGGGCCGGCACGGTATCAGAAACCGCGGTCGTTTAGCTCATGTCGCCAGTGTTGCGCGTTGTTGTTGCTTTGCTCGTCTGCGTCCAAGCGGCGCACGCGCAGAATTGGTATTGGTCAAACCCGATGCCGCACGGCAACGACATCATTGCGATGAAGTATTATTCGGCGGAGGGAATCGCCGTGGAGGCGTGCGACAGCGGGCAGATTTATACGAGTTCGGACTGGTCCTTCTGGACGCCCGAGGAGAGCCAAACCACCAATTCCCTGCAAGCCATCGGGTTTTTGGGGGATCGAATTATTTTGACAGGGGAACACGGCACGGTGGTCTATTCCGACGACGGATTTAATTACGTTTATACAAACCTGAATACGGCCAATTGGCTTGTGGGCGTCGCGGCCTCCAGCAATCTCGCCGTGGCGGTGGGTGATAGCGCGGCGGTTTATACCAGCACCAACGGGGCGGCGTGGACGCTTCGCGCGACTCCCCCGGGGGTGGGATCGGATTGGTTGCTGGCGGCAGCGTATGGGAACGGGAAATTTGTCATTGTGGGCGAGGGCGGTTACCTGGCTTACGGTTCGACTGGGACGAATTGGACGCAGGTAAAGATCGCGGGGCTTTCGGCTGACATTAATGACGTTGAATGGATCAGCGATTCCGATCCCATCAATGGCTTTCCGTCGAATAGCTTTTTGGCCGTGTGCGAAAACGGAGCGGCGTATTACAGCACCAACAGCGGAACGAATTGGAAGGCGTTCACAGGGACGGGGACCAATGTGCTTTATTCCTCCGCGGGGACGGCTTCGTCGCGATTGGCGGTGGGCGGCAGCACGGTGCTGTATGATCCCAGCTCGACCAATCTTTTGTGGCGCGAGGAAACCAACTCGCTGAACACAACCTTTCCGGCGCCGGACTGGACCTATTACACGGCGAACGGAGAAACCAACGATTACTATGCCGGGGGACAGTCCGGAATGTTGATCTTAGGAACGCTGGTTTCTGGTGGGGATTACGATTGGTTTCCGGGAGACCTTTCGCCGCGGGATTTTCTTTGGCAGGTCATCGATGTTTCCAATTCGCTATATGTGGCCGTGGGGGACAACGCACGAATCATGACCAGCCTGGACGGCGTGGAGTGGGCCATTGAGGAAGTCACTAACGGGCTTTCCGTTTCTTCGACCAACACGACGTTTTTTGGCGTCGGAGGCACGACCAACCTGCTGCTGGCGGTGGGATCGGGCGGCAGCATGTCGTTCAGCCCGAACAATCAATTCACCGTGATCACCACCAACGACGACGGCTCACTTTCCACCAACACGATTAGCGACCTGGGGATTGTATGGGAAAATTTGCCGGCGATCGAAACGACCGACGACCTTCAAACGGCGTTCGTTTGGGACACCAACTTTTATGTCATCGGCGGTGGGGGCGTAATTTATTCCAGCGGCGCGCCGACTAATCCGGCGAGTTGGAAATTGCGCGCCAGCGGCACGACTAATTACCTTTCCGGGATTGAGCTTTTTTCCAACACGCTGGTGTGCGTGGGGAACACGGGAACGATCCTGACCAGCCTCGACGGCATCACGTGGACCAAGCGCGCCGCCGGCACGACCAACTGGCTTTTTCGCGTGCATAATTGCGATGGGACACTGGTTGCGGTCGGGGAGAACGGGACTATTTTGACCAGTTCCAACGCGATCAACTGGACCTCGCGCGCCAGCGGGACGACGAATTGGCTCAATGACGTGGAGATCATCACGAACGAATATTTCGTCGTGGGCGATTTAGGAACGTTGCTGACCAGCACCAATGGCGCGACATGGGCGAGCGCGCCGATCATCACCGATCAGTCCCTTTACGGGGCCGCGAGCATGAACGGGCAGCTTGTGGTGACGGGGGTGGAAGGAACAATTTTGCGAAGCCAGATTGTGCCGGACCTCAGCCCGCTGACGTTTATCGATTTTTCCGTCACGGGCGGCCAATGCTATTTCGAAGTGGGAACAACCGATGGCAATACGGACGTGACTTTTACACTTGACTCAAGCCCTGACCTGCTTCACTGGACGACCGGGCCTCAAATTAATATTACGGACGATTCCGGGACGGTTTTGGTGAACACGGATTTGCCGACAAATTCGATGGTCGGTCAGTATTATCGCGCGACGCTGATTCCCTAAGCCGGGGAGAACTTTGGAGTGGAAAAACGCGGGTTGCGTGGTATCGTTCAAGTCAAATGAAAACCTTGCTGCAGCCGCCAAATGGTGGAGGCGTTTACGCGCCTTCCAACGGCGCGGCCGCGGGGTTTAACCTGATCGAATTGCTGGTTGTCATTACGATTATCGCCGTCATGGCGGCGCTGCTCCTGCCGGCGATCACGAAGGCCAAACAACAGGCGACTGCCGCCGCATGCCTGGGCAACCAAAAACAACTGGCCGCCGCCCTTCACATGTACACCCAGGACAATTCGGATCGCGTTGTGCAGATGGCCGATTACGTGACAGGGCAGACGTTTTATCCGGCGGGAGGGTTTTGGGCGGGGCCGGAGCCCGGCCCGAATTGGAGCAACGGGACTGATGCGCTGGCGGCGGCTGTCACCGGTTTGCAATCCAGCAATGCGCTGTATTTTTACTGCAACAATATCGGGGTGTATCATTGCCCCGGGGACACGCGGGTGTTGAATATTCCGACCACCAACGGGCCGAACGGGTGGGCCTATGACAGTTATTCCAGGACGGAAAATATCGGCGGCGAGCCGTATGACAATTACTTCGGCGCGGGGGCAACGTACACGAAGATGTCGGCGATCTCCCAGCCGTCCGGGACTTTTTCCATGATGGAAGCCGCGGACTGGCGAGGCTACAACGTTGGAACGTGGGTTGTGCAATGGAACAGAAAAAACGGAAACAGCGGGTTTACGTGGGAAGGCCCGCCCGCGACATGGCACATTAATGTTTGCACTGTGGGCTTTGCGGACGGCCACGGCGAACTCCACAAATGGACGGACTCAGGGATTATCAACGCCGGACAAAGGGCAGGCCGAGGCATCCCGATGGGAGCGTTCAACGGCCCGACGAACGGACCTGACTACGACTTTGTATATAACGGCTACCTGTTTCCGGGACATCCCTAAATGCTTACGAGCATCCGAGGCTCTCACCGCAATTGAGGCATTTGTAGCAGGCGCCATTGCGAACGGCGACGTGTCCGCAGTTGGGACATGTCGGGGCATCCAGTTGAAAATGCTCCACACTTTGGCTCAAACTCGTGACGACCCGACCAGCGGCAGGCGATTGCGCGTGGGAGTGGCCGTTCCCGTGTCCGTTGCCATTGCCGTTCCCACCTCCGCTGGCTGCGGCGACGCGTTCGGCTTGAAGCAGGATTTCAGTGTCCTCAGAAACGGGGAGATCCGGTACGGGCCGATTTATCTTTTTTTTTAGCTCGTCCATCAGGTCGGGCATGGCCAGCTCCGGTTGATTGCGCACGCCCATGGCGGACTCGGCATAGCCGGGGATGAATTGCAGCGCCAGCCACCGGAAGACGTAATCGATAATGGACGAGGCATTGCGGATCTGCGGGTTTTTGGTGTAGCCGGATGGCTCGAAGCGTTGATGCGCGAATTTGCGCAACAACGCCTCAAGCGGCACGCCGTACTGCAATGCCAGACTCGTCAGCGTGCCAATGCAGTCCATGAGTCCCCCAATGGTGGATCCCTCCTTGGCCATGGTGATAAATAGCTCGCCGGGCTGGCCATCCTCGAATAATCCGACCGTCAAATAGCCTTCGTGGCCCGCGACGTCGAATTTATGAGTCACGGCGGTGCGGGTATCGGGCAATCGGCGGCGCACGGGGTGACCGGTGAGGACCTTCAATTTTTCAAGCTCCACTTCCAGTTCCTGGAGACGCGTCGCAGTGTTGTCGGTTTCGCCGTCGCTGCTCTTGCGCGTGTTCAACGGCTGCGAACGCTTGGAACCGTCGCGATAAATGGCGACGCATTTAAGCCCCATTTTCCAGGCTTGCACGTAAGCGTCCTTGATGTCTTCGACGGTGCATTCGTGGGGAAGGTTGACGGTCTTGGAAATTGCGCCGCTGATGAAGGGCTGGGCGGCGGCCATCATTTTCAGATGCGCCATGTAGCTGATGCTGCGTTTGCCGCGATAGGCTTTGAATGCGCAATCGAACACCGGCAAATGTTCCGGCTTCAACCCGCTGGCAATCGTCGCGCCGTTTTCCTGGACGTCTTCGATGGTGTCGAATTTTTCCAC
>DATAXU010000179.1:0-9819 GCA_036272955.1 Verrucomicrobiia bacterium
GGGACGGTAATGGCGGGGTAGTTCACAAAGTACCCGTTGGCCGGGATGGCGGCGGCAAGGACGACGGTGCCGTGCCATTGCCAATACTCGACGTGGCCGTCAAAGAAGGACATGCAACATCCTTTGTTGTGAATGCTGGTGGGAATGTTCCACCAGTTATCGTTGCCCCAGGGCCAGATGCCATAAGCGCCGTTGTCAATGCTTCGCGCATCTTCATGCCAGAAAACGGATTGCTGGGCTGGGCCGGGATAGAGCAATTGACGGTCGATGGTGATGTTTTCGGCGGTGTAGTTGGCGTTCAAGCTTCCGAGATTGTAGTCCATCGAATAGCTCAGGAGGCGAGGCGTCGCCGGGGAAGCCGGGATGCTCCCAGTGTCGGTGCTCATGGCCAGGGCCGTTTCGGAGGGGCAGACGTAGATGTGATAGGACTTGTTGTACGGGTAGAGGTAGCCGGAGGTGATGTTGGTGATATTAGTCATGGTGCGGGCGTTGCCCATCATCCAGGAATCCGCATCTTCGGCGGTGGAGGTTGCGTCATTGGGGACGAGGCGTCCGTTGTAATCCCCATAGTAGAGGATATAACAAAGCTGGAGTTGTTTGAGGTTGTTGAGGCAGTCGGTTTTTTGGGCCTCCTGCTTGGAGCGGGCCAATCCCGGCAGCAGCATGGCTGCCAGGATGGCGATGATCGCGATAACCACGAGCAACTCAATGAGCGTGAAGGCCCGCTTTGTTGTCTTGCACGCTAACGAATACATATGAAGAACCTGCACAGTCACTCTTATTTTTCGACCGCGAATGGCGGAACCTGGATTGCGGCGGACGCCCCACCCCACCGGAGAACGGTGTATATGGTGTTGGTCTTGGAATTGATCGGCAGATTGACGGAGTAGTTCCCGTACACGTCGAAGGTGCCGGAGGCGTTGGTCTTCCAGGCCGAGAGCGGCGCGAGGAGATTTGTCGTATAAAGCAGGGTGAAGGCGCCCGAGGGGGTGCCGCCGGAACCGCTGATGGCGATCGTGTTACCCGTTTGCACGGCGGCCGCGGGCGGCCCGCCTGAGGCAATGAGAATACGAACCTGGCCTATGGCGGTCTCGCCGAAGGCGTCGCTGATGTAATAATTGAATTCATCCGGCGCGCCGGGAACGGCTGCGGACGACGGGTTATAAACATAGAGCGTGTCGAAAGTGGGCGAACTGAGCGGGACGCCATTCGTGCTGCTGCCGTCAACACTGAGGGTCAATGCATCGCCGTCGGGCATGGCATCGCCAGCCTTGCCCGGAACGGGAATGCCTGCAATGGGATCGCCGGCATTGGCCAGGAGCATGGAGATATCAATGGTCAGGTTTTGGTTGAGGGTCAGCGATTGGCTCGCGTTGGTGTAAACATAAAACGTGTAATTCGGAGCGACAGGGAGCGCATTTGTGTCAACGAGCGTCAGCATCGCGTTCGAACTGCTGACAGAACCGGACGGACCGGTGACCTCGACATAAAAATTGGTCCCCTGGGCGCCGACGGTTGGATTGAAATAGGTGAGCGTGCGGTTGGTGGCATTGGCAATCGGAGAACCATCGGCCCACCACTGATAAGTCAACGGGGGTCTGCTGGTCGCGACCACCGAGAAAGTTGCTTGACTGGTCGTGCTTGTTTGACCGGCGTCGCGAATGGTCAGGCTGACCGGTTGCTGAAGGATGACCGGAGTGCCATTGGCGTTCGCTTGCCCGACGAGGAATGGTTCCATCCTAAAGCTCGCCTCGCCGCCATTGACCTGGCCCAAGCCTGAATTGAGAACCAGGTCCAGTGTGTTTATGCCCTGTACGAAGATTCCTTTATTGGTAATGGTTGTTTGCAGCCACGAATACAGCGTGTAGCCTGGAACGGCCGCCGCCGGAACAGGACCGACGGCAATACCGTTGACGAAAGCGCTGACAATCTCGCCGTCGGAAGCTCCAGTATTGATTGACAATGTCGCGGTGTTCGGATCGACCTGGTCCAGGACGAATTCGGTCCGGTAGGTGTAAAGACCCTTTGGGTCAGCCGGGGCGCCTCCCCCCGAGTTGCCAGTAGGCCCGATCCAGATCGAGATGCCGTCGAGAGACGTGTAGGCTCCACCCGCGCAAATCGGACACGCGTTCGTGTCGAAAACCATTGCGTCCGGCCCAAGATACCCCGGATCATCACTTTGGATTAATGTGTAATGCGGATCTGGAATATTTGCCGGGGATCCAATCAATTGACCGTTGGTGTCCACCCCTGTGGAGAAAAGTTCGCTGGCAACAGCCCCAATCGTCACCTGTGTCACGGCCGTCGTGGCCGCTCCAAGAGTGTTAGAGGCGATCATGTAATAGGCGCCGCCGTTGGCAAAGGTGACATCGGCAATAGACAACGCGATATTGGTTTGGCCTGGCAAACTATCGACGGGAGCGGTGCCGCCTTGATACCACTGGTAGCTGGCAGTTGGATTGGCGGACACCAGCGCTGGGATGCTCAAAGGCTGGCCATAGCCTACCAACACGCTCTTGGGATTGAGCGGTGAGATGACTACAGGGGTAAAAGGCCCGCCGCCGGGGCCCATGACCATCTGACTAGGTCCGAGACAAAGATCCGTGATACGAGCTTCCGCCATGCCGCCCGGGGCTGGTATTATGTTGTTGGCAAAGTCAAGCGCATCGCCCGTTGCAGGACAATTGGCGGGAGTCAAGGCGGCCTTACCGACGAGAGATTGAGGCAGCGGCCCCGCATCGACATACCGGGCGTCCTGGCCAATGCAAAAGGTGGGGGTGCCGGAGCCGAGGATTCCTCCGGTGTTTGTAAAACTGCCTATGGCATCGACATTCGTGCGCGCGGGATCCAGCAGCGTCCAATACATCGTGGTGACATTTGGCGTATCGGCGTTGGTGGGGCTGGTTCCGGTAAAAGTAATCGCGATATGGTACCACGCGTTGGTGGCGATGGCGTCGGGTCCTGACACCGGAATATTCGGTTTGAAATCGCTGCCGCTCACGTTGATCCCGTTCAATTCCATTTGTGGCTGGGACCCGGTATCGAGACGCCATTGCCATCCTCTCTCGGTAGCGCCATTATCTCCGTTGATGAAATAAATATCGGGTGCCCCGGCCCCGTAAGACAGGTTTAATTTGATCAGCATTTCCCACGTAAATGCGCCAGTGGTGGCGTTGCAATAATTGGTGAGGCCTGTGTCTTCGATATTGCCCAGGAGAGAAGCAGAGCACGAACCGGGGCTAACCAGAGACAAATTGGAGCTTATAAAACAGGTGCCCAACAAAGTATTCAACACCGGAAGGCCTAAGTTGCAGCCGAAGTTGCAGTTGGTGTAACCCGTCAGCGGCAACGGCACCACAGTGCCATCGGCGGGGCCAAACGGAGAAACGTTGGTGGGGCCGAAAATCCCCAGATTAGTAAGTGTCATCGGGATGACACCGGAATCGTGCGCATACAACTGGTTCGCCGGATCATTCAAATGCCACAGATGCAACGTATCGGCGTTGGGTGTATAGGGAATTTGCAGGCCGGCGTGGGTGGAAATCGCCACGGCCAATGCGCCGGCGGCAATAGATGCTTTGCGAAGGAATTTGGGCACTATGGTAGTCGATTTCATAGTTGAGTGTTTTTTGTGAATAGGAGGTTTGACTTTCAAGGACTGGGATTGGAAAGTTCATCCACTGCGACGCGTTGCCGTTGGCGGGACACGAAGTGCGCCAGGCGATCCAATTGATGTCTGCCTCGTTTAATCAGGGTCAACGTCGAATCAGCGGCTTTGTCTCTCTGTTCAGTATATTGGATTTCGTTGTTCACGTCTTCACTCGCCGTTATGACGAGCCAACAGCGCTTTACCAAAAGCACTCTGGAATCGTCTGTTTATAGTGGATGGGCGCGCATGGCGTCCATACCCTCATTTGAGGGTAGCGGATCTTACAGAGATTTGGAATTAACGTATCGCACGGCAGCTTCCGTGCGGGAACGAACGTGCATCTTCTCGTAAATGTGCTTGAGATAGCTGCGGACGGTTTCAAAGCTCAGTTGGGTTTGATCCGCTATTTCCTTGTTCGAGTAGCCTTTGGAGAGAAAATCGAGTAATTCCTCCTCGCGCGGGGAGAGCAGGATGGCGCCCGGACGGCCCTGGGAGTTGCGGCGGAAGGATTCGACGACCCGGCGAGCGATGGCGCTGGTCATCGGAGCGCCGCCATGAAGGACGTCGAGGAGGGCGGCACGCATGTCGGCGGGTTTGGTGCGCTTGAGCAAATAACCGTCGGCGCCGGCTTCGAGAGCGCGGAAGATCAATTTGTCATCATCGAGGGCGGTCAAAATAATGGTTTGGGTCTGAGGCAAAAGCTCCTTCAAGCGCATCGTGCATTCGATGCCGGAAATGCCGGGAAGCAAGACATCCATCAGGATCACGTCGGGGCGGATTTCAGGGACGACACGCAGGGCCTCTTCGCCGGATTCACAGGAGCAAACACATTTAAAATCGGGGAACGAATCAATGAGGCGGGACCAGCTCTGCCGAATTTTTACTTCGTCCTCCACCAATACGACGCGCAAGGGCGTGCGCGTACTGGGCTTGATTGGGATGATCGAAGTATTGCGTTTCATACAAGCTTGTCGAGGCAATGCTGACGATGTTAGGAAAAAAGTCCATACCCTCAATTGGGGGGGCTAAGGGAGCCGGCCCCGAAAAGGATGGCGCGCAGTCGCCGCCAAGGAGCAGCCAAGCGAGAGGACGAGGGGGAAGCGCGGCGAAATAGCCGGCCCGGATGGAGCCTCGTGGAGGGCAATGGAATCTCGAATTCAATCTGGCAGCCCGCGCCGGGAGAACTTTGGACACGGCAATATCCGCCGAGGTCGTGCATGCGGGCGGTCATGTTCTTGAGGCCGTGGCGGGCGGGGTTGACATTGCGGGAATCGAAGCCGCGGCCATTGTCCTCGACGATGACGATCAGGGCTTTGCCTTTCAAGCGGATGCTGACGGCGACCTCGGTGGCGTCGGAGTGTTTGACGGCGTTGCTCAAGGCTTCCTTGACCGTCAAGAGGAGATTGCGACGGAAAGGCATGTCGAGCGAATTGTCGGGGAGTTCGTTTTGAATATCGAACCTGCAACGCAAGAGGGCGGAACGGAGGAACGCTTCGGCGTATTTGCAGATGTAAATAACAAAGTCGCTCAAGGTGTCGCGTTGGGAATTGACGACCCAAACCACCTCGTCGATGGCGCCGAGGACGTTGCGGGCGCCGTCGCACATCTGGTCGAATTGATCGCGAATCTCGGACTCGGGCGGGAGTTTGCTTTGGGCCTCCTCACCGGTCAGCAATAATTGCGTGAGGCGGGTGCCGAGGTCATCGTGGATGTCGCGAGCGATGCGGACGCGTTCCAGGCTCAAGAGGCGCTGGGCCTTGGATTGCACGGCCAACTGCATCATCAGGGACAGGGAGGTCAGGCCGCCCAATCCGCACGCGGCGAGGAGGGCGATTTGAAACCAGCCGGTTTGCCAGAAATGGACGACCACCGGGAAGAAGGGAGGCAGATTGACAAATTGCGTCGGGTACTTCCACCACGGGTCCACGCCGAGAGCACCGACGATGTGGACGAGGGGCCAGTCATCCGATGCGTTGTGGATTGTTTTCCAGCGGCCATAATCCAAGGGGACGATGCGCCAGGTTTTGTCGGAGGCGACGTTGACGGTTTGGCCGTTTGCGAGGCTGACATGCAAGCCCATGATGACGCCGGCTTTGTCGTTGTCGTTGAAACCTTCGATGCCCAGGACGTGCGCGCCGGGGGGAAGGAGGTGGGTAAGGTCATAGACGGTCACGGTGCGCCAATCGCTGCCTTTGCCCAATTCGCGGCCGTCGAGGAAGAGGGTGTAGGCGTTGTCGGCGGCGATGCGGAGTTGGGCGTGTTCGACGGGGGAGCCTTTGGGGATGTCGAAGCGTTTCCAGAAATGGCAGGTTTGTTTGTCCTTGGTGATTTTGTCCCACATCCAGACGCCGAGATAATTGGTGGCGGCGCGCAGACTGGATTCCGGGATGTAGGGCGGTTCGGTGGCGATGGAATTGGTGGCAAGCCCAAGAGCGAAAAGGCAGAGCCAGGCAAATCGCGGAAGTTTCATGATGTCATGGGAGGGTGCGGGAATTTATCCGATTTTCAAGCCCAATAGTTTAAGCCCAGAACCGGTTAAGTGGGAAAAGCGCATAAATTCGTCTAAAAATCCAATGGTTGGATTTTATGACGGTGATAATCCGTGTCTGGCGGTTATTGGCCGATGGTGACGGGGCGAAGAAGGCGCGGAGGGTCGTGGGCTTTGAAACGGCCGTCGCTTCGGTCTAAGGCACCCGGACGCGGTAAAAGCGTTGCGGGAGGTTTGTGGCTTGGGGGTCGGTGAATTGATACTGACCGGAACCGATGGGCGATTCCACGGCGGGGCCGAGGTCGGTCCATAAGTTCAATGGCAGGGCCAGGTTGGTGCCGGCCAGCACGGTGGAGGATGCGTCCGTGTAGTTGGTGAACATGAACCACGTTGCGCCGCCGCCCAGGCGCGTCATGCCGGTCAATATGCCCGGGCCATTGGTGTTGTAAACACCTTCGACAGAGCCGATGTCGGGAGTGAGGTCGAGGACACGTGGAAAGCCACGCTGGTCGGTGGTGAACACGGTATCGTCGCAGGCGTCCACGGCGGGTGAGCCGGGCAGCGGCGGCATGGTCTGCGTGGGGCCGCCGTAGTTGCCGAGCGGCGCGAGCAGGGGGGCGGCATTGATGAGCGTGGCGCCGGGGTCGATGCCGATCAATTGATCGACGATATCCGCGCCCCGCAAGAAGAAGTTGGTGGAATTGCTATAAATGTCCGGCCCGGAACCCGCGATGGCGTCGTTGCCAGCGACGATGGAGTTGTAAATCGTCGCCAAACCCGCTTGAGGATCATACTGGTCGTGAATATCACAAATGCCGCCGCCGCCGAATTCGGGGTTGGGTCCAGAGCCTTGCGCAAGATTCCCGGTCAGGGTGCTCTGGTTCACCGTCAGGGTTGCGTCGTAACTGAAAATGGCGCCGCCGCCGCCATCGAGGTTGGTATCGGCATGATTGCCGGTCAGCGTGCATTGGTTCAGCGTGTTGGTGCCGAAGTTGGCGATGCCGCCGCCGCCGCCGTAGGGATTGTTGTCCGCGTGATTTCCAGCCAAGGTGCATTCGTTCAACGTCAAGTTGGCAAATGTGTCATTGCAAATGCCGCCGCCGCCGGAGTCCCCTTGAGATGTATCCACTGGCAGCTCGCCGCCGTAATCGGCATGGTTTCCATCGAGCGTGGATTGGTTCACCGTCAGCGTGCCGGAATTGTAAATGCCACCCCCGCCACGCCCGGAGTAGTATTCGTTGGTAAGACCGTGGTCCGCATGATTCCCGGACAGGATGCATTGGTTCAATGTCACCGTGCCGGAATTAAAAATGCCGCCGCCCGTCGGCGCGCCGTAGTCCGCCTGATTTCCGGTCAGGGTGCATTGGTTGAGTGTCACCGTGCGGTATGGGCTGTTAAAAATGCCGCCGCCGCCGCCGGGGTAAGCTCCGTCGTTACCGTAATCCGCATGGTTTCCAGCAAGCGTGCAGTTGACGAGCGTCAGCGTGCCGGAATTATAAATGCCACCGCCGCCGTCGCTGGAAAAAGAGTTGCTGACGTAATCCGCATGGTTTCCAGCGAGCGTGCAGTTGGCAAGGGTCAAGGCGCCGAAGTTGAGAATGCCGCCACCCCCGAAAGTCAGGCTGTTGTTGGCTTCCCCGTTGGAGATGGTGAGCGAGTTGAGCGTGACGGTTGCATCGTTGGTCACTTCAAATACGCGCGAAGTTCCGTTGCCATCAATGGCGATGCCGGCGGAGAGAGCCGAGGCATCAATGGTGAGACTGTTGGTCAAGAGATAGTTGCCCACGAAACTGTTGCTCAAGGTCAATTGACCGCTGGTGAGCAGGATCGTTGAGCCGGACAGGTTGGTGGCAAATTGAATGGTGTCGCCGGAGTAGGAATTGGCAATGGCCTGCCGCAGGGAGCCGTCCCCATTGTCGTTGGTGGTCGTGACAAAAGTCAGTTGGGGTCTTCTCACCACCACCGTCCGCTCGACCGTGGCCGTGTTGTTGTAATCATCGGTGGAAGAATAAGTGACGACGTAACCGCCAGCGACGGCGGGGTTGATGTTGTTACTGGCGGTCACAAGGAAGCTGCCGCCGCAGGCATCCAGGGCGGTGGCGCCCGGATCCACGAAAGGCGTGCCGGTCAGAATGACCAGGGGATTTGCCCCAAGCATGGTGATGACCGGGGGAGTGGTGTCCACCACGGTCACGAGGCGGATGGCAGCGCCAGCCAGACCGAGCGAATTGGTGGCGGTGGTGTAGGTGAGTTGGTAAATGTTGGGATCATTGGTATAGACCCGGCCGGTCTCGATCACGGGCAGGCCAAGGGTATTGGTGGCACCGGGATCGGTGAAGACGGTATGACATTCATTGGTGATGGACGCCGCCCCGAAGAGTGTCACCACCGGAGGGGAGCCGAAGAGCACGTCGTCTCCATTGGCCAGGCCATCCACATTGGTGGCGACCGCGCGGCAATGGTATATGAGGCCCGGCGTGAGGCCGGTCACGTTGTTGCTGAAGGCGAGCACAGAGTTGGTAATGCCACCGGCCACGATCACTGGTGTCGTCTGGCTGCTGTAAGGGTTGTTGGTGAGGCCCCACTGGAACCAGACCGAGACGGCCAGGGTATTGAGATTGAGGGTGGCGTTGAGTGTGGCATTGCTGTTCACGGCGGCCGTTGCCGGCAGGGTGGTGATCGTCGGCGGGGGCCCCTGGACAAATTGGATTTGGAACCCATTAATATCGCCTTCCAAACTGCCGTTTCCAGCCCAGGTAATGACCATGTTTCCCGAAGCGTCCGACGAGGCTGACGGAAATTCCACATAATCAATGCCGGCGATTAATGTGCTGCTCGAGCCGTTCCATGTGCTGGTCTGGGTGTTGCCATTGACCGTAAAATAGCTTGTACGGCCCGCGGCGGGAACATCCGCGGCATTAAACAGAACCAGGTTATAGATCGAGTTTGCCGTAAGACCCGAGAGGGTAATGGTTTGTGGGACGCCGGCGCTGTAGAGATAACACTCCATCAGGGCATCGTAGGGGGTGCCGGCAAAAGGAGTAGAACCGTCAAAAGCGTTGACGTCATATCCACCCACGGATGTGAATGTGATCGTGGCCGGCGAGTTGCCGCCGCTGGCATAGATGAGAGAAATTCCGGTGCCGCTGGAGACATCTATGTTATTCCACTGGTCACCTGTCACGCCCAGAACCGCCGCCCCTGACATGTCTGGACCGGTACTGGGACCTCCATAACCCGCTCCGTAATCGTCGTTATTAAAATGAACATCAATTAATTGGGCCCGAACGATGCCGGCACTTAAAAAGAGGACGCCTGCCGAGAAAAAGGACAAAAGCCAGGATGACTTCACAGCCTTAATTAAGACAATTCCTGAACGTCGAAATATTCTCATAAGGATAAATCCATCTATCGGAAGCCAAGAGATAAGAAATCCATTCTGGAGGCAAGAGCGATTAAGGCACTTTTCATAGGTTTTCCGTTTTGACTGTGAATTGTTGAAGGGCCGCCGGGTTGTCAAAATTGGAGGTTTACAGCCAAAAACCTGGAACAATGACAACGGGGCGAGTTTGACAGAAACGGGTGGGATGTCAATTCGATCCGGGGGAAGAGACAGCGAATGCGGTTTGTCGCAATTTTGCCAGGGCCCGGCATCAACACGGACTCCGCCCATTCCCGTCTT
>DATAXU010000180.1:0-13755 GCA_036272955.1 Verrucomicrobiia bacterium
GCGCGGTTATTGTATGCCGCGGCGAACGTCGGATCCAATTCAACGGCCTTCTCATAATCCCCCAGCGCGCCCGCCAGATCGCCCAACTTCCGCTTCGTCTCGCCGCGAGAGTTATAAATCGTTGCCGAAGCAGCCCCGAGCTGGATGATTCTATTGTAATCCGCCAGCTCGCCTCTCGAATCATCCTGGGTCTTGCGGATGCCGGCCCGGTTTGCATAAGGTTCAACCCAGTCCGGTCTCAGTTCAATCGCCCTGCTGAAATCTTCCAACGCGCCGCTCAGGTTGTCTTTGGATTCTTTTGCGAAATCCCGGTTCTTATAAGCCTCCGCAAACGTCAGATTGACTTTTACGGCGCGCACCAGCGCCTCGGCCAATTTCTGGGCCTCATCGCTTTTGGACTTTTTCGCCAGTCCGCGATTATTGTAAGCCGCCGCAAAACTGGGGTTGAGTTTTATTGCCTCGTCAAAATCCCCCAGCGCATCATCAAGTCGGTTTAAAGCATGCCGTTTCTCGCCGCGTTTGTTGAAATGTTCCGCCGTATCCGGTTGTCCTTCGATGTGAATGAATTTGTCCCATTCTTCGATGTCATCCATTTCGCCGGCTTGAAGATATTTATAGCCGCCCACGGCGTTCTTCAATCCCATCAGATCGACAAACCTCGACATCCGTTCGTTCTCAAATACAAATTTTTCCTCGGCGAGCAGCGCTTTCAATTTGCTGAAGGATTCCGATTGCGGAAGCAGATCCCGAAACACTTCCGGTTTCCCCCGCGTTTCCAACGTCTCCCGCTCAGAAATTTCATCGAAGTAATCCGGCCAGGAAATGTAATGGTCCATCAATCGGCCGCCGCGATAAAAATAATAAATAAAGGCATCATCGTCATGGACGAGCAGGTGAAACAGATCAACCGCAAGCGCCGGCCCGATCTCGTCGGAAATCTCGTGAGATTCACTGGGGAAAATACTGGTCCAACCATCCAACGCCGGGCCAACCAGGAATTTACAGTCTGACGCCTTCGCGATACCACGCAACGTCCTTTCAACCATCTCGGCGTCTTCCGTTTTTATTAGGATGGATTCAAACCACGCGCCCATGCCGGGTTTTTGCAGAGATTCCACGACATGTAAAGCCAGATTTCCCACTTAAAATACCCCCGACGGCCGCCAAAAAGAACAAACTCTGTAATACCTGATCAGAATTCCTTCTTACATGGATGGATACTGGAGCCAACGTTGAAAACCAAACATTATCGCTGCTGGGGATTGTTAATCGCGTGCGGATTAATGGCGGCGCCTGCCACAAATGCCGCGGGCTGGATAAAGTTGCAAAATCAGGCGCTTAATGCGATCGGCCCCATGCGCTTGCTGTCCGACGGCACGGTGATGGCCCAGGAGGTCGCCAACAATACGAACGGCGACAGTCCCGTCTGGGAGCGGCTAATTCCCGATGGCACAGGCGGTTACACGAATGGGATTTGGACCAACACCATCAGTCCAATGCACTATTCACGGAAGTTTTTCGCCTCTCAAATCCTTCAAAACGGCAACATTTTTGTCGCAGGCGCCGAATACAGCACCAACGGAGGTGGGACAAACGGCGAGGTTTACAATCCCTTCACCGATATCTGGACCGTGTGCCCCAATACGCCAGGAGTGGTCGGGTTTGAGGACGCCATCTCCGAGATATTGCCCGACGGCAATGTCCTGATCGGCCCCAAGGACCCCAGTTCCGTGGCCGGATTCGGCGGAACTATGATCTGGAACACCTCAGCAGGAAATTGGGAGGTAGGCCCCCCATTATATCGGGGCGACGACCAAAACGAAGCGAGCTGGGTCAAGTTGAAAGACGAAAGCATTTTGACCATTGATCCATTTGGGCAAAATTCCGAACGGTATATTCCGTCGCTTAATTCATGGCAAAACGACGGAAACGTGCCGGTTGAATTATATGATCCAGTGGGGAGTGAATTGGGCCCCGCCTTCCTTCTGCCCAATGGGAACGCCATCTTTATAGGCAGCACTCCTTACTTCGCATTGTACTCGGCAAGCGGGACAACCAATGCCGGTAATTGGTTTACATCCAGCAGCCTGCCAAATGGGCTGGGAGCGCCGGACGCACCCGCGGCGATGATGAAAAACGGAAAGATTCTGTGCGCGCTGTCGCCAACGCCATTTGTGGTTGGGACAAATAACCACACCTTCCCAACGCCAACCTATTTCTACGAATATGACTACAGCTCCGGTTCCGTCGGCTCATTCACACCGGTCTTGGCGCCGAACGGCACTTCGTCCAACAATACCCCCACATGGCAGTGCAACATGCTCGATCTCCCCGACGGCACAGTGCTTTTCTCCGACGAAGACTCGGTGCTTTATGTTTATGTGCCAGGAGGTTCGTCGCTGTCCGCGGGCAAACCGGCGATTAACAGCATCTCATGGACCGGGAACAACACTGTGACCCTCACCGGCACATTGTTCAACGGCATTTCCGAGGGCGCCGCGTATGGCGATGACGCCCAGATGAACAGCAACTTCCCGCTCGTCGAATTTATCAGCGGCGGAACGGTTTATTTTGGGCAAACGTTCAATTGGAGCAGCACCGGGGTGATGACGGGGAGCCAGATTGTTTCGACGGAATGCACAGTCCCCATCTTCCTCCCGCCGGGGCCTTGCACCGTCGAAGTGATTGCCAACGGAATCGCCTCCAACCCCTTTAACTTTCAAGGTCCGGTGTGGGTTAATTTCAGCTACAACGGTCAACTCCAGGCTGGCACCTTCTTCTTTCCGTTTGAAACTCTGCAGCAGGGCACTAACGCCGTTTCCGACGGCGGAGCAATTTTCATCAACGCTTCCACGCAACCCAGCCAGACTGGCCCGATTACCATTTCAACGCCGACGACGATTATTTCCATGTTTGGCCCAAGCACCATTGGGAAGTAATTCCAATGAGATCCTGCACCGCCCTAGCGGCAATCGCCTGCGCATGGTTGTTCACGGTTTTTTCCGCTGCCCGCGCTGACGACGACGATTCCATCGGCGGCGCGAACATCGGCGAACGTTTGTTTTTGGAAACCAGATTTGCCGAATTCTTTTTCACCAATTCAGGCGGAAACGCGAACGCCACATTAACTAACGGCGATCCCGTGATGAACACCAGCGCCTCCATTTACGGACCGCTCCCGGGGCCTTTTGCGGGACAATCAATGAATTGCCGCGCCTGCCACATGGTCGAGGAACAGGAGTCCACGGGCAATAGAACTTATTGTGATTTCGCCCCGCGCAGCCCCGTCCCAGATGTTGGCGATGGCCGCACCACCACAACGCGCAACGCCATGCCTTTGGTGAACGCGTTATTTCCCCACGTCACTCCGTTGTTCCTGCATAACGACGGCCAATTTACGACGCCCCAGGATCTCGCCGTCGGAACTCTCACAGGCCGGAATTTCGGCTGGACGCCCGCCCAATACGCCACGGCGATCCATCACATTGCGCACATCATCCGGGACGACGACGGCACCGGCGGCCTGGCCCAACAATACGGCGGATGGTCCTACACGGTCACCCTCGCGGCGTTCGGCGAGGTCGAGAGTCAATATACAGTGCCGTTTCAAAACCGGATGGACGTCGCGGAAACCAATACGAACAGCCCCAACTATGTGACCGATCAGCAGATCGTGGAAAACATTGCCGACCTCATTCAACAGTATTTGGTGACGCTGGTTTTTTCCCAGGACACCAACGGCGCGTTCAACGGCTCGCCTTTCGACGTTTTCCTGAGCAAAAACTCCCTCCCTCAGCAGCCTGCCCCAAATGAAACACCCCTCCAGTACGCACGCCGCCTGCTTCGCCTCGTCGCGGCACTCCCCAATCCTCAATTTGTCAGTGACCCCGCTGACGGCCACTTTATCACAAACGCAAAGGGCCAGCTTTTCCAATTCGGTTCAAACGAACTTGCCGGCATGGAGATTTTTTTCAACGATGCCACGAGCCTGGACGTCGCGACGAATTTACAGCGCCAGGGAGTGACCAGCGGAATCGAAGTGGGTAATTGCATCGCATGCCATCAAGCGCCCGCCTTCACGGATTTTCTCTTTCACAACAACGGCGCTGCGCAGCAGGAATACGACGGCATCTTCGGCGCCGGCGCGTTCATGGCCCTGACTGTACCAGGATTAAGCGCGCGCCAGAGCAACTACAACGCCTATCTCCCGCCGACCACCAACCATCCCAACGCCACCGGCCTTTTCGAATCGCCACCCACCGCCGCCAACCCAGGCCAGGCCGACCTCGGATTATGGAATGTTTTTGCGAACCCTGACTTTCCCACGCCGCAAGCCAGCCTGCGACAAATACTTCCGCAACTCCTATCCGTCCCCGCCCCGCAATTCACCGCCGCAGGCAAAACCGGCAACGCCCTATTCTTCAACGGGAGCAACGGTTCGCCAGGCTGGACGTATAACATCCTGGCTTCGCCGGATATGTCAGTCCCGCTGGCCGATTGGAGCGTCGTTTCAACCAATAGTTTCGACGCCCAAGGCCGCTTCAGTTTCACCAACACGATAGCCGCCGGCGTCCCGCGGCAATTCTACGCCGTCTCCCTTGGCTCCTTGCCGCCCGCCACCGCGCTGCCCCGCACGATCGCGCTGTTCAAAACACCCACCGTCCGCGACCTCGTAAGTTCGGAGCCTTATCTCCATACCGGGCAAATGAACACCATCGAAGACGTCATCAGCTTTTACTTGACCGTTTCAACCAACGCACGCGCCGGGACGATTCGCAATGCCGATCCCGCCTTGAGCGGCATCTCCCTGGATGCCTCCGCCTCCGCCTCGCTGGCCGCATTTCTCCGCGCGCTCAACGAGGAGGATTACGCCGATATCCCCTGCCCCTGCCAATAAAACCGTTTCCCGAAAAAACTTTGTAATACCACCCCCAAATTTCTTCTTAGATGATTGACTGGGGAAATCTTATGAAAACCGAATATTATCGCTCGCTCATTGCGCTGGCTTTGCTAACGCTTCCAACGCTCAACGCCCGCGCCCAGGGCACGGCCTTCACCTATCAGGGCCGGTTGGATAGCGGCACCAATCTCGCCAACGGCACCTATGATTTGACCTTCGCGCTGTACAATGCAAGCACGGGCAGCGGCCAGACCGGCACAACGCTCACAAACCTCGGTGTCAGCGTCAGCAACGGGGAATTTAGTGTCACCGAGGATTTTGGCAACGTCTTTACCGGAACAACCTTCTGGATGCAGATTGGCGTCCGCACCAACGGTGCCAGCAGCTTCACTGCGCTCTCGCCCCGGCAAGAGTTGACGCCCACGCCCTACGCCGTCTATGCCGAAAGCGCAGGCTCGAACCCCCTGCTTGCGGATCCCGGCACTCAAAACTTTTTCGCCGGCCTGGACGCCGGCAACGCCTCGTCCCCCGGAACCTACAATACCGCCATTGGTTTTTCCGCGCTGAATATCAACACAGGCAGTTACAACTCCGCCCTGGGCAATGATTCGCTTGCCGCAAACACCACCGGCGACGCCAACACCGCCGACGGCGTTTTTACCCTCTGGAAAAATACCACCGGCGCCAACAACACCGCCTATGGCGCCGATGCGATGGCCTACAACATCAGCGGTAGTCAAAATACGGCCGTCGGCCAGGGCGCCCTGGAAAACAACACCAACGGAAGCGCCAACACCGCCTTGGGCGCGCTCGCCCTGGGCAATGGTGTCGGCGCCGACGACGATACAGCCGTTGGATTCGAGGCTTTGGAAAACAACTCCACTGGCTTCCAAAACACCGCCACCGGCTATGGCGCGATGTCCGCCAACACCACCGGCAATTACAACACCGCCAATGGCGTAGGCGCACTCGGTCAAAGCTCGGCGGACACAGAAAACGCGGCCTTTGGCACTGACGCCCTGGCTTTTGACAATGGCGGTTCCTACAACACTGCCATGGGCGCCAGCGCGCTCGGATTGAACTCGACGGGCAATAACAATACTGCCGTGGGCTACGGCGCTTTGACTTTAAATGGGAAAGGTGATAACAACACCGCCGTCGGCTACGAGGCCGAAGGCGGAGCCACTGGCCCCTCCGCCGCCAACACAGCCCTCGGCGGCCTTTCGCTGAATGGACTTACCACGGGCTACAATAATACCGCCGCCGGCTATCAGTCTCTCCAGAACAACACCACCGGCGCTGACAACGTCTCCATCGGCGTGGCGACCCTGCAAAACATTTCAACGAGCAGCCAAAACACCGCCGTCGGCACCTACGCATTTCAGAACATGACCGCCGGCACCGGCAACACCGGCCTTGGTCTCTACGCCGGATACGACCTCAACGCCGGCTCAAATAATATTTTCATCGGCAGTTTTGGCACCGGCAGCGACAACAACGTCATCCGCATCGGCAGCGGCCAGAGCGACACTTACATTGCAGGCAAAATTCACAACCCCGTCTGCAACCAAATCACCATCACCGGCGGTTCCGACCTCGCCGAACCCTTTGATGTCACCAGCCCCAGCCCTGAAATCCCCCAAGGCTCCGTCGTCGTGATTGACGAAAAAAACCCAGGTCATTTGAAAGTCAGCGATCAACCCTACGACACCCGCGTCGCCGGTGTTCTGAGCGGCGCCAACGGCATCCATCCCGGCATTCAAATGCACCAGGAAGGCGTGCTCGACGGCGGCAAAAACGTCGCCCTTACCGGCCGCGTTTACGTGCAAGCCAGCGCCTCCAACGGAGCGATCAACCCCGGCGATCTGTTGACAACATCGGACATTCCCGGCTACGCCATGAAAGTGAGCGATCACCTTCGCGCCCAGGGCGCAATCCTCGGCAAAGCGATGACCGGTTTGAGCCAGGGCAAAGGCATGGTTTTGGTGCTGGTGACCTTGCAGTGATCTCGTAGCACCCCCCTCAGATCGGAGTCACATCTTAACTTTTAACAATTCAATCTCTTCTCATTCATCCGGCCCAGTACAGCCTTCTGTTTCGCGGCAGCCAGTCAATCATTCTTCGTGACCTTCCCCATCACTTCGTGGTGACCGTTCCCGATCGCTGAAAGGCCAAAGTCAGCCAATTCCGCCCCCTCGCCTTTTCTTTTCCATTTTTTTTCAAAGGATTTATCCTCCCCACTTGTCTCAATTGTAAAGAAATGGCTCAAACGGAATTGGATAATGAGAGCTTTTGGATTCGCAACAGCCAGCAAGGCGATCACGAAGCTTTTGAGCTATTGGTCGCCGCGCATCAACGCATGATTCACGCAGTTACATATAGAATGACCGGTTCGCTCGCCGACGCCGAGGACCTCGCCCAGGAAACCTTCATCCAGGCCTACCGCCAACTGCCTTCCTTCCGTGGCGACTCAAAGTTCTCTTCGTGGCTGTACAAGATCGCCGTCAATCTCGCCCTCAACTGGCAAAAGAGCCGCGCCCGCCGCCAGCAACTCCTCGACAACTGGGCCTCCATGCAGGAAACCGCCCCAACCGTGGCCGACCCTCGAAGCCACAAAATTCAGGAAGCCCTGCTCAAATTAAATCCCAAACAACGGGCCGCCGTCGTTCTCACAATTTACGAAGGCCTCAACCACGCCGAGACCGCCCGCGTCCTGCGTTGTTCCGAGACGACCGTTTCCTGGCGCCTTTTTTCCGCTCGCGCGAAGCTCAAAAAAATCCTCAGCGAAATTTCCCATGACTAACGACGAACTGGAAAAATTGCTGAAGTCAGCCCGCCTCCCCGAGCAAAAACCCGGTTATGGCGAAGCATTCTCCAAAAAGGCCGCCGCCGCGGCAATCAAAACAGCGCAAGTCCGCGCACCTGAAACCCGCCCCTCCATTTCCCGCGGCTGGTCCGCTTTCGCCTGGAGCTCCGAGGTGGCAGCCGCCTGCATCCTCGTCGCCAGCGTGCTTCATTTTTCCGTCACCTCGAAAAAGCTCCCGCCCCCCGACGACGCCAGTCTGGCCGCGGCCCGCAAATGTTTCCGCGAATTGGAAAGTCTTTTCCCGCGCCAGGTCGAAGGGTTGGATTTCGGCGCAAACGGCCCCCGGATGGAACTCGCCGAGACTCCCACCGTCCCGGATTCCCCACCGATTTATTTGACAATTCACGACCGCAACGAGCGCGAAAGTTTCGTAACATTCTCCGGCCAGGAAATTCAAGTGCGCGGCAAACAATACGAAGTGCTGGCCGGCGATGACGGCCACGTCTTTTTGGTCGGCGGTAAAAATATCCTGTCCGCGAACGATCCCACGTCCGCCCTGCGCGTCGAAGCCAGGCCGTTGGAGGGCGCGATGTGAAAACTCCTGTAGCCGCAATCTTACTTGGCATTGTCTGCGCCGCAAACGCCCAGCTTGAGGTCCTCCCGGCGGAGACAGGCCAGGCGGCATTCGCGGGAACGGTAATTCCGCTCAGCGTTCTCTTCCACAACCCCGGAACCCGCGTCCTCAAATCTCCACTCCGCCTTCGCTTATACGCCGCTGGCTCCGACCTCGCCGCCCCGCTCGGCAATGTGCGCGATTGGAAAACCCTCGAAGTTCTCCCCGGCCAGACAGTCTTGGAAAAAATATCCCTGCCGATGCCGGCCGTTCGCCAAAAAACCCCCGTGCTCGTGCAATGGCTGGACGACTCCAATCGCGCCATTGGCCGGACCGACGTCACGGTATATCCCACGAACCTCCTCCAGGCCCTGCGTCCATTGACCGCGCAAAAACCGATCGGCATTTCGGATTCCGACGGCGCCCTCAATCGACTCCTCTCGCCCGCTGGCCTTGAAACCAGTCCCATCGCAAATTTCGACGGCAAATTAGCCGCGTTCCTTTCGCCTCCGGACGAATTGCGCAAAGACATCGAGCGTCTCGCCAATGCCGGCGCCGCCGTAATCTGGATTAAAATCGGCCCCACGCGCGAAATCTACTGCGCCCCATACGGCAAAGGCGCCGTTGCCATTCTTCAACTCCCTAATCTTGACGCTCTCAACAGCGATCCCCTCGCCCAACTCGATCTCATCCGCGCCGCCGAACTCGCCGCGAAATCAAACACACCTCTATTTGCCAACCATTAACTAATATGAAAAAATTCTTCCTCATTCTCTCCATCGCCCTATCCGCCCTCTCCGTCTTTGCGCAGAGCAATATCCTCACCGTCGCCGTTCTCGATTTCGATTCCAAAGACGAAAACGTCGCCGACATGGGCCCCAAAATCGCCACTCTCGTGAACGCCTATCTTTCCGCCGATCCCAACCTCATCACTCTGGAGCGCGCCGACATCGGAAAAATTCTCAGCGAACAGGAACTGGGCGCTTCCGGCTTGGTCTCCACGGAAACCGCCGCCAAAATCGGCAGCCTCACCGGCGCCAAAGTCCTGGTCACTGGCCGCGTCTTCCGGGCGGACAAGGACCTTTTCATCGTCGCCAAAATCGTCGGCACCGAAACCAGCCGTGTCTTTGGCGCGTTGGAAAAAGGCCCCGCCGAATCCGCCTCCATTTCCGATCTCTCGTCAGACCTGGCAAAACAAATCTCCAAACTCATTGCCGATAAGGGCGAAACCCTCGTCGCCAAACAGGAAAGCCGCGAAGACCGCATCGACAAGCTCGCAAAAAGCCTCAAAGATTCCAAACACCCCTCCGTTTCCGTAAAAATCGAAGAACGCCATTTCGGCCTCCCCGCCATTGATCCCGCCGCCGAAACCGAACTCACCGCCATTCTCCAAAAAACCGGCTTTAAGGTCATCGACGAACTTTCCACCAACAAGCCCGACATCGAAATCACCGGCCAGGCCTTCAGCGCATATGGCATGCGCAAAGGCAATTTGATTTCATGCAAGTCACGCATCGAAATCAAAGCCCATGAACGCGCCACGGGCAACCTGCTCCTCGCCGATTCCCAAACCAGCGTCGCCGTGGACATTGCCGAACAAACCGCCGCCAAAACCGCCCTGGAAAATGCCGCCGTTGACTTGTCCGAACGCCTCTTGCCAAAATTAAGCGCGCCCTAAACTTGAAAATCCCGTTCCTTAAATTATTTCTTGCCGTCTTTGTCTTGGCTTTTCTGTCAGACGGCGGAATCTGCCGCGCCCAAACGCGCCTGGCAATCATCGCGGAGTCCCCCGATCTCAGTCCCGCCGCCGACATCCTGACCGCCGAGCTTTCCAAAGACGACCACGTTGCAATTTTGGAGCGCGCCCAAATCGCCAAAATCCTCCAGGAGCAATCACTCGCCGCGACGCAGGCCGCAAACAAGGATTACATCAAAGTCGGCCGCCTCTTGAATGCCGACGGTCTTTTGATCCTCGGCCTCGCCGAAAAAGAAGATCGCCAGGTCATCGTCTGCCGTCTCGTCGCCGTGCAACCCGGCGCCGAACTCGGATTGCCGGATTACGATTACCCCCTTCCCGACACCGAGCAATGGAGCAAACTCATATCCACCCAGGTCCGCGCGTTGCTTCCCAAACTCACCGTTCTCCCCAAAGACGCCATCCCCCTTTCCATCCTCAATCTCCGCTCCGCCGTCGCCGTTCCGGACGCGGACGCTTTCGAACAGGAATTGACGCTCCTCCTCCACGACCGCCTGCTCCTTGAAAAAGATTTTTTCGTCCTCGAACGCCGCCGCATGGAACTTCTAACCGACGAAAAGGAACTGAATCCCGCCGCCGAAAGCCCCTTCTGGAACGGCGGCTATTTGATTGAAGGCACAATCGATCCCCACGGCCTCCAGACAAACCAGTTGACCCTTGACATCCAAATAACCCCGCCCGACAAAAAAAGCGTCCTCACGCTGGAAGTTACGGGCTCCCGCACAAATTTATCCCAAGTCATCAACGACGCCGCCGTGCGCATCACCTCCGCCCTCCACAAAGAAACCCCCAACACAAATTGGAAACCCGAAGACGAAGCCGAACGCTATTACCAGGAAGGCACATGGATGCTGAAATGGGGCATGTTCCAGGAATCGCGCGCCGCCGCCGAAGCCGCGTGGGCCTTGGGCAAACAAACCGCCGAATCCGACCAACTCCGCCTCAAAGCATATCAAGGCTGCGCCGGAACCCCGGGCGTTTGCCGCGAAGTCGGCCAGTTTAATTTGCCCTACATCCAATTCGGCATTAATACGTCTCACCTCGGCTTGGCCGAAGGGATTGAACTCGGCAGGGATGAGAATGAAATCTCCAGTTCGCCCAAGCCAGACCAATTCCCCGCCGCCATACGCGCCGCGGAACTGTGGGTCGATGGCATCCATCTTTTCTGCGATGCCGGCAACAACATTGATTCCTCGTGGTTCTCCCTCGGCCTCACCAACCTCATCCAATGCTCCCAATGGCTGCAGTATTATTGTTTCACCCCAGAAGCCCGCAACGGAAACGACGACGCCATCCGCCAAGGCCGCCAACTTTGCCGCGAAACTGCGGGTTTCCTGACTCATGTGCGCACCGCCGAAAACGCCGCTGAACTTTTCCCGGTGGTGGCAAGATTCACCGCATTCTGGACAGAATCCCCCGAGGAGACGTTGCGCGATTACAAGAACCTTATATACAACAGCGAATGGCCTTCCGTGCGAAGCCGTTTATTCAATGACGTTTATAAGGAAATCAGCGTCCAACAGAAATTTCACGGTGCCACATATACCGCCGGCGGCAGCTTGACCGCGGAACGCGCCGATCTCAGTTTGCCCCCTCTGGTCGGCTGGGATTGGGACACCCGCAAACGCTGTCCCTCCCTTTGGAACAGTTTTATCGGCCAACTGTGCGCCGGGTCCAGCCCCTCCGTCTGCCTCGAAGGAATGATTTTGCGTTGCTCTTATGCCTGGTCAGTCGCCGATTTTAAAACCAGTCTGTCGCGCCTGCTCGATTATGCCAGCCAACACGCGGACACACTCGCGGACCCCGACGCGCTGGCAAAAGACATCGAGACCTTGGCGAACGACCGCATAAACACTCTTCTTGACTCGGATCACAACCAGATCGACGAGGAACTAACCAATTTTAAACGCGCACTCAAGAATGCCCTCGCCCAACACAAGCAAGCTGTCTCCGATTCCGCCGAAAAGACCGTGCGCCTCGCTAAATTGGAACAGCGGGAATCCTATCTTCGCACGCAAACAAACTTCGAGTTCATGTCCTTTGCGCAAACCCTCCTCAATGGAGACTACACCGCCGAAGAAGCCGCTCAATTGCTCCCATTGGTGACAAACTACTACATCCGCATCACTAACAACGTCCCTCCGCCGGGGGCGGACAAGGCTGCGATGATGCACGAGCAAATGCTGCAAATGCAGATTAGCCATTGGATTCCCGTACTGGAAAACAAGCTCCAGACAGCACCTACTCATCTGCCCGGGCCTGCCCACCGCCTTGGCCCGCCCCCCAACTCGGTCACGCCCACTACCCCAGTCGAAAAAGCCGCCGCCATTATCCAATCCCCGCGATTTTGGAAAATTCCTCCCACAGACGAGAACAACCCCAAGGCT
Source organism: Verrucomicrobiia bacterium (assembly GCA_036272955.1). Lineage (GTDB taxonomy): Bacteria > Verrucomicrobiota > Verrucomicrobiia > Limisphaerales > Palsa-1400 > DATAUD01. The sequence goes on from DATAXU010000180.1 coordinate 12,463, forward strand.
TCGACGCATATCGTTGACTGGTGCTATCGCGATGGAAAATTGTGGGCCGAAATCACCGGTCACTGGCTGGCCGCAAGCAAGGCCGTCTTTTTTGCCGTGGACCTCAACGATTTCAGTTCGCACCACATTGTTTTCCAGGGCCAGGCCTCTTCTTTTACTGAAGACCAAATGCAATGGCATTCCGACCGCAATTTTGATCTTGATGCAAACTATTTATACCTCCGCCAGAAACCCTTGGTTTCACGATACTCCTTCGTCACCAAAACCTGGTCCCCCTTTCCGCTCGCCGGCGACAGCCGCCCCCTGCGTCTTGGCGACCGCACCTTCTTCATCAGTCCCGACAGCATTCTGGAAAATATCCCGACAAACCAGTCGCTCGCGGTGCTCGCCAGCACCCGCCGCCGCCCGGCCGAAACCCTTCTCGATAACTTGCCCGATTTCAATCCGTGCCAGATGTTCCTCAACACAAAGGGCCAGGTAACGCTCGTTGCCGGTGACGCGCTTTACGTCCTGGGCGCCGATAACCAATGGCAAAAAGGGGCGACTCTCCCGATTCAGAGTTGGGAAAGCTCCAAGGTCTTGGCCTCCGACGACGGACTGCTCATTCCATCGCAAAACTGGTGGGGAATGTTCGGTCCCTCTTCCAAACCGGGGCTTTTATTCCGGACGATTGTCAAGGTTTCAGACCCCCCTCCGCAATGGCGCTCCCGCCCGCCCGAACGCGAAGCTTTCATCGACGGTGATTGCTTATGGTTCGCCATCGATCCTTCGTCGAGCGGCAGCCTTTATCCAAATGGGCCTACCCTCGTCCGCTACAAATACGGCGACCCCAACCCACTTACAATCGCCGTCAAGACCAGCGCGTCACCAATAAATTCGGCAAAAGTCCATGTCCCATGGGAACATCGCTGGTCCATTCTCGCCTGTCCGGAAGGATTGGCGTTGACGACCCGCCCCACCGAGGGGTTCTGGTTCATCCCGAAGGCTGATTTGGACAAGGCCCTGACACATTGACCATGCGCATAATTTCAAAATACCTCGCCCTGCTTTGGCTCCTGGCCGCGATTTGTCCCGCAAATTCCCAAACCAACAATCCCGAAGCGCAGTATTCGATTTGGTCCCGCGAACGCGACCGCGCTTTGGATGAGTTGAAAAGGTTGGACATTTACGTGCCACATGAGGAACGAAAGGCCGCCCGCGAAAAATGGAAAAACGCGCCCGATTCCGAACTCGCCGCCGCCGCCGCAAAGACCAACCTCGCCGCCCAGGTAATCCTCGCCGAGCGCCAGTGGG
>DATAXU010000181.1:0-22379 GCA_036272955.1 Verrucomicrobiia bacterium
CGGAATTACGTTCAACGTTAGCCCCGGTTCGCCGCAACGCACCGCGGTCATCCGGCAGGCCACGCAGGACGCGCAAACCAAGGCGCGGGCGATGGCAGCGGCGTTGGGAGTGCAAATTGCGTCTATGGAAGGAGCCGGCGATGGCGGAATCACGGTCACGCCGGAGAAAACTTCATTGGACTCCACCGTCAATAATCCGTTGCGCCTGGAAGCGAGCGTGACGGTTTATTACCAGGTGGCGCCCATTGTTGCGGCCAATAGCGAGCCGTCTTATTGATCGCCCTCCGCCTCGGCGGGCAACTCTTCTTCCTTGGACCGGACTCCGTACTCGTTGAGTTTATTGCGCAACGTCCGAATGCTGATGCCCAAAAGTTTTGCTGCCTGCGTTCGACTGGGGGTTTTTTCCATGACGGCCAAAATATGGCGCTTTTCCAATTCGGCCAGCGCCATAGGCTCGGCGTCAAAGATTTCCGCCAGGGACGCGGGCGCGCGAGGAGCTAGGACGGCAGACGCGGGAACTGACGACGCGGGCGCCGGACCGGATAAAGGAGTGAAGCCGAGAAGGTCCGGCTCCAGCATCCCGCCGTCGGCACACAGAATGACGGCGCGCTCGATGACGTTTTGGAGTTCGCGAACGTTGCCGGGCCACCGATGGGCTTCCAGGGCAGCCAGACACTCGTCGGAGATGCCGCGGACGCGGACGCCATGTTTGCGGGCAAAACGCGGCATGAATTGCCGGGCGAGATAGGGAACATCTTCCTTGTGATCGCGCAGCGCCGGCACCTGGATGGGCACGACGTTGAGGCGGAAAAACAAGTCCTGGCGAAACTCCTTGCGCTCGACGCTTTCTTCCAGCCGGCGATTGGTGGTGGCCAAAACGCGAACATCGACTTTTATCGTGCGGTTGCCGCCGACACGCTCCAATTCGCGCTCCTGGAGGACGCGCAGCAGCTTGGCCTGGACTTGCGGGGAAATTTCGCTGATTTCGTCAAGGAGAATGGTCCCGCTGTGGGCGAGCTCGAAACGGCCTTCGCGCTTGTTCATGGCGCCGGTGAACGCGCCTTTCTCATGGCCGAAAAATTCGCTTTCAATAAGGTTTTCCGGGATCGCGGCGCAATTGACCTTGATGAACGGCGCGTTGTTGCGCGGGCTTTGGCGATACAAGGCGCGCGCCACCAATTCCTTTCCCGTGCCGCTTTCACCCGCGATGAGCACGGTGGCCTGGGTGCGGGCGACTTTGCGGATCAATTGCCGGAGGGTTTCCATCCCGGGGCTGGTTCCCTGGAGTTCGTATCCGGTTTCCTCTTCCTCGGCGTTGCTCAGGTAGGCGTTGACCTTCAGGAGTTGGTCGAAATTTTCCGCCTTCTTGAGGGTCATCTGCAATTGATCCGAAGAAAACGGCTTGAGCATGTAATCAAACGCCCCGTTGCGCATGCATTCGACGGCGGATTCGACGGAGCCGAAGCCGGTCACCATGACGACCAGTGGCTTTTCCGGCTGGGCCTGCAATTCGCGCAACAAACTCGTGCCTTCGCCATCGGGCAGGCGGACGTCCAGAAAAATCAGGTCAAAGGTGTCCTTGGCGAGATAATCGCGGGCGCCGGCAATGGTGTCGGTGCTGGCGACATCGTAGCGCTGCTGGCGCAGCATTTGTTCAAGGTTTCTGCGGACGATCAGGTCGTCCTCGAGAACGATGATTTTTTCAATGGGCATGGAGGGCGGGCATCATGCGGCACCCTGGCGGCGATAGAGATCTGCAACGAAATGGGGACGCTGGCGATTGACGGATGGAATATCGCGGGGAGGAACCAGGCCGCGGCGCAGGAGAGCCTGCTCGTTCTCGCGGTCCAGAAGTATGATTTTCATCGTCAAATCCTGATTCTTACGCAGGAGCGCCGCCACTTCGGGGTGGCGCGCGCGTTCGTCCAAGTTGAGTCTCTGCCAGTTCACACGATGTTTACGCAATCCATCTAGCGACTGAATGAGGCGAGGAAGCAAGTTTTTTTTGAGCTGGTAGAATTCAAAAAGGGAGGGTTGATCGGCGCGGCGTAAAGCCTGCCCTTCGCTTTCGACGGCGTTGAGGATTTCCTGGCAGAGCGCCAGGTGTTCGTTCAAGGCGTTCAATATTTCGGAAGCGAGGTTCACTGGATGGAAATTTTGTTGGTGCTGTAAAGGGCGCTGCGCTGAAATTCGTGGTTGGCAAGGCGGGCTTTCTCGGCCCACACAATGTAGTCCGTGCGCCATTGTGCCATTTCGCACAAAGCCGCCATGCTCGGCGGGCTGTTTGTGGCCGCGGGGTCTTTTTGTTTCGCAATGATCTGGCCGTAATAGTTGGTGGCCTTGTCCCATTGCTGAAGCTGCTCATAGACCAAGCCGATCTGATACCAGACCGGGGCCTTCCAATTGATCGAATCATCCAGGGCCGCCATGCATTGGTAAATTTGCAGGGCGTCCGGATAATCGCCTTCCTTGTAAAGCTGGTTGGCGATGTCGTTGCCCGCGCGGCGCTGCCAGTAGGCCCATACATCGGGGCTATTCCGCACGTTAGCCTGCTGCGATTGGAGAAGCAGGAGGACTTGTTTGAGAGCGTCCTGGTTTCGTCCCACCCCCTTGTAAGCGGAAGCCAGGATAAAACGAATTTCGGCGACATTGGCGGAATTGGTGAATTCGTCCAAAAATGTTTGGGCGCGGACAATTGTTTCGACGTTATTTGTCAGGTAGGAGAGCGAGCGGACCAATTTGGAGAGGACGAGTTCTTTATTGAGGCTGGGATTGCCGCCTTTGAGGATGCGCGCGTAGAAATCGCCGGCGTCGGCAAAGTCGCCCTCCATATAGTAAGTGTCGGCTATTTCGGTCTGGGATTGCAGAACGAGTCTTTTATAATAATCGATGTTGCTCAATTTCAATTTCAAAGCCGTGGACATCACGCCGTAAAACTTGGAAATCGCCATCGTGTTGACACCCATTTGCCGATAGATCAATCCCTGGCGCAACAACACCTCGGGCGCGCTTGGGTCATCGGGGTACAGATGGATATATTGGCCGAATATCTGCTCGGCTTTAACCAGGTCGGGAATGTCCTGTGTGGCCAGGGCGAGTTCGAAGAGTGCCTTTCGCTTGAATTCCGGCGGCGCGTTGGTTTTTATGATTCCGACAAGGGTCTCGGAGGCTTCTTTGGGCCGTTTGTCGTGGCGCTGGCGGATGGCCAGATCCATTTGGACCTGAAAGTACTGACCTATCGCTTCCTGATTCGTATCCCGCGCGTCCTGCAAGAGATTGGAACTGGTTATCGTTCCGATGTCCGGCGCCGCCGGTATCGTGGCCGAGGGGTCCGTCTGAGCGAGCGCGCCGATTGCTGTGGCCAGCAACCCGATCAAAATGAAATGCATAAGGCGGTTCAAGGAGTCTCGCGGCTCTGAGGTTTGGCCTCCAGCAACGGCGGCATGAAGCCGACTTCCGGACTCGACCCGGCTGTGGGAGAGCTATTCGTGGAGCCTGGTTTGGCGAAATATTTGACGAGCATCTCCGGCGAAACCACCGGGTTGGCTGCGGGGGACGGTTGAGGCGCCGGGGATTGGGCTTCCGCTGTGTAAGGTTCTCCGACTCTGGGCACGACGACCGGCATCGATGGCACCGAATCGAAATCGTTGGTTTGCGACGGTTCTTCCGGCGGCAACGCAATGAACGACACAGGCGGCGGAATTGGGGCTGCGGTGACTGCATTGGTGGAGAGGGTGGTCTCTTCTGGCAACGCGCGAAATCGCAGCGAGACAGGGCCGACCGCCGGCAAATAACCGGAACCTGCCCAAACCACGGCCGCGAGGCTGAAAAAAGCCGCGGTCGCGGAAATTAAATGGCGCAAACGTCCAAACATGCGTGTTAGACTCTCGAAGGATTATCGGCAAATCCGGGGAATACTTGAGGGTCAATTTGAGCACAGTGGCAGCGGCAGTTGACTGTGGTGCAACGGGTTGCGAATTTCAGCCGAAACTTTTTATTTTTCGCGTTTTAGGAGGAATTCCGCCAGCGCGGCCAAGGACCGGGCATTGCCTTTGAAAACCTTCAGGGCGCGAAACGCGCGGTCTGTCAGTTTTTCCGCGATTTTACGCGATTTTACCATTCCGATTATCTTCGGATAGGTCGCCTTCTCGGCCACCGTGTCCTTCCCCGCCGTCTTGCCCAATTGTTCGCTGGTCTGCGTCACATCCAAAATGTCGTCTATGATCTGAAAGGCCAAGCCGACATTGTATCCGAAATCCGTAAGCGCCCGGAGGTGTTGAGCGGAGCAGTTGGCGCTCATCCCACCCAATCGCACCGAGCAACAGAGCAACGCGGAGGTTTTGCGCTCGTGAATGTATCGAAGCTGGGCGGCGGAAATGTTCTTCCCCTCCCCTTCCAAATCCGCGACCTGCCCCGCAATCAGTTGCTCGGAGCCGGAGGCGCGCGCCAACTCCAGAATAATGTCCCGGTGCGAATAGCGGGGCCAGCCCCTCGAACGGCAGGCCAGCGCAAAAGCTTCTGTCAACAAAGCGTCGCCGGCCAGGACGGCGATTCCTTCGCCGAACACTTTGTGGTTGGTCGGCTTGCCCCTGCGCAGATCGTCGTCATCCATTGCGGGCAGGTCATCGTGGATGAGAGAATAGGTGTGAATGCATTCGACAGCACAAGCCAGCGGCATGGCCTCAGCGCTCCTGCCGCCGCAAGCCTCGGCCGCCGCCAGGCAAAGAGCCGGACGCATCCGTTTGCCGCCGGCGAAAAGCGAATAGCGCATCGCCTTGTGAATGGTTGCGGGCCTGGCGTTGGCGGCGGGCAAAAAACGGTCCAGGGCGCGGTCCACTGCCTCCGTTTGCCGCGCCAGATACGTGTGCAGATCGAAGACCTGAGATGCGATTTTCCTCCCGCCATTGCGTGACATCCGCTCCTAGTGCAAAAATCCCGGCGGGAAATCAAGGTTATTGTGTAGCGATCGGCGAATTCTTTGGTTTTGTCGCAGCCAGCACGGCGCAGACCCAGGCGATGAGAATCAGCGTGAGCGCCGGGACAATCCAAAGCGGCAGGCGGTTGTGAATCTCCACCACGCTCACCCTATACGAAGCCGCCGCCCAAACATCCATGCGGAGGTTGATGACTGCCATCACCATCGCGCAGCATAACGTCATATGAGAATAGGCGGCCTGGGTGATTCCCGGTCCGGTTCTTCCCTGAAGTTGAAGCGCGTTCCAGATTGCGAGCAAGACCATTGCGCCGGCGACGAAGGCCGCCGTAATGGAATCGTGTTGACGGTACGCAACGGCAATCAACCATCCAAAAACTGTCAAATGCGAACCGGCGGCGATAAACCAGCATTGGGCGGGCGAAAGGGCGCCGGGGTTTTGTTGCCTTGAACGGGCAGTCTCGCGCCGGAAGGCGCCGATGAGCCAGACGGAAATCACACAAACCCAAAAGAACCAAAAAATTCCCATAAAAACGAAGCGTTGGCCATCGTTCAACTCGAAATGCCCTCCCAGCCAGCGGACGGAGGTTTCTCCGGCGATGGGAATTCCGAGCAGAAGCACCCAAGTCACAATCAGGCGGAAGAGTTTGCCGAGGCGTTGGCGTTCCGAGGTCGCGGACCGAATGACCACCCACTGGGAAAGGAAGCCCGCAAAAAAACTCGCGAACATCCCCAGGCACGCGAATAAAAACATCGACTTGGCTGCCGCAGTCCCTTTCATTCCGATGCCCAGGCCGGCGGCGGCAGGACCGTTGGCCACGGGCATCGCGGCCAGCACTGCACCCGAAAACGCCTGTCCCGGAGCGGTCCGACGCAGTGCTCCCTCGACGAAATTTTGTACTTCCTCTTGAAGTAGTCTCCGCCCGCGCGAAAGCCGTTGCTTCACGGCGTCCTCGGATAATTCGAGCGATTCGGCGACTTGCCCAATGGATTGGTGCTCGCGATAAAATAAAATCAGCGGGTCGCGATAAAGCGGCGGTATTTTCTCCAGCGACCGCCACAGGATGGCTTCCTCCTCGCGGCTGATGGCTTGTTCGGAAGGGAGCGCATCGCAAGCGGGGGCGTCATCGACGACTTCGAGGGTCGCGGCGTTGCTGACGGGTTCGCGCCCGTCGCGCCGCCAGCTTTTTTGGATTCGGCCCCGGACGATGCCGCAAAGCCAGGCGCGCAATTTGTCAGGCTCGCGCAAGAGGCGGAGGTCTTTCCATGCGGCGATGAACGTTTCCTGCGCCATGTCCTGGCTCTGGCTGAGATTGCCGGTCGCACCATAGGCCAGGGAGCAGATCAAGGTCTGGTAGCGTTCAACGATTTGGCGAAAGGCGTCGCGATTGCCGTCGAGACTTTCGGCGACCAGAGCGGCGTCGATGGGTTTGGTTGCCTGCATTGCGTCACTCGTTATCATATCACCTTTTAAGCACCCAAAAAGGGGTATTAGGTGACAGGAAATAACGCCTAAGGGGTGCCGGCTTTGAATACGGTCAGTCCCAGGACAACCACAAAAGCGCCAAAAGCGGCTCGGACGGCACTGCCGACGCGGATTCGCTTCTCGTTGGCAGTTGCCCAATATAAAAGATCACGAAGGCGCCAGGGGGAAATTGTAAACCACATCCCGGCGACAACGAGCACATACGCCCAAACGGCAATGACCAGCCGCCATTCCGTCGAAGCCCAACGCTCGGTGTCCACCATCACTTTGCCCAGCAGCAGCATGAGCACGGCGAGGCCGCGGACGGCCAGAAAATCCTGCACAAAAAAGCAAGTCCCCAGCCCGACGCCGATAAACAATGTAAAGAGATAGGGCTTGAGAGTCTCGAAATCCGCCAGCGATTCCCGACTGACGTACCATATAAACCACGCTGTTCCCGCGACCGTCAAAATATAACCGGCAGGGAGGTTGCGCGGGAATTTTCGCGCGGCGGCGGCGAATTCCGAGGGCTTGAACATCCCGAAAAGATTGATGAGCACGACGAGCGATCCCAGGCAGATCGAAAGCGTTGACAGATTAATGACCATTATCGCGCCGAAAAGGAACACCAAAAGGGGAATTCACGCAATAAGGAATATTCGCATCCGGCTTGATTCAAAAAAATCTTCTGCCATCTTTTGGCTCTGAAATGAGGAAACAATTGGCTGTATGGGCGGCGGCGGCAACGCTCTTCGCAGTTTCGTGCAAACAAAAGCCCCCTCCACCCGCTGCACCCCAGAAAGTGCAGGTGCTGACTGTTTCGCCGCGAGATGTTCCGATTTACCAAAGCTGGATCGGCTCCCTTGACGGCTATCCCAACGCCCAAATCCGCGCGCAGGTTACCGGTTATTTGCTCAAGCAGGATTACCTCGAAGGCAGCAAGGTCAAGCAAGGCGATTTGCTTTTCGAAATCGACCCCCGCCCTTTTAAAGCGGCGTTGGATGGCGCGGTGGCAAAGCTCGACCAGGACAAAGCCGCGCTCGGAAAAACCGAATTGGACGTCAAGCGCTACACTCCGCTTGCGAAGGAACAGGCGATCAGCCAGCAGGAACTCGATGACGCCGTCCAGGCCAATTTGGGCGCCAAGGCGGCCATCGAAGCGGACAACGCCGCGGTGGAGACGGCAAAGTTGAATCTCGGCTTCACAAGAATCACGTCGCCGGTCGATGGAATCGCGGGTGTTGCGCAGGCGCAAATCGGCGATCTTGTCGGGCTGGGCAGCGGTACTTTGACGACGGTTTCCACCGTGGATCCGATTCGCGCCTACTTCAACATCAGCGAGCAATTCTATATGACGTACTCCCGCCAATTCGGCGATCCGAAGGCGCTCGCGGAACACGAAGCGGTGATGCCGCTGCAATTGATGTTCTCGGACGGCTCGATGTATCGCTTGTTGGGAAAATGGTATTTCACGGGGCGGCAGGTCGATCTCAATACGGGCACGCTGCAGGTCGCGGCGTTGTTTGACAATCCGGATTCCGTTTTGCGTCCGGGGCAATATGCGCAAATTCGGGCGCAGACCGAAATGCGCACGAACGCGCTCGCTGTGCCGCAACGGGCGGTCACGGAGTTGCAGGGCGCGTATCAAGTGGCGACGGTTGATGACAAAAATGTCGTTCACATTCAGACGGTCAAGGTGGGCAACCAGGTGGGGACGGATTGGCTGATCGACTCGGGACTTAAACCCGGCGACCGCGTCGTTGCCGAAGGAACGCAAAAGGCCAGGAACGGCGAGAAGGTGGATCCGCAGCCGTATGTGGAGAGCAAAACAGAGGCGCAATAAGCAGCAATAAACAGCAACCATGTACCGCTTTTTCATCAGCCGGCCGATTGTCGCGATGGTCATCGCCATTATCATGGTGCTGGTCGGGCTGGTTTCGATGACAACGCTGCCGATTGCGCAGTTTCCCAACGTTGTGCCGCCGGAAATCCGGATTCAGACCACATTTGTCGGCGCCGACGCGGAAACGGTGCAGCAATCCATCGCCACGCCGATCGAAGAGCAAATGAGCGGGGTGGACAACATGAACTACATGTATTCCATCAACGCCAATAACGGCGTCATGCGGATGGTGGTCAATTTCGACGTCAAGACCGATCCGAACATCGACCAGATGCTGGCCCAATTGCGCGAAGCGCAGGCGGCCTCGCAACTTCCCGCGCCGGTGCAGAACTACGGCGTGACCATCCTTAAATCACCGACCACGCCGATGCTCCTGGTGGCGATTTATTCGCCGCACGGGAGTTATGACGCCACTTTCCTGGCCAACTACGCGTACATCAACCTGGTTGATCAAATCACGCGGGTCAAAGGCATCTCGAACATCAACGTCTTTGGCGCCGGTCAATACGCCATGCGTTGCTGGGTCAACCCGGATCAACTGGCAAAGCTTAACTTGACGGTCAACGACGTGATCAACGCGGTCAATGCCCAGAACACCGTCAATCCCGCCGGCCAAGTGGGCGGCCCTCCCTCGCTTGCCTCCCAGGAATTCACCTACACGGCGACCGCCCAGGGTCGGTTGGTCACGACAAAACAATTCGGCGAAATTGTCGTGCGCGAGAACCCGGACGGGTCGGTCGTGCGCGTGAAAGACGTCGCGCGCATGGAACTGGGAGCGCAACTGTACAGCATCGTGGGCCGCCTCAATGGCCGCCCCTCGGCGGTGTTGGCGATTTACCAGTTGCCGGGGTCCAATGCGCTGGATGCCGAAAAGGGGGTAAAGGACCTGATGGAGCAATTGAAAAAGCAATTTCCGCCGGACCTCGATTACGCGGTTTCGCTGGACACGACGCTAGCCGTCAGCCGGGGAATTGATGAAATCCTGATTACGCTTTGGGAAGCGCTGCTGCTGGTGGTGCTGGTCGTGTACATCTTTTTGCAAGGGTGGCGGGCGACACTGATCCCATTGCTGGCGGTGCCGGTGTCGCTGATCGGAACGTTCATGCTGTTTCCGCTTTTCGGATTTTCCATCAACACGCTCTCGCTTTTCGGACTGGTGCTGGCCATCGGGCTGGTGGTCGATGACGCCATCGTGGTGGTCGAGGCGGTGGAGCGTCACATCGACGAAGGCCTGTCGCCCAAAGACGCGGCGACGAAAGCGATGGAGGAAGTTTCCGGGCCGGTGGTGGCGATCGCCCTCATATTGGCGGCGGTGTTCGTGCCGACGGTTTTCATCCCCGGGATCACCGGCCGACTTTACCAGCAATTCGCGCTGACCATCGCCATTTCCGTCATCATCTCCGCGTTCAACGCGCTTTCGCTCAGCCCGGCAATGGCGGCTTTGCTGTTGAAGAAAAAAGCGGATTCGCACGGGCCTTTGGCGCGATTCTTTGGGTGGTTCAACCGCGTGTTTGACAAGACGCGCGACCATTACGTGAATTTCAGCCATACGCTTATTCGACGAAGCGTGATCAGCTTGATATTGCTGGCAATCGTGACGGGCCTGGCTGTTTTGATAGGCACCCATCTCGCGTCCTCATTTTTGCCAGAGGAAGACCAGGGTTACATGTTCGTCAATGTGCAACTGCCGGACGCCGCGTCGATGCCGCGCACGGACGCTTACTGCAAAAAGGTCGAGGCCATTCTGGCCAAGGTTCCGGGCATCCAATATTACACGACGGTGATTGGTTTTAGTTTGTTGAGCCAGGCGCAAACCACTTACAACGCCCTCTTTTTCGTCACGCTCAAGCCATGGCAGGACCGTTCGGCGGCGGACGAACAAATCGGCGCGATCCGGGCCCGCATCAACAAGGAATTAGGCGAACTGCCGGAGGCCAAAGCGGTTGCATTTCCGCCGCCGGCCATTCCGGGAGTCGGCACCGCGGGAGGATTTACGTTCATTCTCGAGGACAGGGTCGGCAAGGACCCCAACTTCCTCACCGACAATCTCAAGACGTTCATGGACGCCGCGGCGAAACGGCCCGAATTATCCGGCTTGAGCACGACTTATCTGCCGTCCGTCCCGCAGGTGTACGTCGATGTCGATCGCGACAAAGTCCTCAAACAAGGCGTGGACCTTGGCTCCGTCTATACGACATTGCAAACGTTCCTTGGCGGCTATTTTGTCAATTATTTTAACCGTTTCGGCAGGGAATGGCAGGTGTATGTCGAAGCGGAGGACAAATACCGGTCCAGCATGGATAACATCGGGCTTTTTTACGTCCGCAACCGGCGTGGGCAAAGCGTGCCGCTCTCGGCGCTGGTGAGCGTCAAACATCGGGAAGGGCCGGAATTCGTGATGCATTACAATGAGTACCGTTGCGCGCAGATCAACGGCTCCGCCGCCAAGGGATACAGTTCCGATCAATCCCGAAAGGCGCTCGAAGACGTATTCGACAAAGCGATGCCCAAAGGCATGGGCTATGATTATTTTGGGATGTCCTTCCAGGAACAACAGGCGGCGCAAGGCGTCCCGCGCATCGCTGTGTTTGGCCTTTCGCTGGTGTTCGTTTTCCTGATTCTGGCCGCGCTTTACGAAAGCTGGTCTTTGCCGTTCAGCGTTTTGATCAGCACGCCCGTGGCGGTGTTGGGCGCGTTCCTGGCGCTGATGGTCCGCCACTTCGAAAACAATGTCTATGTGCAAATCGGCCTGATCATGCTCATCGGCCTCTCCGCCAAGAACGCCATCCTGATTGTCGAATACGCGAAAGTCGAATACGAGAAAGGCAAATCTCTCACGGAAGCCGCTTTGACCGCCGCGCGTATCCGGTTGCGGCCAATTCTCATGACATCCTTTGCCTTTGTGTTCGGCTGTTTGCCGCTGTGGTTTGCCACGGGTTCGGGCGGCATATCGCGCGAGACCCTTGGCACCGTCGTCATTGGCGGGATGCTGGGTTCCACGCTCCTGGGAATATTCATCATCCCGGTGAACTTTTACGTTGTGGAACGTCTTTCGCAGCGTTCCAAAAAAACCGAAGAACACAAGCCATGACGCGATTGTTGATCCTGGCCCTTGCGTGCGTCCTGCTGGCCCCGGCCTGCACGGTTGGTCCGTCGTACAAACGTCCGGCTGTCAACAATCCTTCCACCTTTCGCGGCGCGGGCGATGAAACGAATTCCCTGGGGGACCTCGCCTGGTGGCAATTGTTCCAGGACCCCGTCCTCAAGGACCTCATCCAGACCGCGCTCACCAATAACTACGACGTGCGCATTGCCGCGACGCGCGTCGAACAATCCCGCGCATTGCTCGCGCAGGCCCGCTCGGCGTTCTATCCGCAAATCGGCTATCAAGGGGGTATCGGCGCGGGCAAAAACGTTTCCGCTATTGGCACGCCCGCCTTCAGCGGCGAAGGGGCGGGCAAAGCGCTGGATTTCGCGGGCGACGTGACGTGGGAGATCGATTTGTGGGGGCGCATCCGGCGCGAAAGCGAATCCGCCCGAGCGCAGTTTTTTGCCACCGAGGAAGCGCGTCGCAATGTGACGATCAGCCTGATCGCCGGCGTCGCGCAGACTTACTTCCAATTGGTGACGCTGGACGAGGAGATGAGCATCGCCCGCGACGCCACCAATTCATTCGGCCAAAGCCTGAAGATTTTCAGCGACCGGTTGCACGAGGGAGTGGCGTCCAAATTGGAAACTTCCTCCGCCGAAGCCGCGCTCGATTCCGCCGCGGCGACCATCCCGGAATTTCGCCGGCAGATCGTGGCGCAGGAGGACCAATTGAGCGTTTTGCTTGGGGTCAACCCGCGCGACATCTATCGGCACCCGGGCGCGCTTCTGGGAATGTCGCTTCCGCAAATTCCCCCCGGCCTCCCCTCCTCTCTTTTGGAACGCCGCCCCGACGTTCGCGAGGCCGAGCAACTGATGATTTCCGCCAACGCCCAGGTGGGCGTCGCCGTCGCGAACTATTATCCGCAGTTGTCGCTCACCGGGTTGTACGGGCGCGTCTCGCCGGAATTTGCGGCGCTGACCTCCGGCGCTTCGGTGGCTTGGGACGCAGCCGCCGGGTTGACCGGCCCGATTTTCGAGGGCGGTCTTTTGAGGGCGCAAGAGCGGCAGGCCCGCGCCGCGTGGAACCAGGCGCGCCTGCAATATCAATACACCCTTCTCCAGGCATTCCAGGAAGTCTCCGATTCCTTGTCGTCCCGTGAACAATTGGGAATTGAGCGCGAGTTGCAATCCCGCTCCGTTGCGGCCTACCAGGAAGCGGTAAAGGTCGCCCGCCAGCGCTACCAGGGCGGCCAGGCCAGCTACTACGAACTCCTTCAAGAACAGCAACTTCTGTTTCCCGCCGAGAACACCCTCGCACTCGCCCACCTGAATCAGCTTTTGGCCACCGTCCAGCTCTATAAAGCACTTGGTGGCGGCTGGATTTCGCCCCGCCCGTAAGGGGTGAGCAGGTTTTGTCCCCATATACAGAACGCTTCCGCTGACCGAGGTTACGCCAACGTTAGAAGATTTATTTATTATGGTAACAACCAGTCAAAGCGAAATACGGACGATGAGGGGCATGTGCATCCGTTCGTTCGCCGGGGCGGATTCCATCCATTGCGAAGACATTCCCATGCCCGAGCCTCACGAAGGGGAAGTCCTGGTCCGTATCCATGCCGCCGGGGTGAATCCGTACGACTGGAAAGTTTGTCAAGGTGAATTTGGCCCGCTGCCGATGCCCCAGGTGCCCGGCGGCGATATTTCCGGCGTGATCGAATCTTTGGGCGAGGGCGTCACGGACTTTTACGCGGGGCAATCCGTCTTTGGGCGATCCAGTTTCGGCGGCGGATTTGCGGAATTCGCCGCCGTTCCGGTTTCCGGCCTTGCGCCCAGGCCGCCGGGGGTTTCCGAAATCGAGGCGGCCGCCACGCCGCTGGCCGCACTGACCGCATGGCAGGCTCTCTTCGACATTGCAAGTCTGCGCCGAAACCAGCGCATCCTCATTCACGGCGGCGCGGGAGGTGTGGGAAGTTTCGCCGTTCAATTCGCCCAGCACGCCGGCGCGACGGTCATCGCCACGGGTTCCGCCGGAAACATTCCTTTTCTTCTTCACATGGGGGTCGAGCAGGCGATCGATTACAACGCGATGGAATTTGAACATGCGGTGCGCCAGGTCGATGTCGTCCTGGATTTGATTGGCGGCGAAACACAAAAGCGTTCGTTGCCATTGGTCCGCCCGGGCGGAATCCTGATCTCGACGGTGGCTCAACCGTCACGGGAGGATGCGCTGAAAATGGGCATCATCGCGCTGCAAATGCGGACGCAATCCCTGGGCGACCAACTGGTCCACTTCGCGGAGTTGATTTCCAAGGGCGAGCTGAAGGTTTTTGTGGATAAAATTTTTCCGCTGCCGCAAGTCGCGGAGGCATTGCGCCTGAGCCGGCAAGGGCATTGCCGGGGAAAAATTGTCATCAACGTCGATCACGACGCCTGCCATCCGTATCATTGACACGGTTTGCTTGGATTCGCGAGCGCCAGATTTTTTCCAGACCTTGCTCCGACTAAACGCGGGGCGGTCAAAGACTTCCGATTCTCCGCAATCGAACGAAAGGTTCCCCGGCTGCGCGGGATTGTTTCAAATCCACTTCAAATTCGGCCACCCAATCGTTGTCCCCTTCAGGGTCCACCAACATCTGTTGCACCCGCCATGTTTGTTTGTCGTCGGATGGAACAACATACGTGTGACGCACGTTGCGCGCGTTCGGGTCCAGGCAAATCCGCTCGTGTTCGACGTGGTAAGCGTCCAGCGCCTGCCGCAATTTCTCCGGCGTCCAAGTTTGTCCGTCGATATCGGCGGGCGACGAAAGATTCGCAATGGCCTGCGCCAGATCGCCAATGATCAATCCCCGCAAGACGCTGAAAATGCGATTGCGGATGGACGCGGTGAAAGCCTTCGTGTCGCGCGTGATGTCCTGCTCCGCTGCTTCCGCACCCGCCGGGCGGACTTCCTTTTCTTCAACGCGCTGATACTTCGGATCGCGCATTTTTTCCCATTCGTCGAGCAAGCTGGAATCGACCTGACGGATCATGGTGGCAAGATACAATTCCATCTCGCGAACCTGTTCGTTTTTGGCGGTGTCCGGGACGGTCTGGGCGAGCACTTTGAAAACGCCGTTCAAATGCCGCAGCAAAACGCCCTCGGCCCGCTGCAATTCGTAGTCGCGTATATAATCCGAAAAAGAACGAAACGATTCAAACATTTCCCGGGCAATCGACTTGGGCCGGATGTTCTCCTGGCCGACCCACGGATGCCGCGCGGCAAAGGCGTTGAACGTCGAGTAAATGAATTCGCGGTTCGGTTTTGGATATTCCAGCTTTTCCAATTCCTCGATACGCTGATCGTATTCCACGCCGTCCATTTTCATCTCCCCCATTTTCTGCGTTTTGATTTTGTCGAGCTGTTTGCGGAGAATGATGTCGGGATCGTCAACGATCGATTCCGCCAAGGTCAGCAGCACCAGCGCGTAATCCGGCTGCTGCGGGTCAATCATAGGAATCGTATCCAGCAAATAAAGCGACAACTCCTGGTTCATCGAGAAATCGTCCTGGAGCGCGACGTTGACCCGCACTTTCGCGCCCTCCGGCGTCCGAGGAGTAAACTCGATGATCTTCGGCGTGAGCAGCGAGCGAAACAATTCCCAGGCGCGGCTGATGTGCGCTTTTTTCGCCTTGGGGCTTTCATGGCAATCGCGAATCAGCCGTTGCATCGCGGCGCATCCGTCGCCCTTGCGGCTGAGAACATTGAGCAGCATCCCGTGCGAAACCTGAAAGCGCGAGGCCAACCGCTCCGGCGGGGCGGAGATCAGGCGCGTGAAAGTGTTCTTGTCCCAGTTGACAAAATTCCTTTCGGGCGGCTGGCGCTTGACGGTCTTTTTCCCGTCGCGCGCGGATTTTTCGGCAAGTTTCAAATTCTCGATTGCATGTTCGGGCGCCTGCGCCACGACCCAGCCGTGGTCGTCAAACCCCTTGCGTCCCGCGCGCCCGGCGATTTGGTGAAAATCCCGCGCGCTCAGGATCACTGTTTTTTGGCCGTCGAATTTGCACAACCGTGTAAACAATACGGTGCGGATGGGAACATTGATGCCGACCCCCAGCGTGTCGGTGCCGCAGATGATTTTGAGCAGGCCCTTCTGCGCCAGTTGCTCCACCAGCCCGCGGTATTTGGGCAGCAAACCGGCGTGGTGCAAACCGATCCCGTGCTTGAGCCACTTTGCGATTTCCGGGCCGTAAGGGCTGCTGAATTTGAAGCCGACAAGCGCGCTGGAAATGGCGCTTTTCTCCTCGCGGGTGCAGACGTTGATGCTCGTGAAATCCTGCGCGCTTTGCGCCGCCTCCAACTGCGTGAAATGCACCGCGTACACGGGAGCCTTGCCGTCGGCCGTTAGCGTCTCCACGGCCTTCGCCAGCGGCAATTCGGAGTAGGCGTATTCCAACGGCACAGGGCGGTCCACAGAAGAAATCGTGACCGAGGGGCGACCGTTCAGCCGCGTCAGTTCTGTCTCGAAAAAGGAAGTGTCGCCCAGCGTCGCCGACATCAAGAGGAAACCCGCCTGGGGCATTGTCAATAATGGGATTTGCCACGCCACGCCGCGGTCGCGGTCCGCGTAATAATGAAATTCGTCCATGACGATTTCGCGGACATCGGCCCGCTCTCCCTCGCGCAGGGCGATATTGGCGAGAATTTCCGCCGTGCAGCAAAGAATCGGCGCATCGCGGTTGACCGAGGCGTCGCCCGTACTCAGGCCGACGTTGTCCGGGCCGAATTCGCGGCAAAGCGCCACAAATTTCTCATTGACAAGCGCCTTGATAGGGCAGGTATAGACGGAGCGTTTCCCCTGAGCCAGCGCCTTGAAATGCAACGCCGCGGCCACGAGCGATTTTCCGGAGCCGGTGGGGGTGTTGAGAATCACGTTTTTTTCCTCGAACAATTCGAGGATCGCGGCCTCCTGCGCCGCGTAGAGCCGCAATTCGCGCCCCTCAACGTATTCCAGGAACCGGTCGAGCAACACGTCATTGCCTGGGCGTTCGTCGCGGGGAATCAGGTCATAAAGCGTCTTCGGCACGGGGACTTAAGCCGATGCATCCGTGTCGCTGTCAATCGAATTCAGGTAGTCGATGACCCGCGTCACCGATTCCTGGACGGTCCCGAGGTCCGTGTGCAGTTCCAATTCCGGACGTTCCGGGGCTTCGTACGGCGCGGAAATGCCGGTGAACTCCTTGATCTCGTGCGCGCGCGCCTTTGCATACAACCCCTTTGGGTCACGAGCCTCGCAAACGGCCAGCGGCGCGTTGACGTAAACCTCGATAAACTGTCCCGCCGGAAGTATCTGCCGCACCAAATCGCGGTCCGACCGATACGGCGAGATGAACGCCGTGATGCAAATAATCCCGGCGTCGGCAAAAAGCTTCGCGGACTCGCCCACGCGGCGGATGTTTTCCTTCCGGTCCTTGGGCGAAAAGCCAAGGTCCGTGCAAAGCCCATGGCGCATGTTGTCGCCGTCAAGTATATAAACGTGGCGGCCAAGATTGAAAAGTTCGCCCTCCAATTCAGTGGCGATGGTCGATTTTCCGGAGGCCGACAGACCCGTCAGCCAGATGACGCGCCCGCGATGCCGGTTGCGCGCGGCGCGATGGGCGGCGGTCACCTTGCCGTGGCTCCAGTAAATATTGTGGCTCTTTTGAAGGCTGTCCGCCGTGCGCCGGGGATAGCTGTCGTCCGCAATGATGCCGCCCCCGCTGACCTCAAACCCGTCAACAATAACAAATCGTCCCGTCGCGGCGATGTCCGAATGCACGTCGAAGGCCACGGGCCGTTTGGCGTGCAATGTCAGCTCCGCCACCTCGTTGCGGCCGACAAACGCCTCGTCGCGGTGGATCGTCTCCAGTGTGGACGAATCGATGAGGCGCTGGATGGAATCGATCTCACATTCCGCCTCCTGCGTGGCCAGTTTGAGCTTGTAGGTTTTGCCCGCCTGGAACGCCGCGCGCCCCAGCCAGAAAACCCGTGCCTTGAATCGCGCCAACTCGTACGGCGGCGCCGTCTCCAGCGCCCCCACAGCACCGCGCGCCACGAACACCTGCTCCGCCAGCGTGATCCCGATGGATTCCCCCGCCTGCGCCTGCGCGGACGGCGGGGCATTCCACCGTTCAATCGTCTTGACAGTGCTGACCTTGTTGGTCGGCGAAAAAATCAGCCGGTCGCCGACTTTTAACGTCCCCGACTCCACCCGCCCCGCCAGAATGCGCCGCTCGTCAAAGCGGTAAACGTCCTGGATCGGAAACCGCAACTCCTGCCCGACGGGCCGGGTTCCGGCCTCGAATTGGTCCAGCGCTTCCAGCACCGTTGGGCCGTTCCACCACGAAAGTTTGTCGCCCCGCGTGGCAATATTGTCCCCATGCCGGGCGGCGATCGGCAAAAAAGATTTCGGCTCGACGCCGACGGACGCAAGGAAGGCGCGAAATTGCGTTTCGATTTCGTTGAAGCGCGCCTGGGAGTAATCGCACAAATCCATCTTGTTGACAAGAACGACGATCTGGCGGATGCCCAGCAACGAAAGCAAATAGCCGTGGCGCCGCGATTGTTCCTGGACCCCCTCGCCGGCGTCGATCAGCAGCAGCGCCGCCTCCGCATTGGCCGCGCCCGTGATCATGTTCTTGAGGAATTCCTTGTGGCCCGGGGCGTCAATAATAACGTACTGCCGCTTGTGCGTCTGGAACCAGATTTGGGACGTGTCGATGGTGATGTTCTGGTCGCGTTCGGATTGCAGCGCGTCCATGAGGTTCGCCCACTCGAAGGGCACGCCGCGGCGCTCCGCGACGGCGCGCAATTGCTCCAACTTTCCGTCCGGCAGCGAACCGGTGTCGTGAAAGAGCCGGCCCACGAGCGTCGATTTGCCATGGTCTACGTGACCGACGATGACGATCTTCAGTTGTTCGGTGGGGGCGTTTACGCGGGGATCTTGCATAAAGTTTTGGTTTTCAAATCTGAAAATCCACCTTGCGCGAGAGGAACGTGTGGATGCCGCATTCGACTTTTTTAAAGCCTGTCCAGCGCCCTGCCCGCTCCGATTCCCCCTCGCCGGTCTGGCGCGTGCAGGTCATGCAGCCGATGGAGTGGTAGCCGGCGACGTGCAGCGGATTGTAGGGGATATTGTGCCGCCGGATGTATTCCCAAATTTTCTCGCGGGTCCAATTGGCCATGGGATTCACCTTGACAATGTCGCCAGCGTTCTCGCCGTCCAAGGCGTACAGCTCGATGATCCCGATGCCCGCGCGCCCTTCGGATTGATTGCGCCGCAGCCCGGTCAGCCAGCAATCCAGGCCCGCGAGCTTGCTCCGAAGCGGCAGCACCTTGCGAATGGTGCAGCACAGGTCGGGATCGCGCTTCCACAACTCCGGGCCGTTCGAGTCGGCCTGTTGTTCCAACGTCAGGTCGGGAACGATGGACTCGATTTTCCAGCCAAAATAATCCTCCAGCCGCTTGTGCAATTCCAACGTCTCCGGAAACAGCAGCCCCGTGTCCAGCGTAAAAGCCGGGAACGCCAGGCCCGCCTGCTTCGCCAGGTGCATCATCACCAGGCCCGATCCCTGGAAGCTGGTGCCAATCGCCGCACGCTCGCCAAACCGGTGCCACGCCCATTCGAGGACATCCTCGGTTTGCAACGTGGAAAATTGCGCGTCCAGCGCGTCCACATCACGCGCGGTCAATTTCCTGAATTCGGGCGCTGGATTGGCGGCATGCATCACGCGGGAACGGCAGCCGCGACGGCCGGTTCGGACGGAGGTTTGCCGGGTAAAATGACACGCTGGCAAAAATCGCCAAACCGCTCGCCCTGCAATCGTTCGCCGGCGTACCGGGCGAACAAGGGCCGCAATTCGTTGATCATCTCGTCCGATTTGACGCTTTCCTTGTAAAGCGAATTCAGTTGCGTGCCCGGCTGGTTGCCGCCGAGATAAAGCTGGTATTTGCCCGGCGCTTTTCCCACAAACGCCAGTTCCGCCGTGTAGGGGCGCGCGCAGCCATTGGGGCAACCCGTCATGCGAATAATAATTTCCTCGCCGGCCAATCCCACTTCCGCCATCAATTGCTCGATGCGCGAAAGGACATCCGGCATCACGCGCTCGGATTCGCCCAAGGCCAGCCCGCACGTCGGCAGCGCCGGACACGCGATCGAAGCCCTGCGGATCACACTCGCCTGGTTCTCCACCGGCACGCCGTGTTCGCTTAGCAATCGCGTGATTCCCTCGCGGTCTTCAGGCCGCACGTTGACGAGCAGGATGTTTTGCGACGGCGTCAGGCGAAAATCCGGCTTGAACTGTTCGGCGACGCGCCGCAGCCCCGTCTTCAACCGGTAATTTCCCGCGTCCTTGACCCGCCCGTTTTCCACGAAAATTCCGAGAAAATAATTCCCGTCAAATTGCCGGTGCCATCCGTAAAGGTCACTCTGCGTCGTAAATTCGAATGGCCGCGCCGGCTGCAATTTGAAACTCAGCCGCCGGTTCATCTCCTCCGTGAACCACGCCACCCCGCGCTCTTCGAGCACATATTTGAGCCGCGCATGTTTCCGGTTGGTCCGATCTCCAAAATCCCGGTGAATGCCCACGACCGTCTTCGCGGTTTCGACGACCTGCTCCGGCTGCACAAACGCGACGACGTCCGCAAGCCGCGGAAACGTATGCGCGTTGCCGTGGCTCATTCCCATTCCGCCGCCGACCAAAAGATTGTAGCCCGCCAGTTTGCCATTTTCGATGATCGCGGCAAATCCGCAGTCATTGGTGTAAATATCGATGTCGTTGAGCGGCGGAATCGCGAACGCCACCTTGAATTTCCGGGGCAGATACGTTTTCCCGTAGAGCGGATCGACGAAGTTGGCGTCTTCGTCCGTCAATTTCAGTTCCACTCCTTCGACCCAAATCTGGTGATACGCCCGCGTCTTCGGCAGCAACGCGTCGGACACGGTTTTGGCGTGGCGTTGGATTTCGTCCACCAGCGGGCTGGTTGCGGGAGTAGGCGCGGCCATGACATTGCGGTTCACATCGCCGCAAGCCGCGAGCGTCGTCCCCATCGCGTCATTGATCCCCTTGATGAATGGGCCGAGATTCCCCTTGGTCACGCCATGAAATTGAAACCCCTGGCGGGTCGTGATCCGCAGGGTGTTATTGCCCATTTGCGCGGAAAGGTTGTCAAAGGCCAGGTAAGCCGACGAATCGAGCGACCCTCCCGGCAGCCGCCCGCGAACCATGTAAATGTATTGCTTGCCGACCTTGCGTTTATCGCGGTCATCCTGTTGATAGATGCCGTGAAACTTCAGGAACTCGTAATCGTCCTCCGAAAACCGGTCTTTGGCGGCGTCGTTAAGCGTCTGGTGAATCGTCCCCGCCAGAAGCGGGTCGCCGCTCTTAAGCCCTTCGTTGCGCGATAGTTTCGGAACTGGGTCCGCGTTAATCATAAGTGACTTACTAATAATACTAATGTTTAATAAAACCTAATTCTGCCAAACTGTCAATTCTTTTGCAAGCTGTCGGAAGGTCCCTACTGAATTTTTACCCGGAAGTATTGCTGGCCATTGGAAGGCACAAAGGCAAATGGACTGGACGCACTGGTAATATCCACATACGGCCCGGAAACCGAGGGCGCCGATTGCAGCGTCCCCGCAGCCCACGTCAGCACGATTTGCCCGCCGGCCTGCTGGCACTCCAGCGTCACCACTGGCGGGACAATCACCCCGTAAGTCGCGAACCGGCTGTCGGCCACTGTCGCCCAACTCGCCCAGACCCATTCCGGGGAACGGACGCCGCTTTCGATCCGCGCCTCGTCCAGCGCGCCATCGAAATACGAACTGCCCGTCGCGCCCGGTGTGCCGGTCAGCAGCGCCCCGCAACGCACATAGTTGGTGTCCTGAAAGGCGGTGTCCACTCCTGTGCTCGTGGTTTCATCCACTCCATCCACATACACATGCACCGCTCCATTCACTCCGTCCATCGTCCCCGTGAGAAGATGCCATTGCCCGAAACTCACGGCATGTCCGGCCGTCCTTGGTGAAACATTCCCGCCGGTGCCGTCCGCCGTGTCAAAATAAATTTCGCCGTCATTGGTTTGCCAGCTATTGACGTAAAAATCAAAGCCCGCCGTGTTCCATCCGCCTTGTTTGTTGCACCAGATCGTTTGTTCGCTCGTCGCCGCGGCCGCGATATTGACCCACGCGGACAATGTAAAGGCCTTGCCGCTTTTCACCAGGCCCGCGTTGAGGAATTGCGAGCCGCCGTTGAATGCGCAACCGTGCCCGATCATCCCAGTCGTCAACGTCGGCGCCACCCCGGAACTCGCCGGATACTGCAACGTGGCGTCGGCAAAGGGGAATCCGCTTTGCGCAAGGTGATAAACCACCAGGAAATCATTCGAGCCGCTCAGCGTCGTCCACACCTCCCCGTTGGTGTTCCACGGCTGAATCGCGCTGTCCGCCGCGTTGCCCCAATACGCCGTGATGTAATCGGTCGGGCTGGTGATCGAGGGCACTTGCACCCAAACCTCCGACACGCCCACCGGGTTCCATTCGTCAATCTGAAACGGCAACTCGCGCCCGTTGGCACAGGTGAACCGCAGGTCGGCCCCGTTGCCGGGCGAAGCGAATTGCGCGTAAGAAAACCCGGGAATGTTCGTGCCCAGACGGACCAGCACGGGAAAATCCAGCAAGCTCACACCGTTGGTGTAACCGCTGAAGGTGATCGTCATCGCATTGTAGTTGGAAGCACTCAAATAGGTCGCCGCGACTCCTACGACCGTGCCGTTGCTGGAATTCACGCTGCCATAACTATTGCTGACGGCCACCGCGTACTCATTGGTTCCCGCGAGCGCCGAAAAGGAGTAGCTGGAATTGGTCGCCCCGTCGATGCTCTGGCCATTGACCATCCACTGATAGCTGAACGGCGGCGCGCCTCCCGCCACCACCGAAACAGACGCCGCGTCGCCCTGCCAAACCGTCTGGGAA
>DATAXU010000182.1:0-21410 GCA_036272955.1 Verrucomicrobiia bacterium
TCGAAGAACTGCTGCTTGAGCTGGAAGAAAATGAGATTGAAAAATGAGCGCTTTGATTGAAGCAACCCCAACGTCTTCCGCCAAAGACAAGCGCGCCCGCCTGGCCGAACGACTCCGCAAAGTCGCGGCCAGCCGCAATTCGCACAGCCCGCTGTCCTTCGCCCAACAACGCCTTTGGTTTTTGGATCAGCTTGAGCCGAACAGCCCGCTTTATAACGTGCCGACCGTCGCGCGTCTGATTGGTTCGCTTGACAGCCGCGCGTTGGAAGGGGCGTTGCGGAACATCGCCGCGCGCCACGAGTCTTTGCGCACCCACTTCGAGTGCCCAGGGGAAACGCCCGTGCAGGTCATTGCGCCCCAGACGTCTCTTAAATTGCGCACCATCGACGCCTCAAACCGCGCGGAGGCCGAGCGTCTCGTGACGGAAGAGGTCCGCAGGCCGTTCGTTTTGAGTGATCCGACGGGATTGATGCGAGCCACGCTAGTGCGGCTCAATCCCAGCGAGCATTTGCTGGTTTTGGCCCTACACCACATCGTAGCGGACGAATGGTCTTTGAAAGTTTTGTTCCACGAACTGGCGGAACTTTACAAAGCACAATTGGAAGATCGTCCGGCGCGGCTGCCTGAATTGGCGATTCAATATGCAGATTACGCGGGTTGGCAGCGCGAGTGGCTGCGCGGCGAATCCTTGCAACGCCAGGTCGATTACTGGAAGCGACAGCTCGATGGAAAACCGCCGCTGACCGAATTGACGACCGACAAACCGCGCCGTTCGACGCCGACGTTTGAGGGCCGCACCCAAACACGCGTTCTTCCCAAGGAACTCGGGACCGCTTTGCAACGGCTGGCGGTGGAAAAGGACGCCACGTTGTTCATGGTTTTGCTCGCGGCGTTCGAGGCGCTCATTTATCGCCACACCAGTTCGGAGGATATTATTGTTGGCACACCGATCGCGGGGCGAAATCGGGTGGAGACGGAGGGGCTGATTGGATTTTTCGTCAATACCCTGCTGCTCCGCGCGTCTGCGAGTGGCAATCCGCGGTTCGACGAATTTCTTCAACGCGTGCGAACCTCCGCGCTCGGCGCCTTTGCAAACCAGGATTTGCCGTTCGACAAATTGGTCGAGGAATTGCGTCCCGAACGCTCGTTGAGCCATCTTGCCTTCACCCGCTTGATGTTTCTCGTGCGAAATCGCATGGCGGAAACCTTTCCGTTGCCGGGGCTGAAAGTGGAATTGCTCGAACCGGACACCGGAACTTCCAAATTCGATCTCACGTTCGTCGTGCAGGACATGGAGCGCGGGCTTGTGGCGCGCGTCGAATATAATTGCGGGCTTTTCGAGGACGCGACCATTGCGCGCTTGCTGGTGCATTACGAGAATTTGTTGCGCGGAATCGCCGACGACCCTTCGCGCCGCCTTTCGGAACTTCCCCTGCTCGGGGAGGCCGAGCAGCGGCAATTGCTCGTGGAATGGAACGACAACCGGACGGAGTATCCTCGTGACAAATCCGTTCACGAATTATTCGAAGCCCAGGCCCAGAGGCGGCCCGAAGCCATGGCGGTGGTGTTCAACGACGCATCGCTGACCTATGGGGAGTTGAACGCCCGCGCCAATCAACTGGCCCATTTCCTTCTCCAGAGCAAGATCACCCCAGGGACGCCGGTCGCCATTTGCGCGGAGCGTTCGGCGGCGATGGTCATCGGGTTTCTTGCCATTCTCAAAGCGGGCGGCATTTACGTTCCGCTGGACCCGCGTTATCCGAAGGAGCGTCTTGCTTTCATGATCGAGGACACGCGGACGCCCCTCGTATTGACACAACAGCACCTGTTGCCGCATCTGCCTCGCGGTGCTTTCAAAACGATTTGCCTGGATACCGACGGCGGGTTGATCGTGAGCCAAAGCGCGGAAAACCCGCAAATCCTGAGCAAGCCGGAGGACGCCGCCTATATTATTTACACGTCCGGCTCGACTGGGCGGCCAAAAGGGGTCGCGGTGCCGCATCGCGGGGTGAACCGCCTGGTCCTCAATACCAATTACATCCAACTGGACTCCACCGACCGCATCGCTCAGGTGTCCAACATCGCTTTCGACGCGGCCACCTTTGAAATTTGGGGCGCGCTGCTGAACGGCGGCCAGCTTTGCGGAATCGGCGCGGACATCGCGCTTTCGCCTCACGATTTTGCGCGCGAACTGGAAGAACAGGACATCACGGCGATGTTTCTGACGTCCGCGCTTTTCAGCCAGCTTGCCGCTGAAGTTCCCGGTGCTTTCAAGTCGATGCGGACGCTGATTGCGGGAGGCGAGGCGCTGGATCCGAAATGGGTGCGGTCCGTCCTCCAGAACCAGCCGCCGCTGCGCCTGGTCAACGGTTACGGCCCGACTGAAAACACGACGTTCACATGCTGCCACCTCATTCGCGAAGTGCCCGAAGGCGCGACGAATGTTCCCATTGGGCGGCCGATTGCGAACACACAGGTATATATACTGGACGCGAATCGCAATCCCGTCCCCGCCGGTGTTCCGGGGGAATTGTACACAGGCGGCGAGGGGCTGGCGCTCGGTTATTGGAACCGGCCGGAGCTGAACGGCGAAAAATTTATTTTGCACCAATTTGCCGAAACCGAGCCATGCCAATGCCTCTATCGCACCGGCGACCTGGCCCGCTTTTTGCCGGATGGAACAATCGAATTCCTCGGGCGCATTGACAATCAGGTCAAGATCCGCGGCTTCCGCATCGAACCGGGCGAAATCGAAACGGTGCTGGGGCGGCATCCGGGCGTGCGTGAGTGCGCCGTCATTGCGCAGGGCGCCGTCGCGGGACAAAATCGCCTCATCGCCTATTTTGTCGCCGAAGTCAAACGCCCACCCACCGTGGGGCAGCTTCGTGCTTATCTGAAAGACAAATTGCCGGATTACATGGTCCCTGGCACCTTTGTGCAATTGGAGAGCCTGCCCCTGACGCCAAACAGGAAGGTGGACCGCCGCGCGCTTCCTGAGCCGGACCGCGGCCGCCCGCAATCAGAGCGCAAATACGCTTCGCCACGCGACGCCGTGGAACTGGAGTTGAGCCGGATTTGGGAAAACATTTTGGGGATCGGGCCGATTGGGATCGAGGACCCGTTTTTTGACCTTGGAGGCCATTCGCTCCTGGTGGTCCGCATGATTGCGCAGATCGAAAAAGTCTTTGGGAAGAAGCTGCGGATTGCAACGGTTTTTCTGGCTCCGACGATCGAACAATTGGCCGCCGTCATACGCGACGAGATCCGGGAGGGAAGCGTCACCGCTGGGACGTCGCTGGTGGAACTTCAATCCAAGGGGACGAATCCGCCGTTGTTTTTCGTGCATGGCGCGGGGGGTGGAATGTTTTGGGGCTACGTCAACCTGGCGCGCCGGTTGGGCGACAACCAGCCGGTTTTCGGGTTTAGCCCGCACGGTTTGGGAGGCGCGGAATTCGCCAGCATCGAGGCGATGGCCGCGCGATACGTGCGCGATATGCGCGTGGTGCAGGAGCGTGGCCCGTATTTTCTTGGCGGCTATTGTTTCGGCGGCAACGTCGCATATGAAATGGCGCGCCAACTCGAAGCGGCGGGCGAAAAGGTCGCGCTGCTCGCGCTGATGAATTGCGCCCCGCCCAATTCGCGCTATTTCCGGGCGGCGTGGACGCCTGCGTGGTGCGTCCGTTTTGTCCGCAACGTGATTTATTGGGCCGACCATTGCCGGCGATGGACTGCCACGCAGCGAAACAGTTTCATCCGATGGAAATTTGGATGCTTTAAAAACCGGATGGCGCGGCTGTTGGGATCGACGTCCGCCGGCGGAATTCCGTCGGAAATCGATAATCTGATTGACGTCGCGTCGCTTCCGCCTGAGCAGCGGGAGCTTTGGGAAAAACACCTGCGGGCGTTGATGAATTTTCGGCCCCGTCCGTATGGGGGACGTGTCCATCTTTTCCGAAGTCCCGGCCACCGGCTCTGGTGTTCGTTTGCGCGGGATTACGGCTGGGGCGAAATCGCGAAAGGGGGCGTCGAAGTGGCGATTGTCCCGGGAGCACACGAAAAAATCCTTGAGGAGCCTTGGGTTGACGCCACGGCGCTGGGATTAAAAACCGCATTGGACCGCAACATGCCATCCACCGAAGAGAGAAATCGCGTCTATTGGAAACAGCAACTCGGGGGCCTGCCTGCATTGCTGGAACTGCCCACGGACCATCCGCGGCCCGCGAAGCAATCGAAAAAAACCGCCGCGGAAACGCGTCCGCTCGGCGAAGCATTCGCGCGGCAGGCGGATTTGACTCCGCTATTTTTGGCGGCGTTCGGCGTTGTGTTGAATCGCTACACGGGACGCGACGACATTGTAGTCGGCACGCCGGGAGACAGCGGCGCCATTCTACCCTTGCGCATCAAGATGTCGGGCGATCCGGCGGCCCGCGAATTCTTGGGACAGGTCCGCGCAAACTTGGCCGAGGCAAAACGCCATCAGCAAGTGTCGTGGGAAAATTTGATGGAATATTGTCCCGAGCCCGATTCGAGTTTTCATCCGCTCGTGCAAGTTACCTTCGACGCCGGCGGGGATGCGGAGAATCCGGGGTTTGATTTGCGGATTCAATTGTTGCGCGGTTACGTGCGCATCGAATATGCGACTGATCTTTACAAGGCGTCCACCGCGCGGCGGATGCTCGGCCACCTGGAAATGGCGGCGCAACGGTTGATGGAAGCGCCGGAGTTGCGGTTATCCGGTTTGTCGATTTTGACGGCGGGCGAGAGAGATTTATTATTGGGCGAATGGAACCGCACGGAAAGGGATTATCCGGCGGACAAGACGCTCATTGGGTTATTTGAAGAACAAGCGGCGCGCACGCCCGAAGCGGAGGCGTTGGTCTGCGGGACACACAGGCTGACGTATGGGGAACTGCGGGCGCGCGCAAAACTGGTGGCGAACAAGCTGCGGATTCTGGGGGTGGGGAATGAGGCGCTGGTCGGCATCTGCCTGGAGCGCTCCGAGGACATGGTGGCGGGGATTCTCGGAACGCTCCAGGCTGGCGGCGCTTACGTGCCGCTGGATCCCGCTTATCCGAAAACGCGCCTGGCTTACATCGCGAAAGAGGCCGGATTACGCGTAGTATTGACGCGCCGGAAATTGCTGGGAACAATCCCGGAAACGGCCGCGCAAGTGGTGTGCGTCGAAGACATTGAGGAGGCGCCGGATGGGGAATTAGCCACGCCCGCCGCGACCGATTTGGCCTACGTCCTTTACACCTCCGGTTCCACCGGGCAGCCCAAAGGCGTCGCCATTGAGCACCGGAGCGCGGTCGCGTTTGTTTCGTGGGCAAAGGGAGTATTCACGTCGGAGGAATTAAACGGCGTTCTGTTCGCGACATCGATCTGCTTTGATCTATCGATTTTTGAATTGTTCGTTCCGCTAAGTCTGGGCGGCAAAATTATTCTGGCCGATAACGCCCTCGCGCTGCCCACGTTGCCCGCCGCCAACGAAGTGCGCCTCATCAACACCGTCCCGTCCGCAATGCGCGAGTTACTCCGCATTCACGGCGTTCCTAAATCCGTTCAAGTCGTCAACCTTGCCGGCGAACCGCTTGCCACCGCGCTTGTGGATCAAATTTGTGCGGAGACGAATGCCAAAAAGGTTTACGACCTTTACGGCCCGACCGAGACGACCACCTATTCGACCTTTACGTTGCGACGAGCCGGCGAGCCGCCGACAATCGGCCGCCCTCTTTCCAACGAACAGGTTTATCTTTTGGACCGCCAAATGCAATTGGCTCCCGTCGGCGTTCCCGGTGATTTATATATTGGCGGCGCGGGACTTGCGCGCGGCTATCTCAATCAGGAGCAGATGACCTCCGAGCGGTTCGTCGCGAATCCGTTCAGGGCCGGAACCCGCCTTTACAAAACCGGTGATGTCGCTCGTTGGCGCGAGGACGGCAATTTGGTTTATCTCGGACGCTCGGACCATCAGGTTAAAATCCGCGGCTTTCGAATCGAGCTGGGCGAAATCGAATCCGTTCTCAAGAAATATCCCGACGTTGCGGACGCCGTCGTTGTCGCTCGCGAAGACAAGCCGGGAGAAAAACGCCTCGCCGCTTACGTCGTCGCTCATCCGCAAAAAGAAGTCACGGCCGCGCAATTGCGGGCCGCTGTCCGGGAGAAATTGCCGGAATACATGACCCCCGCGGCGTTCGTGTTCCTCGACGCGCTGCCAATGACGCCCAACGGCAAGGTCGATCGCAAAGCCCTTCCAGTCCCTGAGCAAAGCCGCGAGACGGGGCGCGAGTTTGTGCCCGCCGGCACGCCGCTGGAAACGCAGCTTGCGGCAATTTGGGGCGAAGTCCTGCAAGTGGCGAACGTCGGCGTCAACGATAACTTTTTTGAATTAGGCGGCCACTCGTTGCTCGCGATACAGGCCATCGCGCGAATTGGCGAAGCGCTGAACGTGCAGTTGCCTTTGTCGTGTTTGTTTGAAGCGCCGACGATCAAGAGTCTCGCCGCCGGCATCACTTCCGACCAATGGAAACCCCGCGAGAATTCCGCGCCGCCCCTGGCCCGCGCCCCACTTGAAGCCGACTTGCCCGCGTCGTTCGTCCAGGAGCAACTTTGGTTTTTGCACCAGTTGGATCCCGCCAGCGACGCCTACAACGTGCCCGCCGCGATCCGCCTCAAAGGACCGCTCGACCTGCGCGCGCTTGAAAATTCCGTCCATCAAATCGTGACGCGCCACGAAGCGCTACGCACCACGTTTTACAATGTCGATGGACGCCTTTGCCAACGCATCGATCCGTCGCCGTCCGTCAAAATGCCGATCATCGAAATCAGTTCTGAATCGCAATTGGCCGAACTCCTCAACAGCGAGGCCCGGCGCCCATTCGATCTGGAGCGCGGCCCGCTCGTGCGAACATGCGTGGCGCGAATTTCCAATGCGGAACACGCGTTCATCGTCGTGATGCATCACGCCGTCACCGATGGCTGGTCGCTGGACATTTTCTTTCAGGAATTGGAATCGTTTTATCGAGTCTTTGCCGCGGGACAAAGCGCGCCGAAGTTGCAGGCGTTACCCGTCCAATATGCGGATTTCGCCCGCTGGCAGCGTCTCTGGATGGACGGCCCCGTGATAGCGGAGGAATTGCATTATTGGAAAAATTCGCTTGCCGGAATGCCCAGTCGCGTGGACCTGCCGGTGGATCACGTGGAAACCGCCAGCACGGAATCCACCGCCGCTCGTCGCTCCGTCCAATTTTCCCGCGAACAATCCGCGGCCTTCTCCCAACTCGCCCAGCGCGAAGGCGCAACGACGTTCATGCTCCTGATGGCCGCACTCGCTATCACGCTCCATAAATGGACGGGGCAAACAGATATGGTTCTAGGCACCGTCGTGGCCGGACGCACCCGCAGGGAAATCGAAAATCTCATCGGCTGCTTCATGAATTTTCTCCCGCTGTCCGCCAAAGTCACCGGCGCGGAATCCGGCGCTGACATTTTGCGCACGGTCAAAATCGCAACCATCGAAGGCCAGATGCACCAGGATTGCCCGTTCGAGAAAATCGTCCAGTCGATGAACGTGGAACGTCGGCCCAACAGCAACCCGCTCTACAACGTCGCCCTGCTTTTTCAAACCTCGCCGATTGGCGAGTTTCACAACGACTCATTGAGCGCCATTCCCGTTCCGGTAAATGTCCAGGCCGCCCTGCTCGATTTGCGGTTCGAAGCGGAGGAAAACCCCGCCGGCCTTTCTCTCATGTGCGAATACAAGGCCGGCCTGTTTGAAGGGACGACCATCGACCGCTTGATCGAGCAGTTCGCCACCGTCCTCGAAACTCTCGTTGAAACGCCCGACAAAAAAATTTGCGAAATCGCCTCCAACCCGGCGCTTGAGGCGCAATCCAAGGCCGGTCGTGGCCAGCGCGAAACCCAAACCATTGCCGTCGCCGGCACCTTCACAGTCGAACCCTTGGAGGAGGCGTTGCGATATTGGCTCACGGAATTGGAGATTCCGGCCGCGATCACTTTCGCGCCATATAACCAGGCCTTTCAGCAATTGCTCGACCCCGGCAGTCTCTTCTCCCGAAACGAGCGCGGACTGAATGTGCTTTTCATTCGCCTGGAGGATTGGCAGGACGACAGCCTTGAACGCAACGCCCGCGAACTCGCGCTCGCCGCGAAGGCCGCCGCCAAACGAGGAGGCGCGCCTTGTTTGGTTTGCTTTTGCCCGCCGTCCCGCGTCGTCGCCGGTGACGCGCCGCGCGCCCAACTTCTCGAGCGAACCGAAAATTCGCTGGCCCGCGACTTGGAAGGAGCGCCCGGCATTTTCGTCGTTCCCTCGCGGCAAATTCTCCACTGGTATCCGGTGGCGGATTACGATGATCGCGTGGGCCAGGAACTGGGCCACATCCCGTACACGCCGCTTTTCTTCACCGCACTCGCGACCACTGTGGCCCGGAACTTCCACGCGCTTCGCCGGCTGCCGTCGAAGGTGATTGCGCTCGATTGCGACAATACGTTGTGGTCCGGCATTTGCGGCGAAGACGGTCCAGACGGCGTCACCATCGACGCCCCGTGCCGCGCGTTGCAGGAATTCATGCTCCGCCAGCGCGAAGCCGGAATGTTGCTCGCCCTCTGCAGCAAAAATAATGAGGACGACGTTCGCGCCGTCTTCACGCAACATCCCGAAATGCCGCTGCGCCCCGAGCATTTCTCTGCCTGGCGCATCAACTGGCGGTCCAAATCCGAAAATCTGCGTGCGCTTGCCGGGGAATTAAACGTGGGCGCCGAAAGCATCGTTCTTGTTGACGATAGTCCAATGGAATGCGCCGAAGCGGCTGCCGGATGCCCGGAGGCGCAAACGTTGCAATTGCCCGACGACCCAATGCTCATCCCGCAATTCCTGGAGCACTGCTGGTTGTTTGACAAGATGCAGGTGACCGACGAGGACCGCCGTCGCGCTGAGATGTACCGTCAAAACCAGCGTCGCGAAGAGTTTCGCTCGCAATCATTGAGCTTTGCGGATTTCCTCGCGGGCCTCGACCTCAAAATCCAGGTCGAGCCGATGTCTCCCCCGCAATTGCCGCGCGTCGCGCAATTGACCCAGCGCACCAATCAATTCAATTCCACCGGGCGCCGTCGCACCGAGGCTGAATTGCAGCAACTGGCCGGGCGCGCCGAAGTTCTGACGGTTTCGGTCACTGACCGTTTCGGCGATCACGGTTTGGTCGGCGCGATGATTTTTGAGCCTGTGGACCATTGCCTCGTCGTTGACTCGATGCTCTTGAGCTGCCGCGCGCTCGGCCGCGGCGTCGAGGAACGGATGCTCGCGGAATTAGGCGGGATCGCGCGCAAACGCGGCGCGCAATGGCTCGATGTCCGCTACGAATCTCTCGCGCGAAACAAGCCCGCCCTCGATTTTCTGGAACGAGTCGGCGCGCCGTTTAAACAAAACGGCGCCGGACCCAAACGCTTTCTCTTTCCGTCAGACGCCGCCGCGGAAGTTTCCTTCCAACCGCAAACCGACGCGCCACGGGAACAGCGCGAGCAACCGGTTGCGGCGCCCGCGTGCAAATTCACCCAATGCCGGAGCATTGCGCTGGAATCGGTGGACATTGCGCGCATCCACGAAAAAATCGGGATTTCCCGCGCGCCTCGTCCCGGCAGGAATACCGGCCATGTCGCGCCGCGAACGCCAATGGAGCAGCAGATCTGCGCTCTATGGGAGAAATTGCTGCGCGTTGAGCGTGTTGGGATTCGCGATGATTTCTTTGAGTTGGGCGGCCACTCCCTGTTGGCCGTCCGGCTTTTCGTGGAACTGGAAAAAATCACCGGCCAAAAACTTCCGCTCGTCACGCTCTTCCAGGCGCCGACGGTGGAACAATT
The DNA here is from genome assembly GCA_036272955.1 of Verrucomicrobiia bacterium. Lineage (GTDB taxonomy): Bacteria > Verrucomicrobiota > Verrucomicrobiia > Limisphaerales > Palsa-1400 > DATAUD01. The sequence goes on from DATAXU010000182.1 coordinate 9,877, forward strand.
GGCGGCCATTCTTTCCAAGGACGACGGTTCGTCCCGGTCGCTGCTGGTGCCGTTGCAGCCACGGGGAATCAAACCGCCGCTCTTCCTTGTCCACGGGGCCGGCGGCGATGTCCTCTGGGGCTATGCAAATCTGGTGACGCACCTGGAGGCGGACCAGCCGGTTTACGCCATCAAATCGCGCGGCCAGACCGGCCTTGAGGAATTTGGCCGGCTGGAGGACATGGCCGCTTTTTACGTGAAGGAAGTGCGCGCGCTCCAGCCCGCCGGGCCTTATCATCTGGGCGGCTATTGCTTTGGCGGGAACGTCGCCTATGAAATGGCGCGCCAGCTCCACGCGGTCGGCGAGAAAGTGGCTTTGGTCGCTTTGCTTGACAGCGCTCCTGCAAACGCCGGTTACGAAACGGTGACTTGGTGGCGCCCCGGCTTTGCTCTTCGCTTCGCGCGCAACCTCTGTTGCTGGATGGACGATTTCGCGAGCATCGAGCCTCGCGACCGCCGCCGTTTTGTCGCCCGGAAATTGCGCACCGCCGCCAGAAAGCTCGCCCGGAAATTCCGCCGCAACGGCGAACAATCGGTGGACATCGAGGAAGTCATCGACCCCGCGAAGTTTCCGGAAAGCGAACTGAAGCTTTGGCAAACACACTTAAACGCATTGCAGGCGCATCGCCAGCAGCTTTACCCGGGGACAGTCACGCTGTTCCGCACTCGGGGGCAGCCAGTCTTCTCGTCCCTGGAGGACGATTTCTGTTGGGGCCGGCTGGCTGGCGGCGTTGTGGTGCGCCAGATCCCTGGCTCACACGAACAAATCTTTATGGAACCCCACGTCAAAACGCTCGCTGCGTCGTTGACGGAGTTCCTTAACCCATGACTCTCTTAAAATTCATTCTTAGGACGTGCCGGAGCCTTGTCATCGCCACGGTGGTGATGGCCCTGCTCAGCGGTGCGTGTAACGCCGGATTGATCGCCCTCGTCAATATCGCCCTGACCAAAACCGGCCCCGCCACGCACTGGTTGATTTGGAGCTTCATCGCGCTCGGCATCGGTAAGGTCGTGACGCTTTTCCTCTCGCAAGTCATCCTGGCCGGCTATTCGCAAAAAGCCGTCGCGGAATTGCGGCGCGATTTGATCCGAAAAATCCTCGCGGTCCCGTTGCGGGACTTGGAGGAATTGGGCGCCTCGCGCGTCCTGGCCGCCTTGACCGACGACGTTTTTAACATCACGCAGGCGTTGCTCGCCGTGCCCGTCGTCGCAGGCAACCTCGCCATCCTCCTCGGCGGAGCGGTCTATCTCGGCTACCTCTCTATGCAGATGCTCTCGGCCATTTTTGTCGTCATCGCCGCCGGCGCCCTCGGTTATCTGGTGGTGGTGCATAGCGCCCTTCGGTTCTGCCGGCTGGCGCGCGAAGAGGAAGACACGCTGTTCGCCCATTTCCGCGCCGTCACGGACGGAATCAAGGAATTGAAACTGCACAGGCGTCGTCGCGGCGATTTCTTTTCCAAAAACATAGAAACCGTAACCGCGACTTACCAGCGCCACAACGTCTCCGCGGAGGTCCGATTCACCGCCGCCCAAAGCTGGAGCCACCTGCTCTACTTCGCGCTGATCGGTTTGATTTTGTTTTTAGTGCCGCACCTGGGCACCTTCAGCACCCGCACGCTGACGGGATACGTCGTCACGACGCTTTTTCTGATGGGACCGCTTTCCGGCGTCCTGAGCAGCATTTCTCTCTTTGGCCGCGCCAAAGTGGCGTTGCAAAAAGTCAATGAACTGGGACTCTCCCTGGCGGCCCATTCCACCGAAGAATGCCCGCTGGAGGACGCCGCCGCCGGGCAGAGTTTCCAACGCTTGGACCTTTGCGGTGTCGTCCATTCCTACCATCGCGAACAGGAAGACAGCAGCTTCGTTCTGGGACCGATCGACCTGACCTTCCGCCGGGGCGAAATGACATTTTTAGTGGGTGGCAACGGCTGCGGAAAATCCACCCTCGCCAAGATCATCACCGGTTTGTATTTGCCCGAAGCCGGTGAAATCCGCCTCGATGGCGAACCGATTACCAACAAGAACCGCGACGCCTATCGCCAGCTTTTCTCCGCCGTTTTCGCGGATTTCTTTGTCTTCGACAACCTCCTCGGGCTGGACGCCCCCGACCTCGACGTCCGCGCTCGCGGATACCTGGAGCAACTGCACCTCAAACACAAAGTGAGAGTCACCAACGGCTTGCTATCCACGACCGCCGTTTCCACCGGCCAGCGCAAACGCCTCGCGCTCCTGACCGCATATTTGGAAGACCGCCCCTTCTACCTTTTCGACGAATGGGCCTCCGACCAGGACCCCTATTTCAAAAACATCTTTTACACCAAGCTCCTTCCGGATTTGAAAGCCCGCGGCAAAACCGTGCTCGTCATCACGCACGACGACCGTTATTTCGGTGTAGCCGATCGCATTATCAAGCTCGACTACGGCAAGATCGACATCTCGGAACGCGAACCGGAGTCAGTGCCGCAATTGGTTGAAGCGTAGGATTACAAAACCGTTTCCCTAGCCTGTTGAGTCCCAGGGCGACGGGTATTCCTTGCCGATCAATCGAGTTCCACTTCGTTTTCCAGCTTTTTTGGCTGGCAACACCAAACTTGCATTTTTGGGGCTTTTATGGTTACTTTCGGAGTATGAAAAAATTACTTGCTTCTTTGTTTGCGGTACTCTTCGCAGCCAGCGTTTATGCGGCCGAATACCCGACCATCACCATTAACAGTCTCAAAGCATCCATGGCCTCGCAGAAAGTGGTCCTGCTCGACGCCAACGGCACGGAATCATGGCAGACCGGCCACATCCCCGGCGCCATTGATTTCACTGCGCACCAGGATCAACTCGCTAAACTCCTTCCTTCCGACAAAAACGTTTTGATCGTCGCCTACTGCGCTAACCCGCAATGCCCCGCCTATCGCGCCGCCGCCGCCGCCGCCGAAAAACTCGGCTACAAGAATGTCAAACATCTCACCGCCGGCATCATGGGTTGGAGAGACGCCGGAGAGAAGACAGAAAAGGGAAGCTAACCGTTTTTTTCCCACTGACGGGGCGCGCGTTGCGGAAGCGTGGCATCGACTTTAGCGTAGTAAGTCTCTTCGCCAAAGCGGGCGTCCACAGCCTCCTGCAACGCCAGTCCCGGCTCGACAAAAAATTTGTCGTGCGCCTCGATAAAGACGACTTCGCCCGCGGGCCATTTGAGGCAAAGAAATAAAGGGCATTTGCCAGGATGGCCGACGGCAAGTTCCCGCGCGGCTTCCAAATCTTCCACTTTCAAATGCGCCATTTGCAAACGCAGGTGGACTTGCTTTGTGTAAGAATGAGCCGCCTCTTCAAGACGAATGATTTCCTGCGGAAAGATCTTCGGCTTGTCCTCCGATAAATTGACTTCCCCAGTGACGAGCAACGCATTTTTGGGAACGAGCAGCCCGCCGAATTTATCGTAGTTCTCGTTGATGCAGAGAATCTGCACCGAGCCGGCCAGGTCCTCGATCGTTACCATCGCGTAGGGCTTATTGCTCTTTTTCGAAATGCCTTTTTGCACCTCCCCGACCAGTCCGCCGATGCGCGTCATCGCGCGATTTGTCAGTTGCGCCAGCTCGCTGGTGTTATGCGTGGTGTACTTTTCCAATATCGGCGCGAAGGGTGTGAGGGGATGGCCCGTCACGTAGAAACCGAGCAATTCCTTCTCGTGCGCGAGCAGTTCGTGCTGCGGCCATTCTTGCAATTGTTTTTCTGGCTCCGGTTTGGTTTCACTGCGTTCCTCCAACATGCCAAAGAGCGTGTTCTGCCCGCGTTGCCGGTCATGGATAATGCCGGCCGCGCGCGTCAGCACCCGATCAATTTTTCCGAACATCGTCGCCCGCGTTTCGCCAAAACAATCGCATGCGCCCGATTTAATCAATGCCTCGAGAACCTTCCGGTTGACCGTGCGGCCATCCACGCGCTCGCACAATTCGGCAAGCGTGGCAAATTTCCCCGCCTGCCGCGCCGCCAGAAGACTTTCAACAGCCACCTGCCCGACGCCTTTGATCGCAGCCAGACCGAAACGAATCGCCCCGCCCTTTTCCGCGGATGCGTTTCTGCTGGGAGTGAAAAACACGCCGCTTTCGTTGACATCCGGCGGCAGGACTTCGATTCCGAAGACACGCGCTTCACCGATCAGAATGCTTAATTTGGCCGTGTCATTCAGGTCGTTGGTCATCATCGCGCTGAGAAATTCAACGGGATAATTGGCCTTCAGATAAGCCGTTTGATAGGCGACGATTGCGTAAGCCGCCGCGTGGGATTTGTTGAAACCGTATCCCGCGAATTTTTCGAGCAGGTCAAAAATCTGGTTGGCCTTGGGAGCAGGGATGCCGTTGATTTTGCCACAGCCTTTGACAAAACTTTCGCGTTGCTTGGCCATTTCCTCGACTTTCTTTTTCCCCATCGCGCGGCGGAGAACATCCGCGGCTCCGAGCGTGTAGCCGGCGAGCACCTGGGCCGCCTGCATCACTTGCTCCTGATAGATGAGCACGCCGTAAGTCTCCTTGCTCAACGGCTCCAGCAACGGATGCTCGTATTCAATTTTGATTTCGCCATGACGGCGCTTGATGAAATCCGGAATCAGATCCATCGGCCCCGGTCGATAGAGCGCAACCAGCGCCGTAATGTGTTCGATGGAACTGATTTGAAACTTGCGGCACAAATCGCGCATCCCGCCGGATTCCAACTGGAAAATGCCGATGGTATTGGCCTTGTTGAGCAAATCGTAGGCGCGGGCGTCGTCGAGCGGCAGGTTGTCAATAGGAATGTCAATGCCCTGGCTTTGTTTCACCAACTCGCAAGTGTTGCGGATCACCGTCAGGGTCTTCAGCCCCAGGAAATCCATCTTGAGCAAGCCAAGCTCGCCCACCGGGTTCATCGCGTACTGCGTGACAATGGCGCCGTCATCATCCTTTTTGAGCGGCAGCAAGTTGACCAATGGCTGGTCGCCAATGACGACGCCCGCCGCGTGGACCGATGAGTTGCGAGTTAAATCCTCGAGGACAAACGCCGTGTCGATCAGTTCGCGCGTGGTTTCCTCCTGATCGTAGGCCTGTTTGAAATCCGGCGATTGCTCGAGCGCTTTTTTCAGCGTCATTTTCAACTCGTTCGGAATCATTTTGGCGAGCCGGTCGCATTCGCTGTAACTCAAACCCATCACACGCCCGACATCGCGCACGACGGATTTGGCGCCCATGGTGCCGAACGTGATGATTTGCGCGACCGAATCGCGCCCGTATCGCTGGCGGACGTACTCGATAACGTCGGCGCGGCGGTCGTCGGCGAAATCGATGTCGATGTCCGGCGGGTTGACGCGCTCCGGGTTCAGGAAGCGTTCGAATAGAAGGCCGTAACGTATCGGGTCCACGTTGGAGATCTCCAAAAGATAAGTGACGATGGAACCCGCCGCCGAACCGCGCGCCACGCAGGAAACGCCCTTACTCCGCCCGTAACGCACAAAATCGCCGACGATCAGGAAGTAATCGATAAAGCCCGTCTTCTCGATCACTTTCAATTCTGTTTCCAGCCGGTTCATCACGACCTTGACGCCGGCATCGGCGCCCAGGGCGGTGGCGGGCAGCTTGGCCGGATCATCGACTCCGTCAACAACAAACCCATTTTCCTCGGCGCGCGCGCGAATGGTGAAACGCGCGGCCAGCCCTTCCGCCAGTAATTTGCGGAGATAACCTTTGCGGGTTTCGTTCGGGGGCGGATCGAAGACGGGATAATGCAGCTTCCCGAACTCAATTTGAAGGTTGCACTTCTCGGCGACCTCCACCGTGTTTTTTATGGCGTCGGGCACTTCGCTGAAACGCGCTTTCATCTCTTCAGCCGAGCGCAGATAGAACTGCTGCGGCTGATAGCGCATCCGCTTCGTATCGCTCAACTGAGATTGAGTGCCGATGCAGATGAGGCAGTCGTGAGCGTGGGAATGCTCCTTTTCCACGTAGTGAACGTCGTTGGTTGCGATCAACTTAAGCCCGAATTCAGCGGCCCAGGGAATAAGATGACGGTTGACCTTCGCCTGCTCCGCGATGTCGTGGTTTTGCAGTTCGAGGTAAAAATTCTCCGCGCCGAGGGTTTGCTTGAACCAATCAATCGTCTCCCGCGCCTTGTCCAATTGGTCCCGAAGAATGAGTTCGGGGATTTCGCTCGCGAGGCAACCGGACATCGCAATCAAGCCCTCCTTGTGGGCGGTGAGCAATTCCTTATCGATGCGCGGCTTGTAGTAATAGCCTTCCAGGTGCGCGGCAGTGGCAAGGCGAACGAGATTTTTGTAGCCGGTTTCGTCTTTGGCCAAAAGACCAAGGTGATGATAAGCGTCGCGTCCGCCCGTGGCCGCTTTTTTCTCAAGGCGGCTTCCGGGAGCGACATAGACTTCGCAGCCGATGATCGGTTTGATGCCTTTGTTAAGCGCGGCCTGGTAAAAATCGATTACGCCGTAAAGCACGCCGTGATCCGTGATGGAGAGAGCGGGAAACTTCAGTTCGTGCGCCTTATCCATCAAACGATCCAAAGCGCAGGCCCCGTCGAGGAGCGAATACTCTGTGTGCAGATGGAGATGGACAAAATCGGCGTGCGCCATCAATCAACCTTACTCCTGCTCTTTTTGGGTCACAAGTTCAACGCTGGCGGGTTCCTTCGATAATGTCACTAACGGATCTTCGTCCAGGAGAGCCGGGTCGATCATCATTGTAATTGTCCCGGTCGCGCCGGCCTCCAATTTCTTGTCGGCACGCTCACTATGGATGACGACGCTGGCGCCGTTTCCAGGCGGAGAAAATGTCAGCCGCAAGCCCGCAACGGCTCCTTTTGGGGCAGTCGGCAAAATCTGGCGCATGCGCTGGCGCACCTCGCCGCAATCACGGACGACTTGCATCAAATCCCGGTAACGAATGGAAGTCGTCAGATGCCGCACGACCAATCCCAAAAACCAATCCAGTTTCATGGAGCCTCGTGGCTGGTTGGTGATGATCCACGGGTTTTCCGCGAGCAAATCGTCGCGCATGGGCACCTTGAAATCACCGTACTGCCCGATTCGGACCGCGATCCTTCCCGCTTTCGTGTCGATATAAACATCCAGGTTGGTCGCGGTAATATTGGTGGAAACTGATTCCATGCGAAGCGCAACGACGAGATTCGTGTATTGCCCGCTTAACTCAGACTGCAACCGTTGCATCTCGTAAAGTTTGGCATATGGAAGGCGGGCATCCTCGGCGCCCGAGGGAAATGCCGCAAGCAAAACCGATGCAAAAAGCGCGAGGCAAATCGCTTGGATTTTCATCGCCGCGAATCAACTGGTTGCGGCGGATGGCGTGGCGGGAAGAGGGGGCGTGGCCGGCGGCGCGGGAGGAATTGAATCCTTGAAGCTTGCCCAATAGCGCGGAGGCGTTAATGCCAGCACGATTAACAGTACTTGGCTGATGTCAAAACCGATGAGCCACGGGAAGGCTTTATCCATGAATCCATACGAATGCAGCCCAATGCCGAGCATGTTGACCCCGAACCATGAGAAGCTCGTCACGATATTCCCAAAAACCGCCATCGCCATAAGCCCGCGTTCCCGGATCATCCCGCCCCAGCGGGCGTGCAAAATGACGGCGTTCCACAAGACAATCAACAGCGCGCCATTTTCTTTCGGGTCCCATCCCCAGAACCGGCCCCAGGATTGATCGGCCCAGATGCCGCCCAGGATGGTGCCTACAAAACTAAAGAGCGTCGCAAAACAGACAATGCCATAAACCATCCTGCCGAGGGCCTTTGCCGTTTCCGGCGCAAGCGTGCGGGTAAAGAATCCCCGCACAATATAAATGATGGCAAGGATGCCGGCGACGAACATTGAGGCATAGCCGGTGGTGACGATCACCACGTGCGTTGCCAGCCACATGTTGGTGTCGAGCACGGCTCGCAACATTTCCATTGTGTCGCCACTTAAGGCAAGGTGATGGGCAATGATAAGGGTCGTGAACCCGATAAATCCGGCGACGACCAATCCGATGCCCCCTCTAAATATCCGTTCCAAAACAAGCCCCAACAAACAAGCGCCCCAACCAATGAAAATGGCCGACGAATATAAATTGGTCACTGGCGGACGCCCCTCCAGGTACATCCGAAAGCCCAATCCTGTGGAATGAATGACAAAGGCCAGTACCAGCAGCAAAAAGCCGGTCCGCCGAATCGGCTCGGACAAATTGATCCAGAAAATGCAGCCCAACAAAAGGGCGGCGATATAGATCACCATGGCTTTGTAGAAAGGCTCAATTTGGTTGAAGAAGAATTCCTGGCTGCCTTTTTTGAGGAAGGGGTATAAATCGTTTTCCTGCATCCAGACGCGGTAGAGGGCGATTGACCTGTTGAAATCCGCCGGCTTGTCATTGCGGTAGGCGGTGGCGATCGCCGCGTAATTCGTGGCCGCCGGGTTCAACTCGCCGGTGTGCAAGGCGAGCATCAAGTTGGTGCCGATGTTCGACCACGCCTGGCGCGGTTGGCCGGGCAACGGCGGAATGATAAGAGGATAGGCGAACCGGCTGACTTCGTCGTACCGTTTGAAAAATGAGGCGATTCGTTCGAGGTCTTGTTCATTGGCTGGTTTGCCTTCGTCCGTTTGCTCAATCGCCACCTTGCCAGGCCCTATCGAAGCCAGGTAAACCTGCAGCTCCTGACGGAAGTCCCGCGCCCCTTCCGGTTCCAGGCTGTTTTTTAGCCGATTGTAAAGAACCATGCTGTTGTAGAGGTGCATCAAATCCTGTTGGTACGCGTTGCGCAATTTCGCGGCGTCTTCGCCCATGCCAAATTCCTTGGCGAGCAGGTTTGTGGCCTGGTTTTCCAACGAACCGATTTGGTTGGTGAGGTCATTGAAGGAATAATATTCCAGGCCGGCTTTGTCCGCGCCGAGGATGCCTTCCAAATCGGGATGCTGCACGCGGAAGATCTTCAATTGATCCGCGTATTCCGGGCGCGCCATTGTATCGAGCAGCCATTCCAAGGCAGACACCGGCGCGCCATTTGTCAGACGAACGATCGAACGTCCGCTGATGCTCAGGAGCGAATTGCGGGCCACCGAATCAAACGGCTGCACCCGTCCCTCCAGCAAAACGGGCAGGCGGCCGAACGCGGCAATGTCGAAGCCGTCCTTTGGCTGCGGCGGCGCCATCCCGCCTAAAAACCACGCCGCGAAAGCGGCGACAACAATCAACGGCGCCCATTTTTTCATAATCGACTCCTTTTGCCATGGGCCAAAGCCGGCTCCATCAAAGGCACAGCGGCAGCGGTGCGGGCGACAACGGGTTTGGTTTGTTTGGCCCGTTTGCGCGCAAAACTCAGCAAATGCGAAAGGAATTGGACTAAAAGCCCTAACGCGACCAATAGGCACGCGATGTAAGGGGTCATCGAAGCCGGGTTGCGCATCACTTGCAGTATCGTGCCGCGGTCGCCCTCCTCGAAGCTCGCCTGGAAAAATGTTTCGCCGTGGTAGCGCAACGGATTATTCATGTAAATAAGTATATCCCGATCATCTCCGGCCGTGGGATTGTTGAGATGAATCTTGCTGGAGAAATTCTTCGGAATATCCGTGCCCGGGTAAAGGTCATGATGGAAAGCCAGCAGTGTGATGCTGTACGGCTTGTAGTAGCGCACGGGGCGAAGGGCAATTTTGTACGTCCGTCCTTTGAAAGTGAAACTTTGGGGATCCGTTAGAGAGAGTCCCGGAAGCATGCCGCCGATGTCTTGCTGCAACGCCGCAAAACGGGGGTATCGCGTGAACCACGTTGAAAGCGTCCAGTCGCCAATGGGGCCGCTGTCCGAAAGTGCCTGCACATGCACCGCCGGTTCATTCTCGTCGTCCATGCGGCGGGTCATCTGTGCGGGATTAAAAAAGAGCCGTTTCCCAATGCCCTCGCTGGCCTTAATGGTATCCCCCTGCACCTGCATCGGTCCCGCGACGAAAGAATTTTGAAAATACTTCTCCACGCGCAATGTGAAGGGGAGGTCGGGCGTCCGAATATCGCCTCCTTTTGCGACAAGCGACTCCGGGATTGACACAACGTGGTCGGACTTGGGATCGGTGACATCCACGACGGCCAGTTCATTTTTACGGGAATCTTCGGAGTAATTTTTAGTGTCGCCTACTTCGATCCGCATCTGGCTTTCCACCTGGAAAATCTCGGTCACGAACTGGCCGACCAGCAGGAGGATCAATCCGCCGTGAATCATGAGAATGCCGATTTTGCGGCGTTCAAATTTGAATCGTTTGATGTGCGCCGCCAACAGGTTCATCAGCAGAAGCAGTCCCAGCAGCCATCCGCCCGGGAAAATGGGAATACGCCAGTGTGTGCCCGTGGGAGTCCAATAAATGAGGAAACTCCGGAAGAAATCCGACTGAACCGCATAAAGGCCAAGACGCGCCTGCGCGATGGTGCCCACAAAGACGAGAATGATCGCCAGACAAAGACAAACCACCGTCAACCGAAGCGACGTGAAGAAATTAACTAATCGATCAAGCATTTAGGGGATGGGTTCGGGATACGCTTACGGTCCGGGATTCATTGTTATGTCAATTCGTTGCATCACACTACGGATAATGCACGTTTTTGACAAAATTAACAAACCCATCTTTTTCCGTTGCCACAAGCGCATTATCTCCCAGCAATTTGTAAAACCAGGTGTTGTCCCCGTGCGGGACGATGACCGCCAGGAGACGTTTCCCGGATTTTGAACCGGTTCCCTGAAAATCCACAAGCAATCCCTTTCCGCCCAATGTGTCGATATTTTCGGTAAGGCCATTCAGATTGATGTCCTCCACTGGAGGAAGCTCCATCTGGCTGCGCCAGCGGTTGACATTGGCCAGGGCGCCGCCGACGTCGCCGGGGAAGAAACTGACCGTGACCGCCCCGTTGTTGCCCGCGTTATCCCCGACAGTAAAGCTTTTGAAAATCATTGGGCCTGGCTCGGATTTCACCCAGTTCGGCGGCACGCTCCATGTTGGCGAAGTGCTGTCCACCCCCTCCGTCGCCGCAACCGCCGTCGCGCCACCGCCATTGGGGAGACGAATTGATTTGAGAAAATCCGTGAAAGCCGGCCGGGCATCCGTTACCGGGCCGATATCCCCCGTCATCTTGATAAACCACGTTGCGCCATTGCGCCGGACTACAACGACAACCGTCCGGGCTGACGTTCCCGAAATGTCATAAAGCTTCCCCTCGGAACCATCGACAACAACCGGCTGCGAAGTAATGTCCGTTGCCTGCGCGGAGGTCAATCCGACCTGGTTGCGCCAGCGATTGACGTTTTCCAGTTCCGTCCCCACCTCGCCTGGAAAAGAAGTGATTGCCACCGTCGCGCTGCCTCCGTTTTTGCCTGGCACCGCGAGGTTGGCGAGCCGAATGCCGTCCGGGGCCAATTGCTGCCAGCCATCCGGCAGCGTAAACTGAACCGGCACGGCATTGACGGGAATATCCGGCGTGGCCGCAGGCGCGCCTGAATCA
>DATAXU010000183.1:0-5909 GCA_036272955.1 Verrucomicrobiia bacterium
CGCGAACGCGAGCGGGGGGGACGGGAGCGACATCGGAGCCTACGAGGTTGGGCTTATTGTGGGAACTCCGGCGACGCTGAGTTCGGTCGGGTACGGGAACAACCAATTTCAATTTCTGCTCACGGGGGAGCCGGGGGCGAACTATGCCATCCAAGCCGCCACCGATCTTGCCGGCGGCAACTGGATTTCGCTTGTGACGAACGTCTCTCCGTTTACCTTTGTATCCAGCAATGTGAATAATTTCCCGGCGCGTTTTTATCGAGCCGTGGCTTCGCCTTGAGCCTGCGCCCATGCTTAATCGTCCGGTATGCCCTCGCCACGGTCGAGTTGGTCGAGGCCGGCCTTCGTGCTTTCGGCGGGGGGTGTTTCAAACTTGACTTGTGGAGGGTTCCGGGACACTTTTGGCGCGTCTTTTTGAGCTAAAACCCATGACACTCACAAATACTGTTTCCCCGACGACCGGAACCGCCCGCCGCGCTCCCGGCGGGCCGGATGTTTTGGTGCATGTCGATAATTTTAAATTGCCGTCAGGCTGGAGTGCGCCCGTCGATGCGGCGATGCTCTCCCGCCAGTGTTGTGAACACTTGGAGGATGGCCGGATTCTGTTTTTTGAGGGGATTCCATACGATTTTACCGATGCAGACCGGGAATTCCTGCTTTCCCAGCGGCAGAGCGGGTCGCGTCTTCACAAAAATGTCTCTTATCGCCCGCGCCAGGATATCCTTCGTGGGGCGGCGGGGGATGCGGCAGATGTGGCGAAATTGCAGTCGGTCATGCGCCGTTATTCCCAGCAGGTTACCGGGTTTATCCGGAATCTGCTGACGCCGTATGCGGAGCATTTCCAGCTTGATTACGCGAGTTTTCGGCCGGAACAGGAGGAGGGACGGGACTTGCCGGTCCATAAACGCAATGACTTGCTGCATTTTGACGCATTTCCCACCCGGCCGATGCATGGCCGGCGCATTTTGCGCTGTTTCACCAATATCAACCCGACCGAGGGGCGGGTTTGGAATACGACGGACGGGTTTTCAACGTTGGCGGGGAAATTCGCGACCGAGGCGGGTTTGGCGGCATTCGCGGCGCAGGGGAGTCCGCGCTCCAATCCGATGGTTCGCAACCTGAAAAAAGCCTTCGGTTTGAAGGCGGTGGATCATTCGGCATACGATCGGTTCATGCTGCGGTTTCACGATTATCTTAAGGAAAATACGGGGTTCCAGCAATCGTGCCAAAAAATACGGATTGAGTTTGCACCGGGTTCGACCTGGCTTTGCTATACGGATTCGGTGCCGCACGCGGTTTTGTCGGGGCAATACGCGCTGGAGCAGACTTTTATCATTCCGCTGGAGGCGATGGTCGCCCCGCAGAAGGCGCCATTGCGCGTGCTGGAAAAACTCGCCGGGACGGCGCTGACGGCGCCGGTCGTGTGATCCGATCCATTTGAGTCTTGAACGCCCGCTTCACCAGGCTTAGAATCGCCGCGATGAAGAGGTTTGCTTTCCTTTTGGCCCTGCTCACGGTGGCGGCTGTTCCTGTTCGCGCGCAATTCAATGGCGTGACGGCGGAGTTGCAGTTGACACAGGACCAATATCTGCCGGGGGAAGACCTGCAATTGAAGGTCAAGATCATCAACCGTTCGGGGCAGCCTGTCACCTTCGGCCTGGATAACAAATGGATCCGGTTCGATATCGTGGGGGAGAATAATTTTGTCGTGCCCAAAATGGGGGAGATGCCGGTGAAAGGGGAGTTTACGTTGCTTTCCGGGCAGATGGCTTCGCTGGCGCTGAATCCGGCGCCCTATTTTGATTTTCGCGCGCCGGGGCGGTATCGGATGGGCGCGGTTATTACGATTGCGCAATGGAAGCAGCAAATCATTTGCAAACCGACCAGCTTTACGGTTGCCAACGGCATCCCGATCCACGGGCTTGCGGAATTGCAATTTGGCGTGCCGCCGCCCGCCGGGGTTTCCAACGCCGTGCCGGAGATTCGCACGTATAGCCTGATCAAGGTGGCTTACCTGGATCAATTGAAATTGTATTTTCGGCTGGAGGACGGCACGGGGCGGACGTTGAAAGTTTTCCCGCTCTCGCGGATGCTTTCGTTCAGCGAACCGGAGGCGCAGATGGACCGGTTCAATAACTTGCACGTGTTGATGCAAACGGGGGCGCGAGGGTTCACTTACTCAATCATTAGCCCGCAGGGTGTGCTGCTGGCGCGACAAACGCACGAGTACACATTGTCACGTCCTGTGTTGCGGGGCACGCAGGACGGGAGGATTTACGTGGCCGGGGGGCAAAGGGTTTTTTTGGACAGCGATCTGCCGCCACCTTCGGCAGTGACGGCCCGGACGCCGTAAGCAGGCACAACTGTTTGTGGAACGGGATGCCATCGGGTGATCTTCTGCACGGCTTCCGCGATACTTGGCAGGACGATGTCGTGGTGTCCCTTGCCGATCCAGGGGGAGTCAATGAGCAGAGAGGTGCAGCCGGCATTGTGGGCGGCTTCGGCGTCCTGCCATTTGTTGCTGAGGACGAGGGATTGTTGGAGATTCAGATGCCACTTGAAGGCGGCTTCGGTGAGAAGGCCGGGTTTGGGTTTGCGGCAGGGACAAAAATCGGCGGCGTCATGGGGGCAGACGAAAATATCATCGAGCAGGAAAATCCGGCGCAACATCTCGTGCATCCGGTCCAATTCGCGCCGGGACAAATTGCCGTTGGAGAGGGCGGGCTGGTTGGTGGTGGCGATCAGGAGGAAGCCGAGGGATTTGAGCTGGCGCAACGGTTCGATGGCATCGGTTTTGGGGGACAATTGATCGAGAGACAGCGGGGGGGTTGGGTGATTTCGTTCGACCCGGTCGCAATTTAAAATTCCATCCCTTTCAACGAATACGGCGGCTCTCATAACTTACAGGGATAGTAGTTCCACACGTTCGGCGACTTGGCAAAGGAAATTAAAGGGGCGGGGGATTGCGAGAAATTCGCAAAAATTCGTATAAAGATCCAACGGTACGATTGGCGTGGCAATCACGCCGGGCTGCGTGCCATGACGATCGTATGCGGACTCTTGGGAACTGGGGCCGATGTGACGGGGCCGAATCCGGCGTCCTGGAACATGGACGTCAGCTCGCGCAGCGTGTAGGCGTCGCCGGCGGGAGTGTTGGCCAACATCGTCAGGCTGAAGGAGGCGGGCATTGGCGGGGAGATGCGGTCTTCGTTGGGCACAAAATCGAGCACGGCGACGCGGCCGCCGGGGTGCAGGGCGGCGCGCACTTTTTTCAACAGGCCGACGCATGTGGGGACATCGAAATGGTGAAGGAAATTGGTGAGCAGCACGGCATCGTATGGGCCGCCAAAATCCACGTCGAAAGCGCTGCCCGGGAGCATGTCGTAGCGTTCGTTGACCCCGGCTTTGCGCGCATTTTCCAACGCCACGCGCAGGACGGGGGCCCAATCCTGGCCGGTGACGCGGGCGTTTGAGTTCTGGCTGGCAATTGCGATGCCGAATAAACCGTGGCCGGCAGCGATGTCCAGCACGCGCATCGGGCCGGTGAAGCCGTCCAGAACGGCTGCGGCAAGCGGACCCGCCACCGGGGCCATCATTGGGGCCATGCTTTCGGCGAATTGCACCCAGGCGGGGTTTTCCGGCTCGACACTGCCTTGACCTTCCATGACGGTGCGGCCGGTACGGACGATTTCCTCCAGGTGGTCGAACGCCTCGCGCATTTCTTTGTTGCCGAGGAATAGGGCGATGGACGCCACGGAGGAAGGTGAACGTGGATCCAGAAAAGCCGCACTTGTTGGGCTGTGGCGATAGCGGCCGTTTTCTTTGAGCAGGATGCCGTGGATGGTGAGGAAATCGCACAGGATGCGGATGCCGCGATCGGAGGCGGAACAGAGACGGGCGATGGAAGCGGCATCCTGGGGGGTGTCGGTGATGGCACGGAAGAGGTCCAGTTCGATCGCTGCTTTTAAAGCCGCGGTTCGCTGGTATGCCAGAAGCATATCAAAAATCGGAGCGGGTGTGAGGGGAGCTTCGGAATGAGTTTCAGGATGCATAATCAGCGTTCGCTTACGAAATAGAATAGACCGCCAGATTGTCAACGCAATTGAATATCATTGAAGCGGCGTTTCGAAAAAAATATTGCCCGCGCGGGGTGGTCGCGCCAAGTCGTGCCGGGGTAATTCCTCATTCTGAGGTTATTTTGCCCGCTGAGCTGCTTTGGTTTGCTCGAGTTCCTGGCGGAGTTGGGCGATTTCGGCGGCTTGCTTTTCGAATTTTACGTTGAGGGCCTGGATGGCGGCCAATGCAATTCCACCTTCGTCTATGGGAGCGATGTGTTTGTCGTCGGTGCCGATTTTGAACGTGGAATAGAAATCCTGGGCCATGGGACCAATGTGACGGGTGGCGGCATCGACCTTGTAGCTCCATTCGGAAACGGGGAGCTGGCTGACCTTCTCCAGAATAGTGGAGGGCGTGACAGGGTTGATGTCTTGCTTGGCGTTGCGGTCGCTGTTGTTGTCGAAAGTGCCATAGACGGTGACTCCAGTAGTGCTCAAGGTCATTGCTATGACGGTGGATGCGACAGGGGTGGATCCTGTCTCAAAAAGGAGTTTGGCAGGTCCCTCACCGTTGCCAGAGCCGCTGGAAATAATCAGCCAGTTAGTGCCTCCACTGGTGTTGCGAAGGTCCATCCAAGTGCCAAAAATCGAGGAACCGTCGATCAATGCGGTCGGAAAACCTGGGGAAGTGACGTGCAGCGGAGCGAGGGGGCCGTTGGTGCCGATACCGACGCGGGCTTCGAAATCATCCTGGCTGGTGAAGGTTTGGGCGGCGTTGAGCAAGGCGACGTTGCTGGCGAGGGTGGAGGACAATGGCGCGCTGGAAGCGTACAAGGCATATGGGGTGGATGTGATGGGCTGGCGTGGGGAAAGAAACCGATAATTATTCACAAGTCCATTGGTGCGAGCGCCGATTTGCATCCAAAGCGGAGCGCCGTCGAACGGGGCGGAGCCGAAATCCACTTGGACGGTAAAGAGACCGTTGCTGACGACGATGTTGGTTTCAAAGACAGTGGAACCGACCTGGGCGCCGTTAGTGACGGCGTCGAATAGCTGAAAGGAGAAGTCGTAGCGTTCAGTGGCGGGGGAACCGCCGTCGTTGAACTGGCCCTGGTATGTAAATGCCGTCGGTTGTGCGGTGGCGGTAAGACAGGCTCCGAAAAGAAGCGATAATGCCATATTTTGGATTTTCATTTTAGGATTATTTTTTGCGGCGGATTCAAGCGACTTCGGCGCGGGATTTTAAACATAAGGGTTCGGGACTGTAAACAGTTCTCATTAACGCGGTCGGCTCTCGACAACCCGCGGGTGATTGATTAGGTTTCGAGGGATACGCTTCAGGATGTATTGAGGAAATTTTGCCATGCGTTTAAATTGGCTTTTTGGCTCTGGTACGACGACCAGCAATCCGACGGCCCGGAACGAATCACTGTTGGAGGGTAATACAGCCTTCGCGTTTGATCTCTATTCCCGCTTTAAAGGCAGGCCGGGCAACCTCTTCTTTTCGCCTTTCAGTATTTCGACTTGCGTGGCCGTGGCTTATGCCGGCGCGCGTGGCGAAACGGAAACGCAAATGGGCCGGGTTCTGCACTTCAACCAGGATCAGGCCCGGCTACATTCAAAATTTGGAAAGCTCCACCGCCAACTGGATGAAATGGAGAAACCGGCGGTCATGCAAATCCGGCTGGGCCAGGATGGGGCGCGGCCTTCAGCTCTACATGTGCCGGGCATTCAACTGGACATCGCCAATGGGCTGTGGGCGCAGGAAGGGCACCCGTTTTGCGCGGATTTTCTGAAAATCGCCACGGACGAGTATCGGGCCACTGTCAATCCGGCGGACTTCCGAAGCCAGGC
>DATAXU010000184.1:0-46247 GCA_036272955.1 Verrucomicrobiia bacterium
TTCCCAGTTCTCGCGCTTGCCATCCGCAGTCAGGATGAACGCGCCCTTTTTTGTGCCGACAAGCACCCTTACTTTGCTCATATAGTTTCACAATAGGACGAACAGCGGGGCGGAATCAGGACAAATTTTAAATAAAAAAAAAGACGCCCGTTTCCGGGCGTCCAATGGTTTTACAAGGGGGTTGTACCCCGCCGGGCGGACTCGGTGGCAATCAGTATTTCCGTCTCGCGATGGGACAAGGCCGCATCTCAGGACGGCGCAACGCCCCAATCCCGACCAAAGTCAGGAACATGAGCGCTGTAAGAATTATGTTGGAAGCTGGGGTGGTTTGGGTGGCGGTCACGAACGCAAGGACCACACCCGCAAAAATATACCTGAAAAACTTCATACGATATACGGTTCCACCAAAAGCAGAAAGTTCCGTGCCACGCCCGCGCCGTCCCAAGGCGTTTTGGTAATTTGCTACGTTGCAGGGGGTTAGTGTTTTCCCTGATATATCCCACCAGGAGAGCAGTGCTAAGAAGGCCGACGCTTTTCCATAGGATTTGACTGCTGCGAGCGCGTTTTTTAACCATTTTGGTCCTGTGCAATTGTTTGTAAGGCAGCCTAATCCAATGTTTTTAATATGTTTGACAATCTGAGATCAACCAAATGTGTAAGGAAAACCGACGCGACGGGTTATAATCCGAACGCAGCGCGGGCCGCTTGCGGCGTGATGACCGACTCCTGATATTCGTTGAGGTTGACTTCGTTCCAACGTACCATGACTGCCTCGGCCCCGACGCGTCCGTTGAAGCCATACATCATTTCGCCGGGTTTCAAGCTCAGAAAATTCGTGTTGTCTGTCTGGCGGATCGTGCAGCGGAACAGCTCGGTGATGCGGGCAACGCCGTTTTCCAGGGTTACGCTTTGGCCGCGGCGACACGCGCCGGCTTGTTTCGGTGTCAGTGCCAATTGCGCCGGGAGCGGCGTATAGAGCGTCCATGGCGAGCTTAACGAGGTGCCGCCGTGGGCCAAGATAGCCTCTGTGCCGTCATCGGCCGTCAAAGTGTATTCATGCCGCTGGAAGCGCGCGCCAACTTCGGCGATCTCCATCAGCGTGTGGCTCGAAACCCGGTACTTCACTCCATTCAATGTGCCGGAGGCACCCATGGACAAAGGCGAAGGCCCCGCGCCGATCAAAGCCACTGGAACCTGATGGCTGGACCAGGACGGGCTGACCATGACGGCCAGAACCACCACCAGGATAATAGCAACAATTCCTATGGGGCCAACGATCTGCGGATTCGACCAGCGCCTTCCCCGGGCCAGGACGAACTGCAACCCCGCAAAATTTTTCAGCCCAAACGCCAGCGCAACATCCCGCGCACTGATCGTGTAGCCGTCGTAATATTCCACTTCATCGCGGGTCCAGCTAACGACGATTATTTTATTACCGGCTTCCGCATTGAAGTAATTCGCCTGCTGGCCGGTTTGGACCGCTTCGGGAGTTTTGCCCTCGACGTGCCAGACCCACGATTTATCCACGCGCGTGACCCAGACTGTCGAACCGTCCAACTGAAGCTGATCTCCTTCGCGTTTGGTGGCGGCCTCCTCGGCGGTGAGGGGAGCTTGCGGCTCAAACATTTTGAACAATCGCCACGCGGGACCGCCTTCCGATTCCTCAAAAACGAGCGTCGCCAGGTTCCCCGAAGACGTTTCCAGATAAAGCTCGGTCCAATAATAATTTCTCCCCGTTTCAACGACGCCCAGGACCGCGCGCCCGATAACGCGATAACGCGACCCCTGAAACGTAGCGCTTTGCCCTGGGTGGATTTGCGTCGGGTTGGCGAACCGCATAATATTGTGTTACCTGAAGAAATGCGGGACGAACCGGCTCAGGTTGCCCGTGATCCGGCGGTGATCTTCGCGAATCCCAAGCCCCGCCGCCTCGTGATCGACGACCCAAATGCCGAACACCGGCCGCTGTCCGTCAAACTCCGGCAGGTCGGCAAGCGCCTGGTAGATGTGCCCTTCAACGCCGTAATCGCCGCCGGTTTCCTCAACCACGGCGCCCCGTTCGACCAGTGTGACGTTGCTGCCTTCGCGGCTGAGAATTGGTTTGCGCGCGTAGCGGCCTTCCAGCGGTCCGGCAAATTCGTACGCGGGCAAAAGGTTCAGGTGATCGGGAAAGAGCTGCCACAAAATGGGCAGCAACCCTTTGTTGCTGAGGAGCATTTTCCACGCGGGTTCGATGAATTGCACAGGCTCGCCCGGGAGATGAATCGCGAATTCCTCGCGCCACAACCATTCCCATGGATACAGTTTGAAACAACGCTCGATTCTCTCAAAGTCCATGTCCACAAAAAAAGTCTGGCGGGCATCCCAGCCGATCTCTTCGATATGCACGGATTTGGTTTGCACTCCCGCCTGCTCGCAAGTGTCGCGCAAATAGAGGGTAGTCATTTCATCCTCCGCGTGTTCCTTCACGCTGGCGAAATGAATGGTTTTGCCGCGCCACCGTCGCCAGGCGGCAATCAGCCGTTCGTGAATGGAATTGAACTGGTCCGCCCCGCGCCGCGTCTCCTGCAACCAGAACCATTGTGCGACCGAGGCCTCCACCAGCGTGGTCGGAGTGTCGGCGTTGTATTCCAGCAGTTTTGGCGGCGTCACACCGTCGAAGCTCAAGTCAAATCTTCCGTAGAGGCTAAAGTCATCGCGCTCCCACGACGCCAGGATCGCCGGGACGGCCTGGGGCGGAATAGCCAGGCGCTCCCACCAATTGTTTTTGATCACCGCCTCCGCCGCGTCGATACAGAGAAAGTGCAGCGCGTTCGCGGCGGCTTCCAACACATTGACCTCCCGCACGTTCAATTCGTAGCACGCGGATTCATCCCAATACGGCCCCGTCTCGTACGAATGATACGTCAAGCCGATGCTTTCGACCTTCGCCGGCCAATCGGGTCTGGGACTGCAGGCGTGGCGTTGCATCAGGCGTGACCGTAATAGTGGCCGCCGGTGCATCCGAACCCGCCTCGCGAAACATCCGTGCGCACGGATTGGGCGGTCGAGGCGGCCGATGGCGTGGGCGACGAAATGTTGGTAATGCTTTCGCACGGCGCATAGGCCCATTGCCCGCCAAAAAAGTAGCGGTGGGTTTTGGAATCAAAATAGTTGTAAGGAATCGGGTAGAACGCGCGAAACGGCGCATGATAATATCCCGCCCCCGGCAGGTAATAATTATTGGTATAGACATTATTCGCGCTGATCGAACTCGGTCCGCTCGGCGAACAACCGGCGATCGCGCCGGCGGAAATCCCGCCGATCAGGAAGAGCTTGATGCGCTTGCTGCGCCTGGTCCGTTTCATGGTTGCACGTGACAGGGTATCGAAACGGAGCGTGGTATCAATTATAACGATCCTGGAAAATTATAAGGCGGAATCCGTCCAGTTGGATCAGTCGCGACTAAGAAACTCAAATAATAGACGATCTCAAGTGTGCTTCAAATGAGACGGGCATACTTGATGATCCGGGTCCCACCAAAGGAGAGAAAACACATCGTTGGAGCGAAGGCCCCATAATCTTTCTCTTGCGCTCAATCGCAAGGAGAAAAGCACGTCAGTATCGTCGAGCTTCAACGTTTGAAGCCTGCGTTGCGCCTCTCCTATTATTGACCCGACGGCGATGAAATGACTGCCTCCTCTTTGGATATCCACCCAGGTATTGCGCTCGAAGTCCTTAAGCCTTGCGATTATGTAGAGAAGAGCGTCTTTTTGCATCCTCTTGGGACACCACGGGCCGTCAAAATCTGCTTGGCCCACCTTCCATATAGGATAACCGGTTTTTCCGGTTGTTGACTCAATTCGTGGTTGCTTTGCGACTGCTGGTGACTGTCCTGAAAACCTGGGGTTTTTCGCCACAGCAAATCAAATTACAAGCTGCTGTAATACTCGTGAAGCGAAGCGAGGGAGATTTCATTTCCCCCGCGTTCTCCATCTTCCAATCCGACTCGTGCATCCCGCCAAGGCGCCTCACGATGTGTTAAATCACTCAGCCATTGGGCTGTTTTTGGGCCATAAAAATCAATGACAGCATCCACTGTCTCCCTCTGATCCTTGTTCAGAGCATCGGCATCGCCCCAGTGCCAATCCTTTATCTCAAATCGGCCTTTATGCTTACTGTAAAGAGCGGGAATGACCGGCCCATTTGCCCATGCCTCAATTCGCGCCGCAAAAATGGGCCTTTCATCCCACACCAAAGACCACGCTTGACAATAATACGCCAGCTTTTGAAGTTTCATGGCCGTCGTCGGCCCATGTTTCTTCAAAATGTAACTTGCGATATCGTGAACAGTAGCCATGTTTTTATTCGTTCTGCTAAATATACCGGCGCAAAACAGCGTTGCAACACGGAATGTTCATGTGTCGAATCCACACACCAGCAACGCCGCCCCGGGAAAATTATAAGACTGCCTTCTTGATTCGACGCGGGGAGAAGCTACCCTGTGCGCCGTTGTCGTGAACGTTGATCTCACCAGCGAACAGCGACGGGCGCTGGCTGCAAGCCCGCTGTTCAATGAAGACCTTGCGCCCACTCCGCCGGAACGTCGAACCTGGCGCTGGTGGAATTTCTCCGCCCTGTGGATTTCCATGTCCGCCTGCATCCCCACTTATATGCTCGCTTCCTCGCTCATCGGCGGCGGCATGAATTGGTCGCAGGCCATCCTTACGATTTTTCTTGGGAATCTAATCGTCCTGGTCCCGATGATCCTCAACGCTCATGCGGGGACCCGCTACGGCATTCCTTTTCCCATCTATTGCCGCGCGGCGTTCGGCATCAAGGGCGCCAATGTCCCGGCCCTCCTCCGGGCGTTCGTCGCCTGCGGATGGTTCGGCATCCAGACCTGGATTGGCGGCGAGGCGATTCACAAAATCCTGGCCGTGTTTTTTCCCTCCCTCGGCGGCGAGGCGCATAATCTCTTCGGCATCACGCTGCCGCAATTCCTCTGCTTCCTCTTTTTTTGGGGCATCAACATGCTCGTCATATATAAGGGCATCGATTCCATTCGGATTTTGCTCAATATCAAAGCGCCGCTGCTGATCGCTTTGGGGCTGCTGTTGCTCGGATGGGCTTATCGCAAGGCGGGCGGGTTCGGGCCGATTTTATCGCAGCCCTCCGCGTTCGATCCCGGACAGCCGAAGGCGGGGCAATTCTGGAGCTTTTTCGTGCCGGCGCTGACGGGCATGATCGGCTTTTGGGCGACGTTGTCCTTGAACATCCCGGATTTTTCGCGCTATTCCCGCACCCAAAAAGACCAAATCCTCGGACAGGCCCTGGGCCTTCCCACCACGATGGCGCTCTACTCTTTTATCGGCGTCGCTGTGACTTCGGCCACCACGATCATTTACGGACATACAATTTGGGACCCCACCGATGTGCTGACGCGATTCACCAATCCCGCCGTCCTGATCATCGCGATGCTCTCGCTTTGCATTGCCACGCTTGCCACGAACATCGCGGCAAACGTCGTCAGCCCGGCCAATGACTTTGCGCACCTGGCGCCGAAATTCATTTCGTTTCGAACGGGCGGGTTCATCACCGGCGTGTTGGGAATTGCCATCATGCCGTGGAAATTGCTCGCCAACTCCGCCCGCTACATTTCCATGCTGGTCGGCTTTAGCGCTTTGCTTGGGCCGATTGGCGGAATTCTCATCGCGGATTACTTTGTGTATCGCCGCCGCAAGCTGAATCTCCCGGCGCTTTACCAGGACAAGGGAGAATACCGGTTTACCGGCGGCTGGAGCATCGCGGGACTGGGCGCGCTGACACTCGCCATCCTGCCCTCGCTTCCGGGATTTTTGGCGTCAATGAATGTCTTGAAGAAGGAAAGCGTCGCCCCCATTTTTATGACGGTCTATAGTTACGCATGGTTTGTCGGTTTTGCGGTGGCGTTTGTGGCTTACCTGGCGGCGCGAAAGCTGGCCCCGGCTCCCGCGAGTATGGCCGCGCCCAAAGTGTCGCCGTTGACAGGAAATTAAATTGAGAAATATGAAAACTCCGAGTCTGCCCCCTTTCGATCACCAGCCAAAACCGTACACCGGTCCGTCGGCTGATGAAGTCATGAAGTTGCGCCGCGAATTCCTCAATCCCGGCATCGTCCTCTATTATAAAAAACCCATGATGCTGGTCGAGGGAAAGGCCCAATATCTTTTCGACGATAAAGGCCGGCGATACCTGGACGGCTTGGGCGGGATTGTGACGGTCAGCGTCGGCCATTGCCATCCGCACGTGCTTGAGGCGGTCCGTCGTCAAAATGAAACGTTGCAGCACGCCACGACCATCTACCTTCACCCCAATGTCGCCGAATACGCACGGGACCTCGCCGCCAAAATGCCCGGCGACTTGAAGGTCTGCTACTTCGTCAATTCCGGCTCGGAAGCCACGGACCTTGCCCTGTTGATGGCGCGCGCCTACACCGGCAATTTCGATCTCATCGCCCTGCGCAATTGTTATCACGGCGGCAATATGTCGTCGATGGGCCTGACGGCGCACAGCACCTGGAAGTTTAATGTCCCCCACAGTTTCGGTGTCCATCACTCCATCGTCCCCGACCCCTACCGCGGACAATGGGGACGCAACGACCCCGACGCCGGGAAGAATTACGCGGCGGACGTCAAAAGTTTGATTGACTACACGACTTCCGGCCGCGTGGCGGGTTTTATCGCGGAGTCGATTCAAGGCGTGGGCGGCTACATTGTTTTTCCCGATGGTTATCTCAAACACGCTTACGAACATGTCCGCGCCGCCGGCGGCCTTTGCATCGCGGACGAAGTGCAGACGGGGTTTGGCCGGCTGGGATCGCACTTCTGGGGTTTTGAAACCCAGGGCGTCATACCGGACATCGTCACGATGGCCAAGGGGATCGGCAACGGATGCCCCCTGGCGGCCGTCGTCACGACTCCGCAGATTGCGGCGTCCCTGACACAGCGCGTTCATTTCAATACGTTCGGCGGCAACCCCGTCGTGTGCGCGCAAGGCAAAGCCGTGTTGGAGGTCATCGAACGCGAGAAGCTTCAGGCCAACTCCCTCAAAGTCGGCGCGGCAATCATGGCTGGCCTCGAACGATTGAAGGCAAAGCATAACGTGATCGGCGACGTTCGCGGGAGGGGACTGTTGGTCGGCATGGAATTGGTCAAGGACCGCGCGACAAAGGAACCGGCGAAAGCGGAATGCGCCCATGTCGTCGAAACCTGCCGCGACCTGGGGCTGTTGCTGGGCAAAGGCGGATTGTGGGGGCAGACCATTCGCATGGCGCCGCCGATGTGCCTAACGGAAGCCGACGCCGCCTTTATGATTGAGGTCCTCGATGCCGCCCTTTCCACGCTCTAATAAATAATCACAAAGAATACCCAGGAACCAATGACCCGAGAAATTTTAACCATCCACCAAAAGGCTCTCCAGATCAACCTCGATCCCTCCAAGTATGGGACCTTCGCCGAGATCGGCGCGGGACAGGAGGTTGCGCGCTGGTTTTTTCGCGTCGGCGGAGCGTCGGGCACGATCGCCAAGTCTATTTCGGCTTACGACATGACCATCAGCGACGCTATTTATGGCCACGCTGAACGTTATGTCAGCCGCCAGCGCCTGGAAACCATGCTCGAACGCGAATACGGCCTCCTGGTCGAACGCCTGAAGGAAAAACGCGGGGCGACAACGAAGTTTTTCGCTTTTTCCAACACGGTTGTCGCGCGAAGTTATTCCCGGCTGGATGACGCCCACGGTTGGCTCGGCATCCGGTTTCAGACCGAGCCATGCTCCGAACCCTCACAAATCATTGTTCACGTCCGGCTGTGGGATAAAGAAAATTTGCAGGAGCAGGAAGCCTTGGGCAGCGTCGGGGTCAATCTCGTCCACGGCGCCATGTATCTGCACCGCGATCCCGCGATGCTCATCGCATCGCTGGTCGATAACGTCGGGAACGAGCGGATCGAGGTGGACATGATCCAGTTTTCCGGCCCGGCGTTCGCGTCTGTGGACAATCGGCTGATGGCCCTGGAACTGGTGCAAGGCGGGTTGACCAACGCCGCCCTGTTCACTTCGGACGGCACCGTGGTCCAGCCCGCCGACGCGTTTTACAAAAAGTGCATTCTCGTCGAGCGTGGAAGTTTTCGCCCCGTGACCAAAGTCACCCTCGATATGTTGCGCTGCGCCCAGGCCATTTTCGTGCAGGAACCGAATGTCCAGGGCGAGGAAGTGCTGACCCTGATGGAGATGACGCTGAAGAACCTGACCGATGGCGACAAGATCGATTACCAGGATTTTCTGGATCGCGTGGATATTCTGGCGTCTCTGGGCAAGACGGTGCTGATTTCCAATTTCGGCGAATACCACCGCCTGGCCGCGTACTTTTTCCGGTACACAAAGAAAATGATCGGCCTGGTGATGGGGGTGCCGACGTTGAAGGAAATCTTCGACGAAAAATACTACGCCGACTTGCAGGGCGGCATTCTCGAATCGTTTGGCCGGATGTTTAAAAACGATTTAAAGCTCTTTGTGTATCCGTTGCTGGAGCCAAAAACCGGGGCGTTGATCAGCGCTGCCAATTTGCGCGTCGCCCCCAATCTCCGGCATTTGCACGCATACCTGATCGAGAACCGGTTCATCGAGGGATTGCGCGATTACGATGAAAAAGTGCTGACAATTTTTTCGCGCGACGTTTTGCAAAAAATTCGTTCCGGCGACACTTCCTGGGAAATCATGGTTCCGCCCGAAGTGGCGGAGAAGATCCGGCAAAAACACTTGTTTGGCTGCAAAGGAGAGTGTTGAAAATTACTGCCCGCTCACGGCGCGATAAAACCGTGCCGGAGAGTTCGATGTCGCCCCGGCATTGAAGAGGAATGGAACGGGATTGGTCCCCACGGCAACCCAGTCCGTCAAATTCGAGGAACTCTCGATCACATATTGATACCCCGGCGTCCCCGAAACATTTATAGCGGGCGTGGCGCCGGGGGAAGTGGACAAGATTGCCGCGATGGGTTGCACCGCGGGGACACGTTTTATGGCGCGAAACAACTGGTTGGCGGGCGCCGTGGCCCAAGTGCTTGCAACGGAATTGATACCGGAATCGGTGATGGTGATCAGGCGATTTGAGACCGTCTCCGCCGTGACGGCGTAGAGGACTGGAAAGCGCTGGCTGAAGTCCACAGCGAAACTCCGCACCCCGACGCTCGTTACGCCGCTGGAAAGCGTGTAGGCCAGCACCCAATTGTCTCCGCTAGGCTGCCAGCGCTGAATGCCGCCGGCGGCCGAGTCATCCGCGACATACGCAAACAGATTGCCCGGCCCAAAAACGAAATCCTCCGGGCTGGACTCGCTTCCCGTGCCGATCACCAGCGAGATGCCGGTGGCGGAAGTCGGCGTGGGCGAGCCGAACACATAAACGCCGGGGGTCTCCGTTTGGGTTGAAAAGGCGAGATAATCGCCGGCGACCATGCTGACAACCCGGCAATTGCCCAGCGCGTCCTGGAGGTTGGCCGCCGTGCCGTGCGCTCCAAAATACCAGATGCCGTAATACGAACCCGCCCCCCAGAAATTCCCAGTGTCATCGGTAAACGCGGAGCGAAAGTGATTGGTAGTGTACTCCGCGGACGAATCGACGGCGAGGCTATAAACCCCATTCCCACTGACAGTCGCAATCGCTCGCGGCACCGCGGCTGAAGTGGTGGAGGAAAGTGTTCCCGCGATGGACCCGCGATTGGTGTTATAGCCCGCGATCACGAGCGATTTCCCACCGGCGGAAAGCGTCATATAACCTTCCGAAGAAGATACCCCGCTGATCAGCAGCGCATTCGTCCCGGAATCCGGAATGTTCATCGTGCTGACGTAAGCGCCGTTTGTGGTGAATTGATCCACAAACAGCGTATTGCCCGAGCTGGTCAGGGTTTGTGCGCCATCGCCGATCCGCAGCACCGCAAGGTTGCTCGGAAAAAACGTGGTTTGCGCCAACGCCACCAGCACAGGCGCGTTGGAACTTGTCGCCGACCCCGCCGCATTGGTCACGAGCACGGAATAACTCCCCGCCTCGATGGACTGCAAATTCGTCCTCGTCAGCGAAGTCGATGTCGCCCCCGCCAGCGGCACGCCGTTTAAATTCCATTGGTAACGCAGCGGCAGCGTGCCCACCGCCCCCGCCGAAAGCAGCGCCGTCGCCCCCGCCAAATAAGTCTGCCCCCCCGGCTGCGTGACGATATAAGGATCAATGACCGTCAGCAGTGCCGGCGCGCTGGTCACGGTCCCGGAGGAATTGGACAAAACGATCTGGTAACTCCCCGCATTTGCCCCCAGCACATCCGCAATCGTCAGCGTCGCATGGGTCGCCCCGGCTATGTTCGTCCCGTTTTTTTCCCATTGATACAGCGAAACCATCCCGCTGACCGTGGCAGAAAAAGACGCCGTCGTAGTCGCGTCATTGGTTTGGCTCACAGGCCCGCTGAGAATTTCCGGCAGCGGAATCCCCGAACCAACCGCCAACACCGCCACCAGGCTCGTCGTCGCCCCCCAGGCGTTCGTGATGACGACCTGGTAACTCCCCGCGTCATTGGTGCTCACCGCGCCAATCGTCAGACTCGAATTCGTCTCCCCCGCCATCGCACTTGAATCGAATTCCCACTGATACCCAAACGGCGCAGTCCCCGAAACCGCCACGGAAAATCCCGCCGCCTGCCCCAAAGGTTCCGTTTCGTTCTGCGGCTGCCCCGTGATGGTGGGCACATACCCCTGCGGAACAAATTGCACCCCGCGAAACAATTC
This sequence comes from Verrucomicrobiia bacterium, assembly GCA_036272955.1. Lineage (GTDB taxonomy): Bacteria > Verrucomicrobiota > Verrucomicrobiia > Limisphaerales > Palsa-1400 > DATAUD01. The sequence goes on from DATAXU010000184.1 coordinate 10,789, forward strand.
CCCCGTCCCCGCCGTCGCGATCACCCCCGCCGCGCTGCCCGACCCGCCGTCCACGATTCGTATCAGTCTATTGGACACCGAATCCGCCGTCGTCGCATAAAGGACCGCCTCGGCGCCGCTAAAATCCACCGTCAACCCCCGCGCTCCCGTCGTCGAACCCGCGCCCGTCCCCAATGTATATGCCAGCCCCCACGTTCCCGCGCCGTTGACATACTTCTGCACACCCCCGCCCTTCGCGATCGAATCATCGTCCGCCACATAAACAGTGCTCCCATCCGGGCTGATCGCGAACGCGTATGGCGACGGCGACGTCGGCCCGCTGCACGCAACGATCAGGCTCGGCCCCGTCGTGCTCACCGGCGTTCCGTTAAATCCCCAAATGCCAATCGGCGAAATTTTCTGCGACGAAAAGCAAAGGTTCCCGTTGAAAATGGAAACCACCTCCGTATTGACGCTTTGCACCACGTTCGGCGAAACAGCCACGCCAAGGTAAACCGTCCCATCAGTCGCGCCCGCCGCCCAAAAGTTATTCGTCCCGTCGGTGACTCCGGAACGCACATTATTCGCGCTAAAATACGCCGTCGTTCCCGTGACAAAATTGTAATTGCCCAGGTAATCGACAGTCGCGACCGCCCGCGGCACGGCGGTGGAAGTCGTATCCGGCAGCGACCCGGCAAATCCAAGGCTCGCGCTGTAGCCCGCAATCGTCAGCAAATGTTTGTCCCACGAAAGATTCAATGCCCCTTCTGACGAGGCCTTCCCGCTGATGAGCAGCGAATCCGCCCCGTTGGTGGGAATCGCGACCGTGTTAATCCAAGTCCCGGCCGTCGTGTATTGATCGATAAAAATCGCGTTTCCCGCATTGGTCAGGATTTCAGCCGCGCTGCCCACGCGCAACACCGCGAGGTTGCCGGGATTGAATTGCGCCTGCGCGGCGTGGGCGCAGCAGACGAAAGTCAGCAAGGGGAGGATGCGGTTCTTCATGGCAATTTCGACGGTATCCTAGGGCGCAAAAAATTTTCCGCAAGATTTGTGAGGGTTCACCCTTCAAAAGATTTAATAAAACCCCCGGCAGACACCGCCCCTCAATCTCGCTACTCTTTGAAAGTTCGTTCATGAAACTGCTCAGGCTGTGGATTTTGACGTTGACCGCGGGCGCACTCTATGCCGCGCCCGTGCCGCCAGTTCAAACCGTTTTCATCATGATGTTTGAGAACAAGAATTGGTCTCAAATCATTGGAAGCACCAACGCCCCCTACATCAATTCCCTTCTCCCCGCCGCTTCCTATTGCCAGCAGTATTACACTCCGCCCGGCAACCATCCGAGCGAACCCAACTATCTCTGGCTCGAATCCGGCACCAATTTCGGGATCGACAATGACGACGCCCCGGCCATCAACTCCCAGAACACGACAAATCATCTCGTCACCCAACTCCTCAACGCCGGCATTTCCTGGAAGACCTATCAGGAAGGCATCTCCGGCGTCTGTCTCCCCCTCTCCATCGTCAGCACCAATTACGACCCCAAGCACGATCCTTTCGTCTTTTTCGATGACGATACCGGCACCAACAATCCCATGGACCCCTACGGCATTGCCCATGTCCGTCCCTTTAGCGAATTGGCCGGCGACCTGGCCAGCAATACGGTCGCCCGCTACAATCTCATCACGCCGGACTTGTGCGATGATGGCCACGACTGCCCCCTGAGCCAAAGCGACTGGTGGCTCTCGCAGCAAATTCCCATGATCATGGCCTCCGCGGCTTACACCAATAATGGCGCGATCTTTATTTGCTGGGACGAGGGCTACCAACAGAGCGACGGGCCTATCGGCATGATTGTCCTTTCCCCTCTGGCCCGCGGCGGCGGTTACCACAATAGCATCCACTACGATCACGGCTCGACCCTCCGGACGTTCCAGGAAATATTCAACGTCGGCCCCTTCCTCGGCGCCGCCGCCTACGCCACCGACCTCACCGATCTTTTTGGCCTGCCCCCGGCGATTGCCCAGCTCTCCAGTTCCCCCCGCGGCTTTCAATTCTCCGTCAACGGCCTGCTTGCAAACCACGCCTACGTCGTTGAAGATTCCACGGACCTGGTGACATGGACGCCGATAGTCACGAACATGTGCCTGGCGAACTCATTTCAATACACCGATGCGGGTGCCAGCGCTGGCCCACAACGTTTCTACCGCGTTCTTCCTCTCTCTGCCCTTCAACTCCCTCCGCCGTAATATAGACTAATAAAGCAATCGAAAGAACTGGCTCCTGTTGGTGACCGGAACGTAGATGATACTCGATTGGATGTTGGTGAATATCGGCCCCGTAACAGTCTGCCACTGGTTCGGTTGAGAAACGTCAAAGTCATTGTGTTGCAACACATAACCATTCAGCCACCACGGCCACGCAATCATCAACACACCGTTGGTTTGCGAAATCGACAACGTCGGCGTCACTCCGTTGGCTGAGAAGCTCAGGTTATCAATTCCCAGCCCCTGGCTTCCGCTGGCGTCGCTGGCCATTTGCCACGTCAGCCAAAGCGCGGCCCCCGGCGGGCAACTGCTGATAGGCTCATTGGTCACGGCGAGATAGGAAGTCATCAACGGCCCCGATTCTCCGCTGTCCGAGGAGCCGGTTACAAAGTTGACATCCAGATTGCTCAATGCCGCCGTCGCCACATTCGGGTTGAATCCATTGCTCCCGGTGAGATCGACGTAATACGAAAACGAAAGCGTTTTGGCGCTACTCTGTTCCCGCCACAATTCACCCGTAAAGCCCAGGTTCATATTGGTCAGCAATGTCCCGGTCAGGTTGAGCACCCTCAGGCCGAATGCCGTCGCGCCGCTGGTGCTGGTCGCCAGCAGGCCAAGCGCGCGGTTCGTCGAAAGACTCGTCGTCGGCCCGAAGCTGATGATCCCGCCCGTCGTTTGGTCGCCCGCGCTCGCCCCGGCTTTCATCGCAATTCCCGCCCAGCCATACCAACCCGCCATCGTGGAGGAAAGCCCAAACCCCCCGCCGCTCGCTTCCACCGGATAGCCAAAGTCCAAAGGATTCGCCAGCCCGTACGTGACGCCGTTGATCTCGACGGGGTTGGCGGTGTTGACGGTGACGTCGCCCGGGTCCAGCAAGGAATCAAAGTTCTGGGTATAAACCGCCCCGGGATGGGTGTAAGCGAGGAACGACGGCGCAATCAGCGCCAGCGCCGCCGGCTGGCTCATGGCGACCCCGCCGCTATTGCTGACGACGACGCTATAACTGCCAGTCTCCGCCGCCTCGACATCATTTACAGTAAGGCTGTCGCTCGTCGTCCCGGTGTAAGTCGCCGAATTGGTCAGCGGCGTATTCCCAAAAAACCATTGGTAATACAGCGGTGCCGTGCCGCCCGCGGTGACGTTGAACGTTGCCAAGGTGCCAGCCGGCACGGTTTCCGCCGCCGGTTGTGTCTGGATGAAGGCCGGCATTGCGACGACCGTCAGAACCGCCCCGGCGCTGGCGTTCGTGCCCGCGTCATCGCCGGCCAAAACGGCATAAGTTCCCTGGGCGGCCGCCGTCACGTTCGAGAGGGCCAGGATGGTCGTGGTTGCGCCGGCGATGTTGGAGCCGTTGAACTGCCACTGATATGTCAGGGGAGGATTTCCGCTGGCCGAAACCGTGAAAATTGCGTTGCTTCCAATGTAAACGGTCTGGCTTTGCGGCGGTGAATTGAACTGGGGCGACCCAGTGACCGGATTCACCGTTAGCTCAGCCGTGCTGCTCAGAACAGCGCCGTAAAGATTGGTCGCCGTAACATTATAGGCTCCCTGGCTGTCAAGCCCAACGTCATTGAGGGCAAGCGTGGAAGTCGTGGCGCCATTAATCGGCGTGCCGTCGATCGCCCATTGATAATGGACGGGAAAAGCGCTGGCAACGCTCACGCTGAACACAGGGTTGTTGCCGCTGTTGACCGTCTGGCTTAAGGGTTGTGAGGTGATAACGGGAGCGACCAGGGTGGAATTGGCCGAAAAAGAAAGATTGTCGATGCCGAGTCCCTGACTGGTCCCGGCGCTGTTGGTCATTTGCCAGACCAGCCACAGCGCCGCGCCCGGCGGCCACGACGTGATCGCCTGGTTGGAAACGCTGAGCGGAACCTGGTTCACGGGCTGCGTCCCGTCTTCAGGACTGTAGCTGCCAGTCAGGAAGTTCACGTCAAGGTCAGGCACCGGGATGGTCGCAATGGTTGAAAAGGCGTTCGTTCCAGTGGGATCGATATAATACGAAAACGACAACGTTTTGCCGGAAGGTTGCTGGCGCCACAATTCGCCGACAAAACTCAGGCTCATTTCGTTGATCGTATTGGTCGTCTCATTGAGCAGGCTCAATCCAAATGCGGTTGCCCCCGTGCTGCTGGTGGCCAGCAGGCCAAGGGCGCGGTTGGCGCTCGCGCTGGTGGTCGGCCCGAAGCTGATGATCCCGCCCGTGCTCTGGTCGCCCGCGCTCGCCCCCACTTTCATCGCGTCCGTATCCAGCCCAAACCAGCCCGGCATCGCGCCCGACAATCCCAACCCTCCCGCCCCGCTGGAAAGGATTGGCGCGGCAAAACTGAGCGGGTTGCCCAGCGAATACGTCACCCCGTTCAAGACCACCGGGTTGTCGCTATCGACGGTCGTCGTCCCCGGGTCCGGCATCGAATCAAAATCCTGCGCATAGACTGAGTTCAGGATGAAATACGGAACGCCGGTGGGCGAACTGGGAAAGTTCGGCCCTCCCGGGGTCGGCTTGAAGAATTCCTGCCGGTCAAAGCTCTGGCCGTCCGGCAGCGACCCATAGGAATAACCGGGCGGCAGGTTGTTGTAGTTAATGTAGTCGAGTATTTGCCCCTGCCCGTTATAGACCCGGCTCAACGCTACGGAACCGTTCTCCGGGCGCAGGGTAAAGCCGGCATGAAGTTCACTGCCGTTGTTCAGGTTTGTTTCGCCATCGGCAAAAACCAGCTCGAACTGTCCGGGCCCAATCGTGGAACTTTCGGGGAACGCCCAATTGGTGAGGTCCTCGTAATTGTCGGACAAATACAGTCCGCCCAACGCAACCGAGTTGCTGCTCGGATTGTAAATCTCCACCCACGGCGTGTATTGTCCCGCGCTATTCGTGATGGCGCGGATGTTGTCGGCCTGGATTTCGTTGATCCATAGCGGCGGAAAGGCCGGGATCGTTTCCCGCACCGTGTTGGTGGCGCCGGGGCTTGACATCGCGAGGGGATAGGGGGCCGCCCAGTTTCCGACGCGCCAGTTGTCCTTTGTCGGGTCGATCAATTGGAGCGAACTGCCTGATCCATTCGCCCCCGCCGGCCATGGCGGCGAACTGTCAAATAAAACTTCCGCGACCGTGATGTCGTTCGATCCCCCCGCCCCCGGCTCGATCAGTTCCAAGGTGGTAGGCCCATTGGTCGGCAACGGCCCCTCGAAGGTGTCAAAAACCGGAATGGTCGCCCCGTAAAGCGAGGCAAAATCGGCCCTGTTCGCCGCCAGCACCAGGAAGCTGTTCGGGCCGATCGAGGACCCTTGCGGAAACGTGTACGACAATCCCTGCAATTCCCACCCGGACAGGTCAAAGGTGTAATTGGTCGAGTCATTGTAAAGCTCAACATACTGTCCGCTCTCGTCGGGCGGATTGTACATGATTTCGTTGATGACGATCTGCCCCACAGCCGACGGCGTCGCCCCCGTGTAATCCACCGTCGCGCTTCCGGTGTCGGCGGCGATGGGTTGCCCGTTGACATCGACACCCTGGATTGCGAGTTGATTGGTTCCGGCGGCCAGCGGAACCGCCACGATCCAATTGGTCAGTGTCTTCCAGGTCACCGGCCACGCGATTCCGTTGAACAGCATGGTGTCCACATTGACGGGCGCCGTGCCGCTGATGTAAGCCACGTCGTTGCTGATGGAGACGGTGGGACTGACGGTGAAATTGGTGGGATTGACCGCGGCGAGTTGCAGGCCGATGCTCGCTTGCGCCTGCGAAATCCACGGAAAGATATTCAGGGTCGGATTCTCCGGGCTAATCCCGTTGTTGACGAATTCGTTGTATTTGGCCGTCGCCAGCGGCGAGGTGTTGGAGACGGAAAGGGGGCCGTTGATCAGCATCTGCAAATCGCGCCAATACATGCGTTCAAAGGTGGGACAGTTGTAAATGTTATACGTATTCGGATCGTTGCCCAGCGGATAGAAAAGATTGATCCCTGGCGCCCACGAATGATCGAGGGCGTTGCTGTCGCCCAGCACCGTTTTGAAGTCCCACATCAGAAGCGTGTATTTGGTGCCGTTGGCCCCGAAGTAACCGTATATGTTCTGGCCCTGCGAGACTCCGTAAACATCCCAGTCCTCCACCGCATGGGACGTGGCGAAGACCCGCAGGACATTGTCCATGTTTGCCAGGTTCTCCATGTTCCCCACGTAATTGGCCGTTCCGAATGAACCTGCCGCGTTGACGAGCGAATAGATGTTGGTGAAATCGCTGTACGAATCCGGCGTGCGCCGTATCTCGAAGTTGTAACGGTAGTGCGCCGCCTTCATCACCCCGCCGGTGGTCGTGAACGGCTCCAGCGTGGACCACGCTTGGTTCTTATACCCAATCGAAATGCCCGAGGGCGCGGACGCAAACTCAAACCACGGGTTGAGTTTATACAGGTATCCGTCTTCGTCGTTCGGAAAGTACTCCTTGACCACGTCGTTGTCAGGCACCTGGGTGTCTTCCATGATCATTCCACGCTGGTTGCCATTGACAAACACTCTCACATCCCGGTGATTGAGCCACGGCACTCCCATCGCCCGCAGATAGCTGAATGCGATCTGTTCCCGCTGCAAGCTCAAATCGGTCGTGTTCCCGGCGTCAGGCTGGCGAATTTTGTCGAAATCGGTCGTCCCCAGCATCTCGTCGTCCGCGGGAAAAACCCACTTGTACTCGCACAACGAGCCGCTGGGGGATGTGTAGCTCTGGCCATACGCGCTGCCGGAATACTCGCCTCCAACGTTATATATGACACGTGTGTCGTTGACAAATGTGCAGTCGCTCGGCTCGTTGCCAAGGTCGGAGAGCGCAATCCACCGGTTGACGTTGGTTTGGCTGATCCATAGGTGGTAGGAACCAAAACTGCCTCCGGGCACCGTGTCGCCGAACATCACAAGGCATTCCCGCCGCGGTTCGTTGTTCCCCGGGCGCAATGCCGGAAAACGCGTCGTTGCACCCAGGTTGTCCGTGGCGGAGATGTAAAATGCGGCGATGACGTTCGCTTTCTGGCCGGGAATGGTCGCGCTGAAAACGCCGTCGCCCGCGATGGCGTCGCCGTTGGAGCCAGTATCGACCATCGGTATCGCGATATAATTTGTGGAAGGATCAATCCGGTAATTCAACGTCAGGCTCTGCACGCCGTCCGGGTCATTGACCTGCGCCGTGACGACCGCCGGTTGGCTGGCTGCCGGCAATGTCGGCGTATGCGTGACCTGGTAGATGGCCGGGCCGGCATTGGTGACATGGACGCTGTTCGGCATCCCTGGTGAGCCGAGGTTGGACGGAACCGCCATCGCGCCGGTGTCCTCCAGCCAGTTTCCGCTCAGTCGCATCAAAACCTCCGGCCAGCCATGCAGCCACCGCGCTTCGAAGCTCATCGTCACCACGTCGCCCGCCGTCAGGGGATTGGCGCTCAATACACCCACGCACGAGTTGTCCCCTGTCCAGAATTTGTCGCTCGAACGCAAATGCAACGCGGACGAACCTTGATAGCCCCCGCTGTCGATGGTCGAGCGCACGTGGTCCCCTTCGAATTGCCAGTCGGCCTGCCCGCTCTCGAATCCGGGGTTCTCCACGTAATTGATCCCGCTGTAATTGACCTGGAGGTTGTCCACCAGGCACTCTCCTTCTTCCAATATCCCGATTTGCACCTGGTCGATCGAGGCGTCGTAATTGGCCCCGTTGTCCAGCACCGCGGTGGTTTGAATCTGCGTCCATGCCGACTTTTGGGTCTCGTCGCTGTCCGCCCAGTTTGCCGCCAGACGGTGGTTGGTGTGCGGATTGATCAGTTCCAGGCTGCTCCCGCCGCCCGAAGACCATTGCCCCCAGCGCCCGCCCGTGCCGTACGTCACCTCGTCCTCGACCACATACGCGGTGCTGCCGGAGATCGTTTGCGGCATCGCCAGCGCCACCCGCTCGCCGTTGTGCGAGAGTTTGCCGGAGTAATTCCCGAATGTATTGCCGGAATTCAAATTGTTGTACTTCCCAAGCAAATTCGCTACGTTCGCGCCCACCACCACATACCCGTTGGCGGCAATCATGGCGTTGGTCGGGAACGTGTAGGTTACCCCTGCCGTAAATTGCCAATTCGCCAGGCTCACGGCGTTGCTGCCCTGATTGTACAATTCGATGTACTGGTCATCGTCACCTTCCGTCATCGGGTCATACATCAATTCGTTGATCACGATGTCCCCTATGACAATGGAACTGTTGTTGGTGCCCGGCGTTTGGGTCGTCAGCGGATAAAAATCATTGGCGCCGTCCGGCCAGCGTCCATACGAAACCCCCGGCGCCTGCCCCTCGAATTCCACGGCGTCCAGCACGCGGCTGCCGTCGGGCTTGATGAAATAGAGCGTTTCGCCCGCCGGGTTGAGGCTGAATCCCATTTGCGCCTCGTCAAAGGAAACAAACCCGCCGGGGCCGATGACCGTTCCACCCGGAATCACAAAAAGGTTGGTCGAGGGATCGTCCGTGAGGATGCACCCTGAAACATCGACGCTTTGGGCGCTGTGATTGTAGAGTTCGATAAACTGCGGCCCGCTGCAAAGCCATTCGTTAATGACCACGTTGCGCAACGGACTGGGCGTATAGGGGTCCAGCATTCCGGGCGAGCCGCCCACTGCGTCGCTGATCGACCACGCTCGCGGGTCCCCTTCGCCATAAGTGGGATTGGCAAGGATGATCGAATGGCCCGTCCCTACGGCCGCCACAGGCCACGGGAAATCATCGGTGTAAGGAACGGTCAGCAATACCGCTCCCTGCTCGTCAATCAATTCCAGCGTCTCGGATTTTTTAAGGCTCCCGGTGTAAGGCCCCATCACGTTCGTAATGCCATATACGTTTTGGATGCTCCCAGGCGATGCCGCCACCACCAGGAAAGCCCCTCCCGCAATGGTCGTGCCCGCCGGGAATGTGTATTGCATGTCCGCACATGTGAGCTGGTAACCGCTGATGTCAAAAAACCACGGCTGCGAATTGTAAATCTCCACAAACTCGCAGTTGTTCGTGTCCCCCCGTGGCGCCGGCTTGTACATGATCTCCGAAATCACGATCCCTGTTTTTCGGCTCGACGGCCCCAGCGGTTCGTGCGGATAGCTCGAAGGCGCCACCACTGCGTTGGAGGCCACGCCGCCAAGGTTGGAGAATTGCGCCGTCTCCAGCGCATTGGTGTTGCGGCTGGAAACAACCAGCCCCACGTACATCGGGTCCGTCATCGGGATCGTCACCGAACCCAGCAATGTCCAGGTTTGGCCATCGTAGCTGCCGAAGCCCGAGAAAAGGTTCCCCACGCGGTTGAGTCGCAGCCAGGTGTTCGGATAATTGACAGAAAGCTGCCCGGTAAAGGAGGACGACCCGTTGGTCGCTGCGCGTGAATCAAAAACCACGCCCGTCATGCTCGGCGTCGCCAGCGTCGCCGCAAATGGACTGCCCGGCGCAAGCGATTGCCGCGCCATCAACCCCGCTTCCGCCCACACATCCGACAATCCCAGCGACGCAACGCTGACGCTGATGTCGAAATTCCCGTTGGTCGCCACGCAAATGTATTGAAATTGGTCGTTCGTCCCCCCGATCCCGCCGCCGTCGCCAACAAGGGTGAAAGTTCCCGATGTGGCCGTTTGGTTCGTCTCCAGCACGGCCGTGCTGATGCCCACCGGGACGTAGCTCCCGTTGGTATCGAAGAGCAGCGTCGCGCTTGTGGTGAGGCTGGAAACTGCGTTGGACACGATGACCGAGTAAACGCCGCCATCGCTCCCCTGAACGTCCACCAGGTTCAACGCGGAGGCAGTCGCCCCGGCGATGTTCGAGCCTTCGAACTGCCATTGGTACGAAATCGGCGCGCTGCCCGTCACAACCACGGAAAAGTCGGCCGGCTGACCGGACGACCGCACTTCGTTCACCGGCGCCGTCACCACCGTGATCGGCTGGGTGACGGGAGCAAAGCGCACGCCCCGCAACAATTGATTCGGTTCGGCGACAGCCAGCGTGGTGGCAACTGCGTTCGTGCCCGTATCGACAATTCGGATCAATCGGTTGGCGTTGGTCTCCGCGGTCGTCGCATAAACCACCGCTCCCAGCCAGAGCGGAGACGCCTGCGCAAACCGGTTGAAATCGACCACCAGCCCGCAAGTCCCCACCGTCGAGCCGGCGCCGGTTTTCAAGGTGTAAGTCTTTTTCCACACGCCCGAGATCTCGTCCCATCGCTCGATCCCCCCTCGGCTGTTGGTCGGATTGGCGTCGGATACATAGGCCGTCTCCCCGTTCGGCGCTAAGGCGAAATCGACCGGATTGCCCGAACTGTCGGAGAGGAACAGGTTGGAGACAACAGCCCCTATCGGCGCGCCCGCCACATCCGCCAGGCCGTCCGCCCCGCTTTTGTCTTCTGTAAAACCAATATTCACCCCCACCATCCCGGCGATGCGGACGTTGGTCGTCCCCGCAACCAGGTCCAGCACTGGACTGCCCGCCCTGACGTAATCCAGCGCGTCGCCGCTGAGTACAACCCCGCCAGTCCAGAAGTTGCTAAGCCCATCGGTGGAAAAAGCGGAGCGAAATTCCCCCGTCGTCGCGTAAAGGCTGGAGCTAACCAGGCAAAGCGAATAAGTCCCAACCCCGCTCATCGCGCCAATCGCCCGCCCTGTGGAGGTCGAAACGTTGCCTGAATACGGTAAAGTGACGTTAAATCCCCCAAAATTGAGGTAGTTATGGTTCGAGGAGAGCGTCAGCAACGTCTCGTAAATGGCATCGGACCCCGCGCCGTTTGCCACCAATGCTTGTAACCCGCTGTCCGGCAACATGATCGTGTTAACGTAAAGCCCATTGGTTCGGTATTGATCCAGGTAGATTGTGTTGCCGTTGCTGCTCAAGGTCTGCGATCCATCGCCGACCCGCGCAACGACGATATTGGTCGAAGAGAGAAGGGGCGGCGACGTTAGGACCGTCAGCGTTGCCGAAGCCGTGGCCGTCCCGGTGGAGTTGGTGGCCAGGACGGTGTACGTCCCCGCTGAGGAAAGCTGGATATTGGTCACATCATACCAGCTATTGGTGGCATTGGGATCCAGTACACCATTAGTGCTCCAGAAATAGCTGGCTGGCGCGTTGGCTGCCACGGCAAAGGCCATGTGATCGCCTGCGGTTTCAACGCGGGATTGTGGCCCGTTGGTGATCGCCAAGTTTGCCCCTCTACACCAAAAAGGCGCCAGTACGACCAATGTTGTAAGTAAATTACCTTTGGTATTTCTCACGATTTTTTAACTGAATCGGCCCTGGCTTAGGGCGCAATGTAGGGAGTTCCCTTACAAAGTAAAGGAAAAAGACGGTTATTGTCGTATTTTGTCGTTTATTTCAGGTAAGCTTTCTCATGACCCGACGCCAATTTATAAAAAGGTCCGCCCTCCTGGCCGCCACTCTCCCGTCCTTCGCCGCCTCCTCCGCCCCCACCTTCGGAATCGCCCCCGGCCCCTTCCAACCTTCCTGGGAATCCCTCGCCTCCGGCTATCAAGTCCCCGATTGGTTCCGCGACGCCAAGTTCGGCATCTGGGCGCACTGGGGCCCACAATGCCAGCCCGGCATGGGAGATTGGTACGCGCAAAGAATGTATCAATTCGACAGCCCCATTTACCGCTACCATGTCAAACATTACGGCCACCCCTCGAAGTTCGGTTTCAAAGACGTAATCCACGAGTGGACAGCCGAAAACTGGGACCCCAAACATCTCATTCATCTTTACAAAAAGGCGGGCGCAAAATATTTCGCCGCCCTCGCAAATCACCACGATAACCTCGATCTGTTTGACTCGAAATATCAACCTTGGAATTCCGTCGCCGTCGGCCCAAAAAAAGACATCGTCGGCGGCTGGGCCAAGGCCGCCCGCTCCGCCGGTTTGCGGTTTGCGTTGACCAGCCACGGCGACCGCGCCTGGAGTTGGTATCAGCCCGCGCAGGGTTCGGACCCCACCGGCCCGCTGGCCGGCGTCCCTTACGACGGCGTCATGACCAAAGCGGATGGCAAAGGCAAATGGTGGGACGGCCTCGATCCGCAGGACCTTTACGCTCAGAATCACGCGCCCGGCAAGTACGATTGGCCGCAGAACGGAAACCCGCCCCTCGCCCCAGCTTACATCGAAAAATATTTCAATCGCACCATTGACCTAATCGATCAACACCACCCCGACCTTCTGTATTTTGACGACGCGGTCCTTCCCATTTATCCCGCGAGCGACATTGGTTTGCGCATCGCCGCCTATCTCTACAACACCAACCTCGCTCGGCACGGCAAGCTGGAGGCGGTGATGACGGGCAAGGGCCTGAACGCCGAGCAACGCCGCGCGCTGGTGCTGGACGTGGAACGCGGTGTCACCAACGGCGGCGAAATCCTTCCCTGGCAAACAGACACGTGCATCGGCGATTGGCATTACAAACGAAGTATTTTTGAGGAACACAAATACAAGACGGTAAATCAGGTCTCCCAGATGCTTATCGATATTGTCAGCAAAAACGGGAATCTACAATTGAACATTCCGCTGCCCGGCGACGGCGTTCCCGATGCGGATGAATTGAAGTTCCTTTCGGAATTCACGGCATGGATGGATGTCAACAGCGAGGGCATCCACGGAACGCGGCCCTGGAAAGTTTACGGAGAAGGACCCTCTGTTACGCAAGCAGCCCCTCGCGGCCAGTTCGGCGGCGCCCGCGACGTTCGCCGCTACACCTCCGACGACCTCCGCTTCACGATGAAGGACGACACCCTTTACGCCTTCATCATGGTCTGGCCCGAAAAGCGCAGCACGACGATCACAAGCCTGGCCTCCAATTCTCCCCATCTGGAAGGGCGCAAAATCGCCCGCGTCTCATTGCTCGGCCATCCCGGAAAACTCGAGTGGGCGCAGGACGAGCAGGGTCTTGATGTAACATTGCCCGCTGCGCCGCCGACTCAACACGCTGTCGCGTTGAGAATTGCCGTCTAGCTGTTATTGCTGGCCAGCTTCACTTCGAGTTGATTATCGACATTTTGCGCGCCGGCGATTCGGTCGGCGATGTCCGCGATGCGGCGCTTTTCATCAAGAGTATTGACCGGTCCGCGCAAGGTGACGTAGCCGTTTACAGTAATGATTTTCACGTTCCGGGCGTCCACGGATATGTCTTTCAAAGCAACGATTTCCTTGCGAATTCGCGCGGTGATGCCGATGTCCACTTTGTCGTTCCCCTGGTCGGCTGGCGTGAGAGTCCTTCCGTTGCGATCGCGAACATTGATTCCCGTGTCGTTCACCGCGAAATACGGCTCGACATGGTACGCGTTGTAAACTCCGGCGGTATAGGCCGATTGATTGAAATTGGGCCAGTCACTGGGTTTGAAATGCGGCGCGTTGCGCAACGTTTCCTGGGACGCATCGAGTTGGAGCCTGTCATTTGCGTAATCAAATCGAAGGGCCGTCGGCGGTATGGCGCTATACTCATCGCCCATTCCCAGGAAACCTCCCGATGAAACGATCACCGTGACGATTCGCCCCGCGGACAGGTCCACCATGAGGTTTTCAACCTTGCCCAGCCTCTGGCCCTGCAAGTTCCTCACAGGCGCGCCAAGGATTTTGTTGGCGCTTTGCATTTCAGCCAGGCGCGATGACGGAATCATCCCCCGGCTGTCAATGATCGTGCGATCTTTGTCCCATGTCCCACCCGGGTTGCGTGATGCGACGGAATTGGGTGAATTCACGGTCGTTTGGACGAATTGGAAAGCGGGCGTCTCATCGTAATAACGATAAACCGCTGCGAGGTGTTTGGAATCGGAATACTCACTCCAATGGGACAGGTCAAATTTGGGCGCAGCCTTCAATTTTTCCTTGTCCGCGTCCAGCACCAGGATTTTGCGGGCCTTGTCGTGCGTGAAAGCCCCGGGCGGCACAGCCCTCAAATCATTTCCCACGCCAAGAAATCCGCCTGTGCTGAGTATGACTTCGGTGATTCGCCCGGAGTCCACGTCCACTGACAGGTCCGAAACCTCCCCCAGTTTTTGGTCCTGATTGTTTTTGACTGTGATGCCAATGATGTCACTGGCTTTGGCCACATCGTTGAGCCGGTTGTAGCGCTGCGAATAGGGAGCCCGTTCACGGGCCGGCGCATCCGTTTTGATGTTGCTCGTATCCTGGGCCAGGACTGAAAGGGCCAGCGCCGACGCTGTTGAGGCGCCGATAATAATGCGAAGTTTGCGTGTCATATATTTGTGTTATTGCGTTGGCCTTACCTTCGGGTTGTACGCGGGAACCCGCCAGTAGGGTATTACATCCTCAGGGAAATCCACGAATGGCTCTACACCAGCCGCTTTGCGCGACGCTGGCTTTCAGCAAGGAACGCTTCGATCAATGGCGTTTTGCGGCCCCGCCACATCGCCCCGATGACGACAGGCGGAAAGCCGGGCAGCGGCAACGCCCTCACGCTCGCGGCGAAGTTTTTTCCGGGAACCGCCACTGAAACACCGATGCCCAAGCCGCTGGCGACGTAAGCCTCCACCAAATCGATGGAACTGGCTTCGATGCCCGGAAACCAGTCCACGCCGCGCTTTTGCAGTTCCTGTTGAAATTCCCGGGACGGAGTTTCCGCGGGCGGAAGGCAAATCAACGGCTCGACAATTTTGTCGCGCCGCCACAAATCCTCGGCGGATTTGACGGCGCTGTTTTTTTCAACGAGCAGGATAAGCGGCAATTCCAGCAGCGTCAGCGAGTGGATTCCCGCAGGCGTTTTCTTTTCGATCAGCGTGATGGCGAGGTCTATTTCGTCGCGTTGCAGCAGTTCTTCCAGGTGTGCCGGGTAGCCGTCGCGCAGGGACAGTTTCAAGCCCGCGAATCTTTTCAGCACCGCCTGAAAAACCTCCGGGAGATGCTCGCGCAACACGACGGTCGAAGCGCCGATGCGGATGTGGCGCGCCTTCCCGCCTTGAAGTTCGACGGCAATCTTGTCGAGGTTCGTAAAAAACGGCTGGATGAACTGATAAAGCTTCTCTCCTTCCGGCGTCAGCGCAAAGGGGCGGCGCTGAAACAATGTCGCCCCGAGATATTCCTCCAGTTGGGAAATTTGCGAACTGACGGCGGGTTGCTGGATGCCGTACGGGATGTTGCGCACGGCCGGCATGATGCCGCCGTGCCGGGCGACATAATAAAAAAGTTCGAGGTGATGGACGTTCATTGACCCAGGCGATGCCGGGGAAATTTTTATCAATTCACGCCCGCTGCGCAAGGTGAATTACAAAGCAGGCATGCAAAACGAACTTGCGGAAACAAAACAAACGGCGGGGCCGGTCAATATTTCTCTTCCCCGCGCCGTTTTTCGCGCGTTTGCACGTCACGAAAGGAAACAAATGAAAACCGTCCTGAAAATCCTTGCTCAAATTGTGGGAACTGTGTTTGCCGCCGAATTTGTGGCCGGATTCGTCCATTGGTTTGAGGATGCCTACGTGCGCGAAGACACGTCGGTCATCGGCAAGTTTATCGGCCGCCCAAACATCGTCCACCATCACTATCCGCGCCACATGACGCGCAACACCTGGTGGCAAAGCTCCTTTGATCTGATTTGCATGTCGGCGTTGCTGCTGATTGTCGCTTGGTGCTGCCATTTACTGACGTGGGAGGTCTGGCTCTTTGCCATTTTGAGCGCCAACGCGAATGAAATTCACAAATGGACGCATCGTACGCGCAAGGAAAACGGACGCGTGATTTCATTTTTGCAGGACATCCGCGTGATCCAAACCGCGCGCCACCATGCCCTTCATCATACGGATCCGAAGAACAGCCATTATTGCACAGTGACGAATGTCTTGAATCCGCTGCTCGACGGAATTCATTTCTGGGACAGCGCGGAATGGGTGCTGGCGCGGACCGTTGGCCTGCATCGCCGGGAAGACACGTCGATCCGCGGTCATGGTCCGGGTCCGAAATGGCTCTCGGAATTCGATCCGAAAAATCTGCGGGCCAAATCCCTCGCGACAACAACCGTGTAGTTCCCAAACCCTCGATTGCATGCAAACCACTGGAACAAGGAGTGTGACCGGGGCGATGCGGAACATCCGCCATCGCCTCAACTCACACTCCTATTTCCCCGTCACTCTGTTGCAATCGGACCTCGGACAAATCGATGTCGCGTTGAATCCGGCGCAACACGTGGTCATTGATTACGCGTTCATTACGCAATTGGAGGATGGTTCTGCGCTCTTCGCCGAGGCCTTCTTTGGAGAGTTCCTCATACTCCGGCGTGAAGAGGCTTTGGTTGGCTTTGCCCTGCTCGTTCCCTGTCAGTTGAAGAATTCGATCTTCATATTCGCTGCGCACCCGTACAACCACTTGCTCATCGAATTTCCTCGATTTGGCGAATGCAGTAATTTTTGCCAAAGCCGCCTGATTGGCCTGAAGCCGCGCCGTGCGCTCCTCTTCCTCCAGTGAGAGATCGTCGGTGATGTTTAACCAGCGAATGAGCCATGGGAGACTTAACCCCTGTAAGACCAGGGTTCCCAATATGACGCTGAAAGTCAAAAACACGATCAGTCCCCGTTGCGGAAATGAAGTTCCTTTCAGCGTCACAAACGGCAGAGCCAAAGCCGCCGCCAGCGAATCCACGCCTCGCATGCCCGCCCAGGACATCAGAGTGAGATGGCGCCAGGACGGCTGCGGGAATCGACTTCGGAATCTTTGGCTCAATATTCGCGGAAGGTACGTGACGGCAAAAAGCCATAGAACGCGGACCAGTATAATTACCACAACCACCATTGCCGCCAGCCGAATCGCTTCACTGAGGGTGCGTCCGGAAAGATTGCGAACCACTTCCGGCAACTGCAATCCAATCAGGATAAAAATAAAACCATTGAGAATGAATCCCACCATTCCCCAGACAGTGCGCGCCACAAGACGCATTCGTGACGTCAAAATTTCCGGCGACCGCCAGCCCAGCGAAAGTCCCGCCACCACGACCGCGAGCACCCCGGAAACATGAACGGATTCCGCGGCCAGGTAAGCGACATAGGGCGTCACCAGCGAAAGGGTGGTTTGCACAGAGGCGTCGTCGAGGCGCCGTTGAACGGTCGCAGCAACCCATCCGACAGCCATGCCCGCCACAATTCCGCCGATGACCACCGTGACAAATCTCACCGAAGCCTCGGTCAACGAGAATGCGCCCGTCACCGCGGCGGCAACTGCGAATCTGTAGGTGGTGAAGGATGTGGCGTCATTCACCAGACTCTCGCCGTCGAGGATGGCGATGATTCGCCGGGGAACTCGCAACGTTTGCGTGATCGCGACAACGGCCACGGCGTCCGGCGGTGAGATGATTGCGCCGAGAACGAAGCCGGTCGCGAGGGGAAAGCCGATGAACCGATGCGCAAACCAGGCGACGACGACTGTGGTGAAAAGCACCAGACCGATGGCCAGCATCAGGATGGGGGCGAGGTTGGCGCGGAATTCCCTCCAAGGTGTGAAGAGGGCCGGGGGAAATAGCAGTGGAGGGAGAAAGAGGACAAACACCAAATCGGGATTCAGACGAAGGACGGGCAGGCCAGGGATTAGTCCCAGGAGAAGACCGCCGATTACCAGAAGAATCGGATAGGCGATTTGGAGTTTGCGAGCGAGAACGGCAAGGGCGGCGATTCCAACCAAGAGTCCAAGAACCAGTTCAATTGTGCCGACCACGCCCTACTTAACCGATAAAAGCGGAGAAATTCGAGGAAAAATCCAACGGTACGATTTAATTTAATCGTGGGCGCGCGTGGCGCCCACGATCGGGCTATTTATCGGCGATCCGAATGGTCCGGGGTCCAGTTTTTCGGATATTTGCGAACGATCTCGTCGTGGTGATGTGCCGGCGAATCGTGGAAATCCATTTTCACGGACGGCGATCCGAGGATGACGTTTCTGTCCACTCCCGGAGGCGCCGCACCCCATTTCCACGCGTTATGGTCGCGGTAATAGTACTGGTGGCGCGCGCTGCTGTAATAGGCGCCGTACTTGGGATAATAAACGTAGTTATCCGGGGCTCCTATCGTCACGCTCGGCACGGGGATGTTGATGTTCACGTCCGCGTGCCCTCCATCTCCGTAAACGGCTGGTACTGTTAATGTTCCAAGGAGCAAAGCTCCCGCTGCTATCCCGGCTTTGCCGGCCTTCCACAAACTACTTTTTGTCTTCATAGTGTGTAGAGTCGTCCCGGCAACACGTTTTCGCTATTCGGTGTTAACCGACCGGTGTAAACCCTATCAATCGCGATCCCTGCGCCGACCGATGATATAGCCAAAGAGCGCCCCAATCCCCAGGCTGATGACGAGGGCATGGTAAGGACGCTCGCGTACGGCTTGGTCTGCCGCTTTGGCGCGTTCGACGGCCTTATCGCGGACTCGGAGGACGGCCTCCTTTGCGGTTCCGAGCGCGGCGGCCAGACGGTCGCGGGCTTCTTCGACTTTTTCCTCGTGGACGCCGGCGGTGGCGGCCAATAAGGCGCGCGCGTCCTCGGCGACGGTAGCGGTGTCACTTCCACCGCGTTTCTCATGATTATGTTTGCTCATAGGCTTATATATGTTCCTCACATTATAATGGTGGGAAACTTCTCCCGGCGGTATGAGGTGTTTACCTGAACCCGGACTTTACCGGGACGGAACAATAATGATATATTCAGCATGATCGCCAAATGAGCGTCCCCGCCACAGTAACTCCTCCGACCCCGCCGACCGACCAATCCCCTGCTTCCGAGGATCGCGAGGCCATCACGTATTTCAACCCGATGGAGGATCGGGAAGCGGACAAGGCGCCGTTGCAATGGTCTTTGGTGCGGCGGGTGTATCGGTACACCGAGCCCTTCGCGTGGAAGCGCAATTTGTTGTTCGTGTTGACGTTCCTGCGGGGCATCCAATTGCCCGCGATGGCCTGGATGATCGGGCGGACGATCAATGGGCCGATTGCCAGCCGGAGTTGGCCGGGCATCCAGCTTTACGCCGCCGGGTATCTCGCTTTGACGGTGTTCATGATTCTGACCCTGCATTATCGCCAGCTTTATGCCCTGCAATTGGGCGAAGCGGTCGTGCATGACATGCGCAAGGACCTGTTTCACAAATTGACGACCCTGCCGATGTCCTTTTTTAACCAAACCAAATTTGGCCGGATCATTAGCCGGATGACTTCGGACATCGACAGCATCCGTGTTGGCGTGCAGGACGTGGGATTTGTCCTGACCGTCCAAGCCATGCAAATGGCGGTCTCGGCGGGGTTGATGGCGTGGTACGATTGGAAGCTGTTTTCGATCATGTTTCTGTTGGTGCCCCTAATCTGGGTGATCAATGAGCGGTATCGCCTTGTGATGAGTGCGCGCCTGCGCAAAGTGCAGGAGACATGGAGCCGTCTAAGTTCCACGTTGGCGGAATCGGTGGGTGGCATCCGTGTCACGCAAGCTTTTGTGCGGCAAGAGGTTAATGCCGGATTCTTCCGCAAATTGGTCAATATGCACGGCGACAACAACGTCGGTTTGGCGCATGCTTCGGCGGTGTTTGTGCCGCTGCTGCAAATGAAGAGCCAGTTGTTCCTGGGCATCATGGCGCTGCTCGGCGGCTACGGCGCATTGGAATGGCACGGCTGGGGACATATGGACGTGGGTGATCTGGTGATGTTTTTTTTCCTGGCGAACCTGTTTTTTGAACCGGTGCAAGTCATCGGGGACCGCTATAATCAGGCGCTCACAGGCATGGCTGGCGCCGAACGGCTTTTCCGCCTGCTCGATCAGGAACCGGCCTGGCGCGATTCCCCGTCGGCGCGGCCTTTGCCTCCGGTGCAGGGGCGCGTGGAGTTCGATTCCGTCTGTTTCGAATACGTTCCGGGCCGTCCCGTGCTGTCGGACATTTCATTTGTGGCCGAGCCGGGTCAAACCGTCGCATTGGTGGGGCACACCGGCAGCGGCAAAACGACGATCGCCGCCCTTTTGCAGAAGCTATACCTGCCGACGAGTGGACGGGTGCTGATCGACGGCAACAATATCCTGGATGTCACCAGCGATTCCCTACACGTCCAGATGGGGAGCGTGCAACAGAACAATTTTCTCTTTTCCGGCACTGTGATTGACAACATCCGCTTTGCCCGTCCGGAGGCCACGGAAGCGGACGTCCGCGAAGTATTGCGCGCGCTGGATTGCCTGGACATGATCGAGACGCTTTCCGGAGGCTGGAACCATCAGGTGGGCGAAAAGAGCGCGGCGTTGTCGCTGGGGCAGCGGCAACTGGTCTGCTTTGCGCGCGCGATGCTGGCGAATCCCCGGATCGTCGTGCTCGACGAAGCGACGAGCGCAATCGACACGGTGACGGAGCGGCGATTGCAACGGGCGCTGGAGATTTTGCTGCGGGGACGGACGGCGTTCGTGGTCGCGCACCGCTTGAGCACCATTCGCAAGGCGGGGTTGGTTTTGGTTTTGGCACACGGGCGGATCGTCGAACGCGGCACCCACGAAACCTTGCTGCGCGATGCCGGGGTTTATGCCCGGTTGCATGATGAATTTATTGGGTCAAATGACTAAAGCGGGTACCACTTTTTACACCGATGTGAATTCAGCTTTTTCTCGGGACGCGAATGTTCGCAATAGTTCCTTGGATGCAAATTTCGCTCTGTGTCCATGAAAGCTGAATCTTCTCCGGCATGGCATCTTCATGCTTCGCCATTTCCGAGAGTGGCGGACGAATATAGCGTTCGAGGAAAACCGCCATAGTTTTGCCCGCTTTGGAATCCATGTGCGTCCAAGCATCCGCGCCGACGTAATGCTTGCCACCATTGAGGTTGAACGCTGCGATAAGTTCGTCGAGCCGCGGCGAAGGTGTAGGGTCTAGAACAATAAGCACTGGTGTCAAACCGGCGGCGCAGGCCTCGCGCGGGAAAGAAAGTTCTTCGGGAAAGCGGCCCTGCCCGCTAGCCGCGATGGTAACGCGAAGTTTGAATTCGTAAGCGAGTTGGCTCTCCCCGTCGTAGCAATCAATTTGACGGCCTTCGCCGGTTGGTTCGTTGCGTTCGTTCAGGCGTTTAACCGGAGAGTTCTTTGAACCTATCGCTTCGCCACCAAGGCAACTAGCCAATACCGGCTCAAATAAATAGCCCGTTTCCTGCGCCGCACGATTGTCCACATCGAATATCCACTTTCGCCAAATGAGCCACGACGAAAGCAACCCATGATCCAAGCCGCCGAACTCCAGCAGACTGCGGGGGCCGACCTGGTTCATAGTTGGCTTCGGCTGACTGGAAAGAATGCGCAAGTATTTAAGGCGCCTCTTATGTAGTGCGGCAAGGTTTTCAAAATAGAGGCGAAAGTCAGCTTCATGCGCGACGCAGGCGGCCAATGATTCAACAAGCGCAGCAGCGGATGGACAGTTTGCCTGCGTGGATTGAAACCACGCCAACGGGAGTCGGTAATAGTCGGCGTTTGGTGGCGTTGGCGAAATTGAAGGTAGTGTTGAAATTGAATTGGAAATTGCGAGATCCTTGCAACACTGGGTCAACAAACAAAACAATTCGTTCTCTGATAGCGTGACTCGGTCATCTCCATTTCCAAGGATACGCGCAGCACTAAACGATTTTTTGATTTCCACGGGCGTAGGCATCGTCAGTGATTTGTCCGTTCGAGCAATGCGAGTTGTTCATTCTTCCCGTTCACTAGTTCGGACAACAATGATTCAGTCTGTGATAAAGCCGGACTCATTCCTTCTGAGCGGGTGAGGCAAAAACGCAGCGACGGGTCACGAGTTCCGCTATATTTCAAACCAAAAGCATACTTCTCAGAAATATACTCGGCAACCGCCCGCGCAAGCATTGGCGGGATAGCATTGCCAATTTGTTGGATGCGACTCACTGCGCTACCCGCGAACCTGAACCAATCGGGGAAGGTCTGCAATCGGGCGCATTCACGCAACGTAATCAACCGGTCTTCTGTAGGATGTACAAACTCCCGGGTTGCCGCGCTAGTGATGGTAAGGCTCGGCTCGTTATCAAAGAGCCGTTTCAAGCCGGAAGGCGCTCCACCGCGCTTCTCCACGGGCGTCCCGTCCATCACTCGGCGGAAAGCCCGCCGCCTGAATGATTCATGTTGAAGATGCTCGGGCAAATGTCTCATCGTTTGGCCGGCGCGCAAATTTCGCACTCGTTCAAACTGAATTTCAGACAGAGTAGGTGAATAATGATCGGTTACGCTCCGTGCGTTGCCACGAAGATAGGCTTGCAACTCATTTTGGGGCTGCCTGCGGAAAGCAACTGCTTCATCGGGGTTTTCGGCAGCCGACGGCAAGTCGCCGACGGCAGTCGAAAAGGTAATTTCCCCTTTGCGAAAGATATTCCCGGAAAACCGTGTGACCGGTTCGGGGAAAATGAAGTCGTGCCCCAAGCGATTGCCGACAATGAGCACACGTTTCCGTCTTTGCGGCACGCCGTAGCCTTGCGCATAAAGTTTTTCTACGTTGACAGAGTAGCCCGCCTCTAAAAACGCCGCCACCGCTTCGTGAATATGTGAACCGCCAGCATTTGTGAGCAGGCCTTCGACGTTTTCCATCAAGAACCATTTCGGACGCACACCTACGAGTAATCGCACGTAATGTTGCAGGAGCGAGTTGCGAGGGTCTTCGCCTGCCTTGACGCCAGCGCTGCTAAATCCCTGGCAGGGCGGGCCACCCAGCAGGATATCCAGTTCACCCGACTCAAGTTGAGCGCGTTGCAGAAGCATTTCGGCGCTAAATCTCCTGACATCCGCCGTCTCACACGGTGTCTCGGTGAAATTACGCCGGTAAGAGGTCACCGCATCCGCATCAATATCCATCGCAAACCGAATATCGTAGCTCGCCTGCTGAAATCCGAGAGAACAACCACCTGCACCCGAAAACAGGCTTATTGCTGTCGGATTGCACTGGCTTTTTGAAGCCTGTCTATTGGATGGGGCAATCACTGCACCAAGCATCGTAGACGACTAACTTATTCGGGCAACTCCTTTTTATCAGCCCGGTCAATAGTGTTAAACATGATGGCAAATGCGGCGGCGTATTATCGAAAACAGGCAAAATGTGGGGCGGGGGGGGGTCGGACCGGAATGGCGCTTAGTTAGGGTGCAATGTTTTGATTGGGAGGCGTTTGCGGCGGCGCGGTCCGGGCGTGTGTTTGACCAGGATTTGGCGTGAAATTGCGCGCATTTTCTGAAGGGTTTTTTCCACCGCCCTCGATTGGGCAATGGCTTTTTTGAGCCAGATAAACTGTTGGGCCGAGAGAGTCAGGCTGGCGGTTTTCTGGTTCGCGTCCTTCCAGGTTCACTGATAGCGGCCGCCGGAGCCGGTGGCCTTGGAGCGCAGGGGTCAGAGCGGATTGTTGCATCATTTGGTTGATTCATGAGTGCTTCTCCACTGTTTTAATTTCGCGCTTAGTGTGTTTCGCGCGTCCATCCTCAGACGATGCACGATCCAGGAAGTGGCTTGGCGGCGATTGCTCCACCTTACAAAATCATAAAATAGCGCCAGAATATTCGATACGCAAAGGTCGTGGCACAGTAGGAATATTGCGACAAACTTATAGCAACGGCAAGCGCCAATCTGTGCAACAACCCGGTCTGCCCCTCAAAGCCCCTCAAAGTGGGATTTTGAACCAGAAAGGCTCCGGGCTGGAGAAAAGGGACGTTAAAGCGAATTTCCAACTCTGAACCGCGCAACGCTGTGGTATGCGGAATCACAGTAATTAACGCGCGATCATTGTCTTTGAATGAGCGATTGAGGACCAGCGCGGGCCGGACCTTTTGAATCATTCCTAAATCCATCAGGCGTACTTCACTGCGATTGGGCACGGCTTTCCTCCTCGTCGAGTAACGCGAACGATTCAGCGGCGATGGCGGCGAGGTCCTCGTCTGAAAGCGGCCCATAGTCCGATGGGGTCACCTTGCGGGCAATCGCTGCATAGACGGCCATTTGCTCGGCCTGCGGCAAGCTGTTGAATTCCTGAACGACGGCCAATGCTTTGCTGCTCATGGACTGAAAGCTAGTGCTTGATTGCAGAAATAAGCGCCACATTCGTCGGCCCTTTGGACGGCTGGCTTTGTTGCTCGCTCGTCGCAGCCCGCAGCGGGGATGCTCCTTGCTCGCTCCGCGCCAGCCGTCCAAATTGCCTTCCGCCTGTAGCGCTTATTTCTGCAATCAA
This sequence comes from Verrucomicrobiia bacterium, assembly GCA_036272955.1. GTDB lineage: Bacteria > Verrucomicrobiota > Verrucomicrobiia > Limisphaerales > Palsa-1400 > DATAUD01. Next base: position 35,207 of record DATAXU010000184.1, read on the forward strand.
GCACTAGGTGGGATTCGATGGAATTGCTAGCTTGGGGTAAAATCGCTTGTCAGGGCAGGCGCAGGGTCGGGCTGGCCACGCTGGTTGCGGGCGAAGACGACGATGAGTCTGGCGTGGATTGCGGAGCGATTGGCAGACGGCAATTGGAGTTGCGTGCCCGATATGCCAAGGACAACAAAAAGTAACGGCGGTTGCAGCGGGCGCTGGAGGTTTTGCTGCGGGGGCGGACGGCGTTCGTGGTCGCGCACCGCTTGAGCACCATTGGCAAGGCGGGATTGGTTTTGGCGCACGGGCGGATTGTCGAACGCGGCACGCACGAAACCCTGCTGCGCGATGCCGGGGTTTATGCGCGGTTGCATGATGAATTTATTGGGTCTAATGATTGACGGCGGGTACCACTTTTTACACCGATGGCATCATGCCATTAACTTTTGGTAATTGATTCGGTGGTGTGGATAAGACTGTAATCCACGGTCAGGGAATTGTCATCAATCTCGCGATAAACCTCGACGAACTTCTGGTTGACTCGGATGTCTTTCCAGGTGTAGGTGCGACTGCTTTGCACCGGCGCGGGGATCACAGTGTCAATGCAAACAATGGAAGCGACCAAGCGATAGTCATCGCGCTCCATGTCGGTCAAGGTCGCTTCATGCAGGGGACTGTGTTCGTCAATGATGTGGCGGATAGTGATGATGGCGGGGAACAGGATCAAACGGTCGAATTGCAAGGTGAGCGGATAGAAACGCCGCATGACTTCGCCTTCCCGAGTGAGTTCGTTCCGCATGAGGATGATGCGGAATTCGGCTTCGGCCATGGATTGATCACGCAGATTGGCCACCCGATACATCAGGGCAGGCTTCCCGTCGAAAGGCGCCAGGACGAGGGACTCACTGAAAACAATCCGGGCCACGGGCCGGGAAAAACGAATAAAAATCAGGCCGGTGACGATGGCCATCCCGAACATCCCGACGATGATCTCGAGGGTCGCAATGATGTGTCCGAACAGCGTTTCTGGATACATATGGCCGTAGCCGACGGTGGCGAGCGTTTCGACGCTGAAGAAGAACGAATCCGCCCAGGTATTCGATACGTTGCCCGCGATGCAACCGGGTCTTAAATAATAACAGAGCGAAAAAATGAGGTTGATGCCCAGGTAAATCCCGAATACGCAGGCGGAAAATTGCGGCCAAGTCAGCGTCAACAACCAATGGTAGGCATCGCGCCACTCCCAAGTTTTGGCATTTAACTTGTGGAACTTGATTTGGCCGAAGCTGGTGGTTTTGGACTTCATTTTGGCTGCAAAATCCTGGTCACGGTAATAGCACGACGCGGTAGAATCTTTCGGAGTTCGTGAGGCCGTCGATGGCGGTCGTGTTGGTGCTGGTTGCTGTAATGGGGCCGCCGAGGCTGGACCAGGAGCTTTGCGCTAAAGCGCTTTTGACTTGGATCTGATACATCTGGTTGGAGACGGAAGTGAATGTAAATGTGATTGAGCTGCCGGAGCGTTTCGCGGATTGGATTTGAGGGGCGCCAGGCGGTGGGCCGGACGCTAAAGAAAGCAGGGCATTCGTGCTGACAATATCACCGGCTGGGCCGTTTATAGCCAATGAATAATCACCGAGGTTGTTTGTCGTGACATCGGTAATTACAAGATTGGTTTTCGTCTGGCCGGGAATTGGGACACCGTTGAGCAGCCATTGGCAGGTCAGCGGGCTTGTGCCGATGGCGGAGACGAATAATGTCACTTTCGCGCCGTTGGTTACCATTTCGGGCACGGGGTTTGTCACAACGATTGGAGGAATCTGCACGGTTAGTTTCGCCTTGTCGCTTGTGACGTTCGTGGTTGCGTTGTACACCACGACGCTGTAGCTGGTGGCGTCGCTGGATTGGGCGCCACTCAGGGTGTAGGTGGATTCGTTCGCGCCTGTAATCGTGCTGCCGTTCTTGAGCCACTGGTAGGTGAGATCGCTCGTCGAGGCGGCGACGACAGTAAAGGTGGCGTTTGAATTAACGTGAACTGTCTGTGCTTGCGGTTGCATTGCGATTAATAAATCCGGGAGCTGTTTGCGAATGGTGTTGTTGCCGGAATCCGCCACGTAGAGAACGCCGTTGGGATCAACTACGACACCAAGGGGCTCATTGAACCACGCATTGGTTCCAACGCCGTCCGAGCTTCCAAACACTCCGGGAATTCCGCCAATGGTGCTCACGGATTGATCGGGCGCGATTTTTCGGATGGTACTGTTTCCAGTATCGGCGACGTAGTAATTTCCGTTGCCGTCACCTGTGACGTCGTAAGGCTGGTTGAATCGCGCGTCATACTCGCCTCCGTCGTTTGTCCCGCCGTAATCAGATTGCGCGCCGGCGTAATTGACAGCGGTCCAGTTGGTGTGCATCGCGTTGGTGCTTACTTTGAAAACCTGGTTGTTGTTGTCGTCGGACACATAGAGATTCCCGTCGGCGTCAGCGGTCAGCCCCTGGGGAGAACTCAATCCGTAGGTGCCCTCGCCCGCGAATTGACCGCCGCTAATAAGTTCGGACCCCGTCAAGGTGCTGACGTCCCCGTCCAGCGTCACTTGCCGAAGGGCGTAGTCGGAAAAGTTTTCGTCGCCGGAGTCGGCTACAAAAAGATTTCCGCCAAGGCCCATCGTTATGCCGACTGGCGCGGCGAACAGCGCATTGGTTCCATTTCCGTCGTTTGTGCCTTGAACCAACGGCCGCCCCGCGAGCGTCGTGACGTTCCAGTTCGTTCCGTCAAATGTGAGTTGGCGGATGGCGAAATTATAGGTGTCAGCGACATAAACAGTTCCATTGGTATTCACATACAGGGCGAAGGGATTATCAAAATAAGCGTTGGTGCCGGCTCCATTGGCGAAATCCTGTTCATTGGGATTGCCCGCGATCGTTTTCACTGTGCAATCGGTCACGCCGGAAGGAATGATCTCGCGGATGACGTTGTTGTAGGAATCGGCCACGAAAATATTTCCGTTGGTGTCCGATGCCACGGCGCCCGGGTAGTCGAAGAGGGCATCCGAACCGGCTCCATCGGCAAACCCGGCCTGGTTCGTGGGGGAACCTGCCCAGGTGATAAAACTGTCGGGTTGGGCCGTTGTTAGTGTCGCGTTGGAACTGGTTACGCTTCCGTAAGGGCTTGTTACCTCGACGGTGATCGTTCCGTTGTCGCCAGGCTCAAGGTCATCAATCTCGAGGGACGGGTCCGTTGTGTTGGCAAGGTCCTGGCCGTTGTATTTCCAGTCAAACAGAAATGGGGGGACGCCGACTGCCACAATGCTGAACGTGGCGGTGCCGTCTGGCACCGAAACTTGTGAAGTGGGCTGAGTCGTGATGATAGGAGCTATGACGGGGGAGCCTTCGCGGATAATGTCGTTTGCGCTGTCGGCCACGTAGATATTGGTTTCGGCGTCGAAAGTAATGCCCATCGGCCAATTGAACAGCACCGAAGTTCCCGGGCCGTCGGCGGAGCCGGCGGTTTGCGGCGACCCGGCCTGAGTTGAGACATTCCCACTTAACGTCACGAACCGTATCGTGTTGTTGCCGAAATCAGCCACCGCGATATAGCCGCCGCCAACGGCCACACTCATCGGGCTGCTGAACCGCGCGGCAGGGCCGGTGGCATCGTTGGTTCCGGTTTGGCCTGGGAAACCGGCCAACGTGATTGTTGACCAAGATCCGTCCGATAATGTGGCAGCGCGGATCGTATTATTTCCAGTGTCAGCGATGAGCAAAAGGCCGCTGCTGTAATAAGCTATGCCGGACGGCAAATTAAACTGCGCATTTGTCCCGCTGCCATCCGCCGCGCCGACGACGTCCGGCGAACCGACCAACGTACTGACAACGCCGGCAGGGGTGACCATGCGAATCGCGTCATTCCCCTGGTCGGCCACATAAAGATTGTCCAAAGAATCCAGCGCCAGGGCGGCGGGATGATTAAATTGCGCGATGTTATTGCCTCCGTTGGCCCAGCCTGGTTTCCCCGCCAGGCCCGCCAAAGTTGACACTTGGCCAAGGCTGATTTTGCGGATGATGTGGTTGCCCCAATCGGCAACGTACACGTTGCCGACGCTATCCACCACGACGCCGGTTGGGTCGCTGAATTCGGCTGTGGCGTTGGGACCGTTGGCGGCGCCGTTAGTCCCGGGAATGCCAGCCAGCGTGCTGATCACGCCATTCAGGGCGATTTCGCGGATCACCTGATTGGCGGTATCGGCGACGTAGATATTTCCAATCGAGTCCACCGCGACCCCGTACGGCGCGCTGAAACGGGCGTCAGGCCCCGGCAAATTAGTGAATCCGGAGGTGCCCGGTTTTCCCGCGAGCGTGGAAAAGAGATAGGGCGCCTGGGCCAGACCGGATTGCAGGGTCGCTAAAAAAGCTATTCCGATGAAACTGAGAAAGCTGTGACGAAATGCGGAACGTAGAGTCGCCGAGTTTGGTTTTTGCATAAGACTCGCCGCTAAAATACCCGGCGCTCGAAGCGGTGTCACGCATTTTCTCGAAATCAATGAAGCGCTCTCCGCAAAGCGCGCCGCAGGTTGAAATCCTCCAAGGATGGTGCTACATTGATCATAGCGGGGGGTTCCGGAGAGCCGGAGGGGCGAAAAGGTGGCGAAAAGGGTGATAAATGGCGGTCTTCCGGGATTCCTACGAAAGGAGATTGTATGAAAGTATTAAATCGAATTGGGCGAGGACTCGCCACGGGAGCGTTTTCGTTGGCAATGTTAGGAGGGGTAGGAATGCCAATTTATGCTTCGACTGTGAGTAGCGCCTGCTCCGCGAAATCGGCCAAAACGACTGAGCGCCAGGAGTTGAGAAGCATGACGGATAAGATGCTGGTGCGCGCAAAAGCTGATGACGCAGTGCTGCAGAATCTGATCGCGAAACTTAAGAAAGCGCCCGAAGGGCGAAAAGTGGACGTAGAAGCGGCGCTTTTGAGTGAACTGGTGGCGCAAAATCACCAGAGATTAAATGACTGGGAGGGAATACATAACCAGGCAGCCCAGTTCAGAGCTTCGCAACATGTGGCACACGGCAATCTGGCGCAAAACCCAACCATCCCTCAAAAGTAATTAATCACTCTTGAGGCGGGGAATTCCTGACAAAAAACAGGGAAGCCCCGGTTGCGAGCGTAGAGGATCAGACCGACGGTCTGATCCTTTTAGCCTGCGAAGTTTTTTGGGAATACTCTGGCTTACATTGCGGGCTTTGCTCGCCGTTGCCAGTAATAGACCGGCAATCCGAGCGCAATCAGACCCAGCCCGGCCATCGACTCTTTGGGGTTGGTCGAGACGGTATTGATCACGAGCCAAAGCGCGACCAGCACAAACAGCATCGGAACCACCGGGTAGCCGAGCGTCCTGTAGGGCCGCGGAGCGTCGGGGCGTTTTTTTCGGAGAACAAATACGGCGGTTGTTGTCGCTGCGTAGAAAATCATTCCGGCGAAGATGACGCAGTCGGTCAATTGGTCGAACGTCGCCGAAAGAACGAGCACGCTGGCCCATGCTCCCTGCAAAATAATCGAGGGCACCGGCACCGCGGAGTGTTCGCCCAATTGCGCGAAACGGGCGGGGAACAATCCGTCGCGCGCCATGGCGTAGGTGATGCGGGCGCCGGTGAGGATTGAGCCGTTGAGAACACCGATGGTTGACAGGAGCGCGGCTATGGCGACCAATTGCGAGCCGAACCGGGGCAGAAAAGTGTTTGCGGCTTTGAAAGCGACGGGAAGCGCGGCGTCGTGAAGAGTCGAACTGGAAGCGGCAATCTCCTCGATGGGCAATGCGTAGCAGTAAGCGAGGTTCAACAAGCCATAGACGGCAAGAACGATGGCCATGCCGCCCAAAAGCGCCCACGGAATGTTGCGTCCAGGATCACGCACTTCGCCCGCGGCCATGGGCATGTTGTTCCAGCCGTCGAAGGCCCATAACGCGGAGAGCATTGCCGCGCCAAATGCGGGAAAGCCGCACCACGCCGCCGCCCCGACGGGCGCGCGCAGATGTTCCCACGTGGCGGTGTGCGAGAAAAAGAAAACTCCGATTGCGATGGAGGCAATCGCAAGGACTTTTGCGAGCGTTAACGCGGCTTGGACGCGTCCGCCGATTGTCACGCGCAGACAGTTGACGGCGGTAAAAAGAAGAATCAATCCAACGCCAACGGCTCGTTGGGCGGCGCTTGAAGTCAAGGGCATGATCACCGCAAGGAATTTTGCAAACGCGGCGCCGAAGCTGGCGATTGAGCCGGCCGAACCGACGGTCAGGCGCATCCACCCGAAGAGAAAAGCCGGAACAGTGCCGTACGCGGCGCGGAGATAGACGTATTCGCCGCCGGCATCGGGAAGCATCGCGCCCAACTCCGCATAGCTCAATGCGCCGGCCAGCGAGAGCAAGCCGGCGGCGACCCAGGCGAGCAGGACAAGTTTAGGCGTGCCGACGGCCTGGGCCATTCGCGCGGTTTTCAGGAAAACGCCGGTGCCGATAATCGTGCCGACGACCAGCGCGGTGGTGGCGCTCAAGCCGAGTCCGCGAATCAATTCACGCCTGGCCTTGGATGGGGTTGAGGGGGACAAAGCTCAAAGATTGGTATTGACCAAATCCGGCAATCGCCACGCCTTTTGAACTCGTTGGTATTCCGCTTCGGGAAACTGGACCAGGACCGGATGATTTCGCGCATCGAGCCAGCCGAGCAGGCTTTCGATGGCGCCCGGGCTCATGGCGGTGCAGCCGCTGGTGGGGGTTTGCGGGGATTTCCAAATATGCATAAAGACGCAGGAGCCGTAGCCGGGCTTCGCGGGTTCGCTGTTGTTTGCGACAAATATTCCAAGCCGGTATTCGTCGTTGGTCATGTGCATTTTTTCCGAACTTTTCCAATCCGGCTTCGAAACAGTCTGCCGGTCCACGATGATATTATAATAGGACGAGTTGGTGTCATCCACGCATTCCAGCGTGGAGGTGCATTGGACGTAGGGCAATTTGATTTCACGGACTGAATCCGGGTCCGCATAACCGAAGGCGTAAGTAAGCGGGAAAATGCCGGCGGGACTTCGGCCATCGCCCTCCCTCTTTTGCGGGCCGGGTTGCGACGGCGGTTGTGCGCCGCGACCCCAGCCAAGGCCGCCCCTGCCGAGAACGATGGGAAGCACTGGCCCGTCCATTTGCCAGCCGTTGTCCGTTCGCTCGAATCGACGCAGGAAGCCCGTTGTGGATTTCCAATCGCTGGATGTAACGACGACCATTTGCTGGGACAGCCCAAGCAGCTCCAAATCGCCGCCCTGGTCCTGGGATTTGGCGGATGAGGCCAGCAGGAGCAAAACCACAAAGACGTGACATGGGCGTAACATAAGGTCGGGAGCAGTTGACAAATTAACGAATTATAACGCAAGCTTGATTTAATCGGACGCCAAGTGAGAAAGAAAACGAATTTTTATTATCTGTTGCCGGGCCAGGGGCGAAACGCACGAAAACGCCACGTTCGCAACCTGATTATTGCTCTTGTCGTCGGCCTCCTCTTAAGCGGTTTGATTGCATGGGGTTTCTACACTTTTGACTAAGAGATCGATTCTTCAAGTTTCCGAACTGACGGTCCGGCGTGGAACGGTTCGTATTTTGGATGACGTTTCGTGGAACGTCCAACCGGGAGAGCATTGGGTTATTCTTGGCGCAAACGGCTCCGGCAAGACATCCCTTCTGAGCGCCTTGACCGGGTATCTCACGCCCAGCGGCGGGAAAGTCGAAGTGTTGTCGCGACAGTACGGAAAGACGGACTGGCGCGAGTTACGAAAACGGATCGGGCTGGTGAGTTCGGCGGTGCGGCAAATGATCCCGCCGGAGGAACCGGCGCTTGAAACCGTTGTGAGCGGCAAATACGCGATGATCGATTTTTGGGGCACGATGACGAAGGCGGAGCGGAAGCGGGGCCGAAGGATTCTCAGGAGCATCGAATGCGGGGCGCTGGAGGAACGCCCGTGGTCGTACCTCTCGCAGGGGGAACGGCAGCGGGTGCTGATTGGACGGGCGCTGATGGCGCGGCCGCGGGTATTGATTTTGGACGAGCCGTGCGCCGGGCTGGATCCCGCGGCGCGAGAACATTTCCTGCAGTTTCTCCAACGACTTGGCGCCGGCACGCACTCGCCAACCCTGGCGCTGGTGACGCACCATGTGGAGGAGATCATGCCTGTTTTCTCGCATGTTTTGATTTTGAAGGGCGGGCGAATTCTGGCGAGCGGAGCTTTGCGCCGAATCCTGGATTCGAAAATACTCTCGCGCGCTTTCGGCGAGCCGGCGCGTCTTCATCGGGACCGAGGGCGTTACCGATTGGACTTCCGCCGCGTCGTTACGTCAGTTTTATAACGTACGGTTCGCGCGGTTTGCGCATCAGGAGATCATTGGCATCCTGGTTGTCGATGAAACTGGAGTCGGCCTCGTTCATCTGGAGCGCCATGCCGAGGGTCGCCGGTGTTTTGTCCAGGTCCACGCCGTTGGCGCCGAGATGTTCGGTCATGCGCTGGAATGTCGCCAGCGCCGTTTTGTCGCCTTTGATTTGTTCGCGGATGGCGTCGGGCGGCTGCTGTTTTCCAAGGCGATAGGAAATATTTCCCGTGTGGCAAAGCGCCGTGGAGAGATAGCCTTCGAGGATCGGCGCGTTCAATTCGTTTTGATTGCGGCTGCGGACGGCTTGAATGAAATTCGCGAAATGGTCGGTGGCGCCTTCGAAACTTTTGATGACTTTGCCGTTTTTGTCATGGGCCGTGGCGCCCTTGTAACTGGGCACGAGGACGTAACCACCTTCGCATTCAACGACAATGCCAACGCGGCCGCCCTTGTAGGAATCCATTTCTTCCGCGCCGGTTTTTTCCGGGAGGCCGCGGACTTCCATGATCAACGGCGCTTTGGCGTAATCCTGAAAAACGATGAGCGTGTTTGGAGTCTCCGCGTCGTCTTCGTAACCGAGCCGGCCACCGATGGACATGACGCGCGGCGCCAGTGTGCTCTCGCCAAGGAACCAGCGGGCGACATCGATCTCATGCACGCCCTGGTTGCCGAGGTCACCCGCGCCGTAATCCCAAAACCAGTGCCAGTCATAATGAAATTTCTCGCGGCGGGGCGGCGTCAAAGGCGCCGGGCCAACCCAGAGATCGTAATCAACGGATTTGGGAACGGGCTGTGCTCCCGATGTTTTGCCGATGCTCGCCCGGCGTTTGTAGCAGAGACCGCGCGAGACCAGGATTTTTCCCAGGTTGCCGGCCTGGACCCATTCGACCGCCTCCTTAATGCCGAAACTGGAGCGGGATTGGGTGCCTGCCTGGATGATTTTTTGATACTGCTTTTGGGCGGCGACCATTTGCCGGCCTTCCCAGATGTTATGGGAGATCGGCTTCTCGACGTAAACGTCCTTGCCCGCTTGAGCTCCCCAGACAGTGGCCGTGGCGTGCCAGTGATTGGGAGTGGCGATCGAGATGGCGTCGATATTCTTGTTCTCGAGAAGTTTGCGGATGTCGGTGTAAGCCTCGACGGGATGACCCTGGGCTTTTGAGTGGCTCACTTGACGGTCCAGCACATGGCTATCAACATCGCAGAGGGCGACGAGGCGGACGCCTTTCATTTTTTCCCACGCGCTGATGTGGTTGGCGCCGCGGCCATTGAAGCCGACAACGGCGATGCGAATATCGTCGTTGGCGCCGGCGACTTGCCCCCATGAGCGGGCAGATAAACCCAAAAGCCCCGCGCCGAAGGCGGATTTTTTAACAAAGGCGCGACGTGTGATCTTGTTCATAAAATGTTCATTGATTGGAATTATTGGCCTTCCACATATTGGCGATAATGGTCCGCAACTTTGGCGTCCACCTCGTTGCCTTCGTGGTAATAGAAGCGGTAGCGAAAGGTCAGCGTTTTGCCGGCGGGAAGCGTGTAGTTGCCAGTGCCTTTTGGCTTTTTCTCGAAGTCGTGAATGCCGAAAGGATTGGCGGCGAACAAACCGTAATCGCGCACGTGCCACCACGTCGGATGCCGAAGGTTCTGGGGGTTATCGAAGATGGCGACGCCGACAATATTGCTGGCGACGGGGCCGTAGTAGTCGCACCAATCGGCTCGTTTGCCCCACGCATCTTCATCGCGCACTCCGGTGGACAGGACGATGTGGCCGTCGCCGGGGATTTTCTTTTTGCCGTCGCCGGCGTGGGTGAGTCTCATGGACTCGGGCACGCGTGTGGCCATGGTGCCGTCTTTGTCGTCGCCGAATAAGACGGGTTTGTCGGGCGGGGCGTAAAACGTGATTTCAAAATCGAGGAGGCGTTCGTTGGCGGGGCGGTTAAAAATGCGGACAGTGCGGACATCACCGCAAACGAAAGTGCCGTCGGAGGCGATCCAATTATTGGAGGATTGAATGAGGCCGGAGTCGTTTCCCGAAGAAAGCTGGAGGAACTTCTGATGTTCGATTTTGCATCCCTTTCCCTCGGTCCAAAAATCAAAACCATCCACGCTGGAATGGGCGTACCAAAGACCGCGATGGTGGGGGTGATCGTGTTGCTCATCGGTGGTTTGTTCGAGCGGCCATTTGCGGGTCATGGGCAACTCGCGCGGGCCGAGGACGGGATAGAAATAAGGGCGGGGAACATCCTTGTAATGATATTCCGTGAAAAGCCGGCCATTGATTTCGACGCGGACCGTGTCTTCGCTTTGAGAAATCTGAACCGCATCGGCGGCACGGGAAGAGAGGGTAAAACAAACGGAGGCGCCGAAAAGGGCGACTGGAAGAAGTAACGTTAAAACGCGCTTCATAAGTGACAGGCGGAAATTGTGGGGAATGGGGGACGGGATATCCAGACAATTCATGGAGGTGAAATGTTCGGCAATATTCGACAACCCCCCGACGAAACCTGTTTGGCCTACCCGCTTTTTGAAAGGGGAGGAACCAGCGGTGGATTCGCTGGTTCCTCCTGGTGGACGGCTGGATGAGGCTACTGACCTATTATTGCCCGGTAGAACCGTTCGCCCGCGATGACGGGGGTCGGATCGTACACGGTATAGGGCGA